>JBGSJT010000026.1:0-8869 GCA_041741715.1 Pirellulaceae bacterium | reverse complement strand
ATGCACTGTTGACGACACCATTCGGATATCTGAAATGCTTCAAGGTTTGTTCTAGTTAGAACAGCAACAGATTCGATAGAATCTGCGGCATTCCGAAGATGAAGCATCGGAACTTCGGCCAATGATTGCAATTCGTTGGTGAGCGCCGTAAGGTCCGGCTGGCTACCGTCATTTCCGATCGCTTGGCGACAGCGTTTAACCATATTCAACAGCTGCGGATTCTCGAAGCGACGATATTCTCGTAACTCTTTCTCCCGGAAAGCGGCGCCGTCCTTCATCGCCAACTTGGCTGACAGGAGGAATTCCGAAGAAGTTGTGGTGTCATTATCAGAAAGTTGCCAGTCATATATCGCTTGAGCAGGATCACCCAGCAAGAGCACGGTGCCATGTTGACGTTTTAAAAACTCAATCATTTCTAGTGTCATGCGGGCTCGCTCACCGACCAGATCCTGCAGCTCATCGACAATCAGGTAACGGAGTGCAGAGAGCTCCTCTTGGGCTGACTCGGGCAGAGTTCCATTTCTCAGGGCATTGCGAAATTGATTGATCCTCTTCCGATATCCGAATTCAAGACGAGCTCCATTGGTCTCGCCTCGCATCAGCATTCGAGAGGCATAAGAGTCAAATGTGCGAACTTGGATGTAACGCAAGTCATCGTGAGCCCCGCAGTCCAGTTCCGCTTGAATTCGTCGAGTAACTTCGGCCACCGCTGCGCGCGAAAAGCTTAGTACAAGAACCTGGGTTGATGGATTCTCAATGTCGCCCTCAGCAATCAGGTACCGAAGTCGCTTTACGAGAATGTGAGTCTTGCCAGTGCCCGGCGGAGCAAGAACTAGTTGTTGAATTGCAGATGGGGACTCAATAACCAGCTTCTGCTCGTCCTGCCCATCATCTAGGTCAACTTCCCTCTCTGCATCGTCAGTGAGGTTGGCAGTCCCTGGCAGCGTACCGCGATCTATCGCTGGTTCATCCGAATCAGTCTCATAAACTCCGGATTTCCTGTGTTCAATGGACGTGACGCGCGGACTTTCGGGCAGGGGGACTTCTTCTGGCTTCGCAAAAAAAGGTCGGTCGACTGTTGTCGGTGGAAATGCCTCAAATCCACGGCCGGATTCTTCGGGCCATAGATGCCGAACGTGTCGACCAGGATCGAGGAATTTTTCGAGCTCAATTTTCTGACGCTCGGTGAGGTTTTCTCGTCGGTGCATTCCTCCGCCAAATCTCAGCGGACATTCGCGCACGAATTCGAGAACTTCCCAGTATGCAATTCGTGGAACTACCTGCCAATCGAGTAAATTCCGCGTCTTCTCAGTCGCATCGTATGCGTAGAGGTGAGTGCAGACTACGTTCGGACGAACCTTTACATTCGGTTTCATTTCCTAACTACCCCTCTCGCGGATATTGTTCAATCGCACCGCGAGTGGGACGCCAGTGAAGAACTCCTGAGTTGCTCCACCACCTTGGCGACCGCCATGCGACTGCAGGTGCACAGCGACTGTGAGATTTTCATCAATGGCTACATGTACCCGTACGATATCTGGCACTCGTTCTTCGCGGCCATCTCGATAAGTGGTTTGAGCAACTCGAACACACATATTTCCCAGACTTACGAAACTTGAAGAATCAGCAGTCATCAAGCTTTGTTGATGATCTTCTAACTGGCATACCCCAAATTCGAACATTGCTTCGGATGCAAGGATATCGGTGACCAAAAAATCTGCCGTTCGATAGCGGTTAATGTCCGCGCTTTGCCCACGGCGCAGCAAGATGCACAGCGAATCGTCGGCTTGGCGAGCGGCGAAATCGGCTGCTAGTTCTAGATTGAAATCACTTGACAACAAGTATCCGCACCCTCGGCCTGTTAGTAGCTGGGGGGTTTCGGTAGCAATTTCCAACGAATTAGGAAATGCCGACCCGATTTCTTCGCGAATCACGCCTGCCTTACAGACGCCGCCGCAGAAAAGCAAGTGACTTATAAGCTCGCCCTGGATCCCAGACCGCAAAAGCATTTGATGAATTTGTTGCACTGCTCGTCGCGCAAACTTTCTCGCGACATCGCAGACTTGGACCGGGTCGACTCGAAATGTTTCATCAATTGCTCTGGGGCGCCATGGGCGAATTTCACCTTGTTCACCCTCTAGATCCTCGAAGATTTCAATCTTCTCAAACTCAACCTCCGTCTTGAAACGCTCGAATACTCCAGAAGCTAATGAGGCCTCGTTAAGACCAGCGTGCTGCGCCAGCAAAAGCCGAGCCAGTTCAGCATCGAGACAAGTTCCGCCGAGGTGCGCGATGTCTCCAGCTACGGCAACCTCGCGCAGGAGATCATCTTGAACGCGGACGACGGCTATATCAAGCGTTCCGCCGCCCCAATCAACAATCAATACGTGGTTAAGTCCGGATAACTTCTCAAGCCCTCCGCGCCCGATTAAGGCAGCTGTTGGTTCATATACAAGGCGGACGCGCTCGAACCCTATTTTCTCAGCTGCCACTCGAAGGGATTTGCGTTGGTCACGAGAGAAACGGATCGGAGTTCCAATGACGGCGGTTTTCGGAATGCGATTTGGGAAGTAGCGGTTGGCGATATCACGAAAAAGCTGAGTGGCCAAATCAATTGGATCAAGCTGTTGAGGCCCTGCATGCACACGGCGATCAGTTCCCAGGACGAGTTTCAAGTCACGAATTGGATAAACAGACGGGTCACCGGACAAAATCTTTTGCACGGCATCATGCCCGAATGTAACCTCTCCGTTTGACCAAACACCGAGCGACGGCATAGGCCCTTGGACACTTACGCCGCCGTCCTCGCGAAGCAGTCCTACGGTACAATTCGTGGTCCCAAAATCTATACCTACATTAATCTCTTGTGCCATTTGTTATTCACTCAGCCCTTTAAGCTCTTGGGATCAAGAAGCTCTTTGGGCAGACGTGTTTCGTCCATATGGCTCGCCTCTCGGAGTAACCTGCGGTGGAGAGAATCAAAAGAAATCCCGGCATTGCGAATCACTTCGCTGTCTGGAAAATCGCGCATTGCCCGCTCTAAATCTCGACGAAGACTTTCCATAGCCGCTCCTAGTACCTCTCCCAAACGGCGTCGCTTCTCATTCTCTTGTTCCACGACATTCTGACGTGAGTTATGGTCCGAAAGCTGCAGATCAGCACGCAAGCGTTCAATACTTTCTGCGAGCTCCTTCTCGGCCAGCTCGAGATGGCGAATCCGTTCACTATATTTTTCAACCTCGTCGCGATGTTCCGTACGGGCGATTTGTAAATCTCGAATGCGTTCTTGCAATTCTGTGTTAATGCGAGTGAGCTGATTAGCCGCTTCTCGTTCTTGACTCTTGAGACGATCCTCCATGCGCTCATTCCGCGTTATGGCGACATCGAAGACCTGCAGAATGGTATCCATTGCCCTAGAAAGCTGTTCTCGCGGTTTTGCGTCCTCTGTGTCGACACTAACTTCTTGCTTAACTGACTCGGAGTCTTTAATGGTACGTTCCGTGAGACCCGACATGGCCCGTGCAAACTGTTGACCAATAGATGTCCTCAGGAACTGAGCTGCCCCCTCAACTTGGGCAAGTGCAATTAGACTCGGAACGCAAGCGAGTAAGCTATCAGGTAATATCTTGCGATCGATGCGAGATAGCTCGTCGAGAAGCTTCGTTGCCTCTTCCGAAGTAAACGGTAGGCTGCTACTTTGTGCCAGGCTAAGTTGGCTCTGCGCTGATTCCGTCCAACACTGCAAATGCTTTCGCTCCAGTTGATCAGAACTGCACAATCGCTGGAATACTCGAGCCAGAATTGAAGCTGCTTTTGGGATGCGTTTCATGGGAACCGATAATGACTTATTCGATCGGAGAAGCTCGGCGGTGAGGGCTGCAGCAACTTGAACTCCGTCGTCGTCGGGAAGCTCAAGTGCAACGCCCAAAATCTCTTGAAAGTGCGCATAGAAATTCTGATCCTTGACGCCATCACATTGAGATTTCAGAAATCGATGAATTGCCGCAGAAGAAACTGCTGGCCGCATTCGAGAAAGTTGACTGCGGACATGCGAGAGTATCTCCTTGCGCGGCGCGGCGGAAAATCGCTCGTTTAAATCCACACCGACTTTGGTCGCCTTATCAGGCTCACGACTCAAAATTTGTAGAAGAATATTAGCTTCATCCTGCGCAGTGACTCCACTTACTTTTGTCTCGCGTTTTGGATTTGACAATTAATCAACCTTTCGTCTTGATCTGAATCAGCCAATCGTTCAAATCGGCATCAAACCCAACGAGTGGTTCGCGCGTTCCTGATTCGACTGTATCGGAATCAAGGTGATCGGCTAAAGTGGAATTTGATGCACTTCTCATTCGGTCGGCATACGCGGTCATCAGTACTGCCCAGCATCGATTGCGTTCCGAATCGTCATGGGCGGATATGCACTCGAATAGCTTGATTAATTCATCTACGCGACCAGGATCCGCAAGTCCTATATGAAATAAGCGGCTTTGATGGACCGCTGCCAAAGATGCGAGCATTAACTGAAGCGGCCCTTGGTCCGTCAATGGAATGTCGAACAGTTGTTCTACTGGCGAGCGAGTCAGTATTTTGAGAAACCGCAGGGACGCGGTTGCTTGCCGCTGGCAGATTTTGGTCCCATATGATGCAATCTTTCCGAAGAGTCCATCTATATTCATGAAGGGAATTGTTGCGGTTTCTCGAACATACAGCTCACACAGGTATACTATACGTGAAAGACGCTCGTCATCGCCTTCCGGCGGCGCGCCTAGCTGACCAATGATTTGTCGAATTGAAAACTTAACATCGATCCGTGGTCGATTGAGCGCTATCTCTTGAGGAATCGCTGGCAACGCAAACTGCTGAATAATCTGCTCGCCGAATCGGAATAAGAAAGAGCCCGGCTGAGACGGATTCAGAGAGAGAATTAGAGATGGTTCAAGGGTAATACGGTGCTTCCAGACTTGTGGCACGGCAGACTTGTCGTTTTCGCCTCCGACCGAAGATGGTCGGATTTCCGTGAATGCTAGACTTATCCCGTGTTGATTCTGAAAGACACCTTCATAGGTGAAACCACGAAATCCCAGGCATTCCAGCTTTAGGTCAATGTGCCATCCCTTGCCACTAGCAAGCCATTTGGCATCAAGGCGGAGGCCAACCGGCGACTGGTCATATTGCCATTCACGCATCTGGCAGGTATCTGCCAAGTCCTTTTGGGCGCTGGCTGTGATTGTCAAATGGCGATTTTTTCCCGCGTCGACTGCAGCGGCTTCCGCAAGCAACGGACCAACGTCTATGCGTTGGCCTGCCAATAACTTGCATCTTGCTTGCCCCGCGGCTGCCGTCCATTGCTCACCTGCTTTTCCTAGAACGAGTAATTCGAGCTGCTTGTCGAGGTCCTCAAGTGTCAACGATTGATCTACTGCTACTCGCTGGTCGCCGCAAAAAAGTATTGCGTCTGCAACGCAGGGACTCCAACGAAAGCCTACAGCGCCATCCAGTCCACAATTGAGCCACCCTTCTACCCTGCTGCCTTGTTGTACATCTTCAAGAACGACTGGGCGGTGCGATCGTACCACGCAATGCGGCTCCTTATCCGAGCGGAGTTCCAAGCGTGCGTTTTCGCCTATGCCCCCCCGCAATGGTTCAATAACCTCTGGGCACCGAAATACGAAAATGGGCTCGGAAGACCCAACACAGGGTCTCTCTACGTGAATTCGCAACAATCCGCATGGCAACTCTACGCTTGTATCGGCTGCAAGTTCCTTTAATGAAAATACGCCGATCTGATCACTATGAGCTGACCTGTTAACTTCTGCGGCCGTCCAACGCAATCGTTCATTCGCGGCGTTAACCACCAGTCGGAATTCTGACCGTCCAGAGCCAAGACTCTTAAGCCAGATTTGGGGCATTCGGAGCAATAAGGGATCGTCCACACTCGCGGGGTTGATTGCTTCCGTAGTAACAACTTCGATCCCAGAGTCTAAAAACATCTCGGTTTTGCGTTCAAGAAATTCTACGGGACTGTTGTCGACGATATCCCAGTAGTGGATACCAACCTTGATTTGAATCTGGCCGAAGTTGCTATCGGCGTGCCGAATGCGGTAGAAGTGAATTCCGGGAATTGGAAATCTTTCTTTGATTAATTCGACAATCCCACCTACCACGAGAGGAGTTTGCTTGGTTGTAACTCCCACGACGATCCCAGACGGAAAAATCGCACTTGCCTCATCACTTGTCCGCGTGAACCCGATCGTTGGCTTCTTTTGGACGCGACCAGATATCGCCAAGAATGCTTCGCTATTCCACGGTCGCGGTACGGTTGTCCAGCACAGAACATGCCCTTTTGCGTTGACAAGCTTGAAAACTGGGTCAGCATCGTGTGATGGATTGATAATAATCGAACGGCCCAGTTGGACATTTGGCGATTCGGCTAAAGAACCAGTCCATCTGACCCTGCCGTCGATCGAAATTTGTAGATTGGCGTCGCTTGGCGTAAACTCAGCTGTAAATCCCATTACATGAAGTCGAAATCCATTGCTGTTCAAAACCCACTGGCAGCGAACGTTCAGACGAGGTGGAACATGACTATCAAAAGTCTTGTCAACAACCTGAGGAAGAATGCCGCGCCCGGCTCGGAATGACACATAAGTGCCCTTGAACTGCGCGTCGGCCAACGTTGTACCGACGAAGAAAGGTCGAGACGAATCTCGGTTGCCGTCAGGCCATTGGACTATAAATTGATCTTCACTCCAAGCCAACGCGCCATCACGGCCAATTAGATGCCAGCAGTCGGCCTTGTACTTAAGAATATCATTTGACGTCAGTCCCAGTTCTTCACAAAGCTGTACGATTCTAGCGTTCCTGCCTGTTCCCAGACAAATTGGCCCAAGAGCAGGTCCTTTGGGATCATTGCCCGGCAAAATCCCGTCAGCGCATGGTCCTTCAAAAGAAATGCCAGAACGCGCCACAAAGCGGTCAAGCGATGAGCGCGAAACTCGATCGCCCCATCCTGACAATAGGGTGCCGAGAACCTGCTGCGTTTCTGGAGTGAGACGATTAAGATCCTCGCCGGTTTGGGATAGCCACCAATCCCGTAATCGACTCCAATTCCAAAAACCCAACTCATGAAAAACCTCACCCGTACGCAGTTCGCGAACCAATTCAACGATGATTCGCCCAGTACGTTGAAGGTGTGACCTATATACTTCAATCTCTTCGCCTCTTCCCTGCTTGGCAAGGTAACGCTCTACGAGCATGCTCGATACGATCCCTGATGGTCCCGGAGCGTGATCCTGCAGTACGGAATCCAAGAGGAAAGCAAGGAATCCAGCAACCACTTCGGTCCGATTGCTCCCCACTGCCGTTTGGTCCAGGCACCAAGCTACATAGCGGTTGTGAACCCAGGGGAATTGTGCGTCACGAAGTTGCTTAAGCATGTCGCGAAAGAAATTTCCGCAGCGTGATGGGTCGACTGTCAAATTGTCATGGGAAAGCGCGCGGGCAACTTCTGGCCACAAACGACTTATCCCTACGCTGCTCAATTGCGTTCGCAATAGATAAAGCAAGACCAATATTGCAAATTGCGGAGAACATGATGAACGGTGTTCTATAGCTTCCGCGACAACAAATCGCGCATTGGAAAAATCCGCTTCGTTGGGCGAAAAGCTGACCTCCCAAAAGAATGGATCGGATTGATCCGGATTAAGTTCTTGCCAGGATCTGCGCGCGATTTCAAATTGAGAAATTAGATTGGCTGACGAGCTCATCAGTTCCGCGCCCTTCCGAACTGGTGCCCAGTTCAATTTGAAAATGCCAGCCTTCAATCTCGGTTACGATCTGCCAACTGTCGTCTCTAATGAGAATTGCTACTTTGTTTTTCGAGCCCTCGCTACCTTTTTCGTTCCGGTGAGTTCAGCTGTCAGCCGATCCAAGTCACTTGCATTCATCCTGGCGATGGCCCGAAACAATCCAGGACGCTCACGAATTTGCATACGGATCGACTCGGGAACCTTATTGGCCAACACCATTAACTCCTCTTCATCTGCTTCCAATTCGAAAGCAAGTCGATGGATGAATTTTTCTGAGGGATAATCACCAAATTGCAGTCGTTCGTTTTCCACTTTACTAATGTAAGAAACGCTGACGCTCATTCGGTTCGCCAATTCTAGTTGCGTCATCCCACGCTGATTGCGAATGATTCGTACTCTCGTCCCGAACTGCATTAGGGCTTGACTCCCATGATTGTGGACACCCCTCAAATAACGTATTCTATCGTCACTTTTTAGTCAACTATCCGTGAAGGAAATGACTTTGGGTGACGAACGAGAGTTGATGCCTTCGGGGCTGACTCGCTCGGAATTCGCAGTGCTGAACGAGTATGCCTTTCGGGCGGATTCAGTCACTGTCGAACAGCTTCGCAAGAAAGTCGACAGACATTTGGAACAGACGCAGACGGCCCATTCGCGTAATCGGTTAGTCAACTTACGCCTGGCAACCGCCCTGACTACGATTTCACATCAAATCCTTGAGCAGTGGGAAACCATCGCCGAGTCAAGTCGGTCCTGGCTAGGAGGCGCGATACTGTACTTCGCCGAATCTAACGACGAAGAGCCTGACTTTACTTCGGCACTCGGCTTCGAAGACGACGCAAACATCATGAATGCATGCCTGCGTTATGCTGGACTCCAAGACCTGTGCATAAATACCGAGGACTACGACCATGCCTGAGCAAGCCACTTTTGCCCCGGGAATGCGGGTCCTATGTCGCGACGCGGAGTGGCTGGTGACTCGCGTGGAGTATTCCGACCATGCTCACGAGAACCATGCGGTGCACTGCGTGGGCGCCGATGAC
Source organism: Pirellulaceae bacterium (assembly GCA_041741715.1). Classification (GTDB taxonomy): domain Bacteria; phylum Planctomycetota; class Planctomycetia; order Pirellulales; family Pirellulaceae; genus Aureliella. Next base: position 15 of record JBGSJT010000026.1, on the reverse strand, counting down.
TTGGTGCGCGGTCAT
>JBGSJT010000025.1:0-5427 GCA_041741715.1 Pirellulaceae bacterium | reverse complement strand
GGAATCGGCACTACAACTCCGTTAGCCATCCTCGATCTCACATCCACCGGCACCAACTCCGCACTCCTCGTCCCCCGCGACACCACGGCGAACCGCCCCGCCGGCAACGTCACGAACGGCATGATCCGCTACAACACCGACGACGCGAAGTTTGAGTTTTATCAAGCCGGCTCTTGGGTGAACTTCGCCTCTGGTTCTGGCGCGGGATCTGCCTTCACTCAAGGCGGCAATGCCTTTGGACAAGTTGCGACTCTCGGCACGACGGACGCCAGGGGATTGAGTCTGTTCACGAACAATTCAGCCCGAATTGTTGTCGATTCAGCGGGCAACGTCGGCATAGGCACGACTGCTCCCGATGACCTCCTTCACTTGTCGTCAAATGGTGAGACTGCTCTAAAAATTGATGCCTTTACCGACACGGCGGCTGACAATCCAAAATTTATGGGTAGAAGAGCCCGTGGAACGTCTTCTGCAAGAACGACCGTTATCAACAACAATACAATTCTGGAGTTCATCGGCAGAGGTTACGACGGTTCTACCTTTCAAGATGTGGGAGCAATTGAACTCAACATCGACGGCACTACTGGCGCAGGCGACACACCAGGAAGATGGGATTTCCTTACGACTCCTGACGGTTCAAACACTCCAGCCATTCGGATGACGATCAAAAACTCCGGAAACGTCGGCATAGGCACCGCATCGCCTGCCGAAATATTACATGTCCGCTCCGAGGCAGAGACAGTTCTCCGCATGGACTCTTACACCAACACGGCCGCGTTTAATCCGAGTGTGCAGTTTTTCCGATCTCGAGGTACGGCGTCTAGTCCAACAGTTGTGCAAGACAACAACACGCTCTTGGAGCTTGAGGGGAAGGGCTATGACTCCAATAGTTTTGAACAAGCCGGCAAACTTGAGTTGAATGTGGACGGAACGGCGGCGAATGGTGACATGCCCGGGCGCTGGGATTTTTACACGACTCCTGATGGATCCACCACGCCTGCGGTTCGAATGACCATCAAGAATGACGGAAAAGTCGGGATAGGCACTGAAACTCCTGCCGCAAAACTCGACGTCAACGGGCAAATTCGTGGAGGATACGTGTCGCACGCTTCACTCAATTCCGATTGGGGAGCTGGCAACATTCAAACCACATCGGTTGCTGCTGGTACACTCACCGCAACCGCAGGAAGTATGGTCAACGGTGCGACATACACTCTGATTCTCACCAGCGCCGGCACATTTACACTCGATGCAACGGGCGACATCACCACTTGGCGATGCATACCGGTTTGTGGATCAAACCAGATCACTGCGACCGGCCACACCGTGCTGACAATCATCAAGGCTGGATCCGTGGGCTACGTCTCATGGATGGCGGGTTTTTAACCATGCGAACCGCGTTGTTAAGATTATCGATTCGTTTGGTCTTGGGTGGAGTAGCTCTTGCTGGAACACACACTCATGCTCAGGGCAACACCTTGGGTTTCACTGGGCGATCGCCGCCACCGACTACGGCGACGTATTTAACAACGGCCTCGAATGCGACAGATACGGCGAGCTACTCTTTTGCAGGCTTGTCTCTCGGTTTACCGGCACCCAATCGCACCATCCTCGTGGGAATTGTGAGCCGGGCTGCAGCTCCTCGATTGATCTCCACTGTCACCATTGGAGGAGTGCCAGCCTCCATCATTTATCAAAACCAAGTGAACAATTCCGTCGTGGGATTCGCAATGGTTCGCGTCCCGACGGGTACAACTGGAACCGTTGCCGTGGAATTTGATGGGACAATGGTCAATGCAGGAGTTGGAGTCTGGTCCATCGAGAACCTGCAATCAACTGCGGTCCTCGCCTCAACGAGTTGGACAACCACAAGGACGGGGACTCTGAATGTTCCTGCAAATGGAGTCGCAATCGGCATGAACTACAACAACTCCAATGCCATGGCCTGGTCAGCTGGATTGACCAGTCGATTTGCAACAAACCTCGCAGATTCATTGGCGCGCCACCACACGGGTGGCTCAATGTCTACAATTCCGGCGGTAACACCGCTGACGGTCACAGTCTCAGGCACCGCGGACGCTTCATCCATCATTGGTGCAGCAATCAGTCTGCGCTGAATTTAAATTTTTGATTGGCAAGGTGCTACAAAGAGCTGTTGGACCCGATGCAAAATCCCGCTTGTTCCAGGTCAGCGAGTTTGCTCTTAGCTTCGGAATCTTGGTAGCTCCCAAAAACATCGACGGCACCCACTTTCAAAGTATAAAATGACGTCTGAATTGATCTGACGGACTTCTCAATGCTGCACGTTTGAGGTTTAAGGGCGCAGACTCCTATAGCGCTCATGTTCTGCAAAGAGTTTGTCAGTTCATCAACATCGTATGCATATGCCAACCGAATGCCAGCAGTGTAAATACCATAGCTTTTGCTGTAACGTCCACCGTGCGCCTTGATCAAGCAAGATGCTCTATTGTCGTTTGGAACTTGGTCGATTTGACCGGCTGAATACATGGCGTTTGCAAGTTCGATATATTTCTTAAACAGCGAAGTCCGTTTACTTTCTTGATCGATGCAATCGAGCCGACTAGGTTAGCTAGCTTTGTTTCGACCTCTGTGGGCTCGTTTGCACTTGCCACAATTGACGAACTCAAGAGAAAAACGGTGGCTAACTTTCTAATCACGTTCGTAGAATTGAATAAATACATTTAGTTTACTCCTCAGTCATCGGCATTTTGTAGGTGGGGGTTGCATGGTTTATGCCAGGGTGGCAATGGCATTATGGCAAAGTTGAAGCCACAACCTGAGGACTTTCATGCCGAAAATAGACACAGTGTCGGGCAAAAATGGGCGAGTTAATGGGGTCGGATGGGTTGGTCAGGTTGCCTAATTCAGCTGCCAGAGGTAGGGTAATCCAATGAAAAATCCGAGCCTCCAGGCGCCCACAAGCGCAACTTTAAATCCAGCAGAGATTGGTGGCCCAAGTGCCTCATGGTCGGCCTATGAAGAGCTTGGTGCGCCCTCGACTACGAGTGGACTTTTGCTCATTTGTGATCACGCTTGCAGCACGGTGCCCACGTTCGTTCATCCGAATCAACTGGGGTTGGGCGAGGAGGATCTCGGTCGCCACATTTCGTATGACCTAGGGGCACGGGAGCTGACACTTTTGCTCGCTTGTCGGTTGGGTGTGCGGGCTCTGCTCTCAACCTTTTCGCGATTGGTGATAGATCCTAATCGGGCCGAGCAAGATCCATCGCTAATTTTGGCCGCAAGCGATGGCACTCGTGTGCCTGCAAACGAAAAGCTGTCGGAGATAGATCGCGCCAACCGCTTGAACTGGTGCTATCGACCATATCACGCGCGGTTGGCGTCGTTGATAGAGGAGATTCAAGCGGTCGGGCAGGCGCCCATTTTGCTAGCGATCCATTCGTTTACGCCACAAATGCAGTCGAGTGGGGGTCAGCGCCCCTGGGACATTGGCATTGTTTGGGAACGCGATGAGCGCCTGGCAAAACCATTGCTAGTGGCCCTCAGGCAGGAAAACGAAATTTGTGTAGGGGAGAATCAACCCTACTCGGGTTATTTAAAAGGTGAATCGCTGGATCGACATGGTTTAGCACACGGCCATCCCAATGCCTTAATTGAAGTTCGACAGGATTTGCTTTTGAGGAAAGAGGGGCAAGAGGCTTGGGCGGACCGGCTGGAGCGAGCGATTCGACATACAGTTTTTATTTAGTCTTGTTCTGCCGGTCGGCGAGTTGAATCTTTTGAATCGGATTCAAGCTTCATCAGCCGTTGTTCGAGCTGCTGAAGTCGAGTTTCATTTTGCTTTGCAGTTTGTTCGAGCTGATCGATACGGGCGCGCAGTTCGACGTTGGTGCTGGTGATTTCAGTAAAGTGGCGCTTGAGTTCTTGTAGCTGTCGATTCAAGTCGTTCACACCTTCAATAAGCCAAGCGATGAATCCCAAATAGTAGACTGATTTTGACTTCAGCGTATCGTCTTTGGTGCGGACGAGGTTAGGAAAGTGGGGTTCAATCTCTTGCGCGATGACTCCGTACTCAATTCTATTGTTAGCGTCGTCCTTCATGCTGTAGCTGAGGCCGCGAATCTGCGAGAGTTTACTCAAGGCATCGTTTAGCGGTTGCACGTTTTCTTTTAAGCGTGAATCAGACACGTCAGCGATTGAGCCGGTGAATTCGATGTCTCCAGTGACATCAAGCGCCACGCTGGGTGTGGGGTTTCCGATCCCGACGAAGCCATCGGCATCGATAACCATTCGCTGAACGGGATCGTCTAAATTTACGGTTGATGCTTTAGTATAGAATTGCAGTTCGCCGCGGCTATCTGCTCCCACTCGTTTGTGTACAATCGCCGCGCCCACATTGTCCGTTGCAGAGACGCCAAAAGCAATGCCTGAGCTTAATCCATTTGTTGGCGTGGGATTTCGGAAATAAGATGTGTAGTTTGCGACGGCTCCGACATCAGTCAAAGGGTTATTCGTACCCTCTATGTGAAGTTTAGTCGAAGGGGTCGAGGTGCCGATGCCGACATTGCCGCCCACGGGTGCGATCGATACATCTCCGCCCGTGCTGACTCTAAAGAAGTCGCGTGAATTGGTATTGTCCCACATGTAAAAAGAATTGCTCCCCTGTTTACCAATCTCCCACATTTGGACTCCGGCATTTAAGAACTGGAGTTTGGCTTGATTGCCCCCAGCAGCGTTATCGATCCAAACGCCTGCCGCATTGGCGCCGGTGCTAACAAACTTGCCCTGAGGTCCTGCGGCACTCTCTACGTGCAGAAGAGCCGACGGAATTGTGGTTCCGATACCGATCTGACCCGCAGAGGTGACAGTCATGCGTGTTGCGTTGTTCGTGAGGATACTGAGGTTAGTTGTATCCGTCGTGCCAAGAGTCGCAACTTGTCCAAAGGCATTGCCGCCTTGAGTGAAGGCTGAACCAGAGCCGGAAGCGGAGGCGAAGTTCACCCATGCACCGGCTTGATAGAACTCAAACTTCGCGTCCGTGGTGTTGTAGCGGATCATGCCGTTCGTGACGTTGCCGGCGGGGCGGTTCGCCGTGGTGTCGCGGGGGACGATTAGAGCGGAGTTTGTGCCGGTCGATGTGAGGTCGAGTATGGATTTAGGAGCCGATGTGCCAATCCCGACGGTGCCACCGAAATAAGATTTTGTCGCACCGTTTGTGTAAACTGCATAATTGTTTGTGGCATTGACCAATGAATTTACATACAACCCATACTGAGTGCCAATGTTGGTCGATGCCGCGCCAGTTGAATCATTGACGCTATATCCATATCTAGTGGAGATTGTGCCTGAGTTGACATTCAATAACGCACGGTAGTTGTGAGCCCCGGCTAAAATTCCGTTCGCATTAGAAACTGTACTCTGAACTGCCGTACCGGTTGCAGCAGT
>JBGSJT010000024.1:0-3408 GCA_041741715.1 Pirellulaceae bacterium | reverse complement strand
TCGTTCATCGCAGCAATTCCGCGGGCGTGTTTCTTACCTATCAACCTCGACCAAATGAAGCTCAATATGCCGTAGATGCTGATCTCCGTAACGATGTTGGTTCCGCTTTGCGTGGGGACGAGCCGATGAATCGTTTCCATCCAATTGCTCTCACGACCTTGGGGTCGAGAGGCGAGCGACTGAAAAAGGGCGTTCTCTTAGCGAGTGCTGATCTCAATGAAATTCCTTTGTATCGACCATTCTGTTCGATTTGGTTGTTGCTGGATTACTTGCGTACGAGTAACACACTGCCAGTTAGCCAGGGAGTGGACTGTCGGAGTTCTACGCCGCGATCCGTAATCTTTGCGTGTTGGCAAATCACGCTGCCGATCCACGGCAGTTGGTACGTTGCACCGTCGCATTCGGCATTCACTTCACAGCGAGGCCGCTCTCAAGTCTCTGCCTGGCTTGCCGCTGGCTGGCGTTCAGCCAATTAACGGCTTTCTTTGACGGCGCTCCTCTCGGTTCCCCGTATTCCATCTCCCGATTTGTCGCGTTTCTAAATACCCCTTGGCAAAGTTCGCAACTTTGGTCCACCTGGTGAGCAACCCGGACTTGGATCCAACCGCTCTGGAGATACGGACGATTTTCGCGAAATTGCTGTAAGTGATTGCCAGGAAGCATGTTGCGGCAAGGGTGGTTTTGAGAGGGTGCTCTGGAATCAAATAAGCCAGCCCTCGCTGGGCGTCGAACTGGGAACATGAGCTGTGTTCGGGTTATGAGATAGAGCCACTCGGCCTGCCAACGCCGATCGTACGAAATCACCTGGACAGGAGCGGAAAAGCAGATTTCCAAACCGGATTGCTAGCTTTGCAACGGCCGCTCGACGTTGACAACGCGGACAAGATGTAGCACAATACGGTATCACGCTGGCTTCGTTCATCGGAAAATGATTTGGACAAAAACTGCCCCCCTGTTGTGCTTGATACGAATGTATTGGTCGCTGGCGCGTGTCGCCATGAACACAGCGCCGCCTATCGAGTCTTGATGGCTGTGCTGCAGGGCCAAATTCCGATCATGCTGACTGAGGGAATCGTGGCAGAGTACGAGGATGTGTTGTCGCGACCATCGGTACGTCAACTGACTGGACTGAGCCCGAAACAGAGTTCCGAATTGGTGCTAGAACTCATTTCGCTTTCTCACCAAACGCAGTTGCACTTCAGTTGGCGTCCGAATTTGATGGATGAAGCCGACAATAAATTCGTCGAAGCTGCCATCGCCGCTTCCGCAGTCATTGTGACCTACAAAATTCGGCATTTTGCAAAGCCAGACCTGAAAAAGTATCGTTGGGAAGTGACGACACCCATTGACTTCGCCACGCTATTCGAACTGGAGACTTAACCATGGCAACCTTATCATTGCGTATGCGCGATGACCTGAAAGCAAAGGCCCAGCAACTGGCCAGCCAACAGGGGGTATCGCTTAACGGCTACATCAATGCAACGCTCGCAGCAACGATCGCACAAGCCGAGACTCTCGCGATGATGGGAGACCGATTGAGCAACGTCGATCGCGAAAAACTTCATGCCCGGGTCATGAAATTCATGTCCAAAACTCAAACCGGACCGGAACCAAGTCCGGATGAGATCGAGCGAGCGATAGGCTAGGATCAACCCAAAGTAACCACTCTCGCCATCGGGACCGCTCATGAATGAATCCTTGGTTTGGCTGGACCTAGATCAAATCACAGCGAGATTGCGTGTTGTGACCTCCGAGCAACTGGGGCTAAAGCTTGAGCAGGTGAAGCCAGAGAGCCGGCTGATCGAAGACCTCAATTGCGACAGCCTCGATCTGGTCGAGCTGATCATGGAGACCGAGGACGAATTCGGCATCACTGTACCCGAAACACCGGCCACACCGGTGGGAAAGCTGATCTTCACTCGGCAGCCGTTCAGGATTCGCGATCTCGCCGAGTTCGCGTTCTTGAATCAAGGGACCGGTAAACCAATGCGCAGCGGTTGGCGGAAGAAGCCGATCGAACTGCCACCGGCGGCCGAGTCTGGCTTTACTCAGCTTGGCGGACGCATCAATCCAGTCGAGCTACACAATGTCAACTTATACGAAAAACTGGATGCCCCCGGAGAGTTTCCGATGTTTCGCCGCGTCACCGACGGAATGGTATGCGTGGAACTTCCGGCTACGTCCGTCGAGGTTGGCAGCAATGACGAGGAGGCTCACGACGATGAGAAACCGCGTCACTCGGTTTCTCTTTCGTCGTTTCTGATCGACATCGAACCGGTGTCGGTGACAGCTTTCTGTCGATTCCTCAATTCAATCGACATGCAGAAACAGGATGATGAAACATTGCTCGCACTTACTCCGAACGATGATCGCAAAAGTGACATGCAGTTTGAAAGGTGCGAACAAATGTGGAGGCCACGCCCCGGCACGGCCATGCAGCCGGTCGTGATGGTTTCATGGTACGCCGCCGATGCGTACTCGCGTTGGGCGAACGGGCACGATTGGGCTGCGGATGGATCCGAGCGCAGCTATCTGCCAACCGAAGCCCAGTGGGAATACGCTGCCCAAGGAGCGTTCGACAAAAAGGAAAGTGTCTACGCGGGAGTTCGCCAGCGCGGCGCGACGCACGAGTTGGAAGGCTTGCCGTTACCAATGGTGCAGCAAACGTATGGACCATCGCGATTCGGCCTGAGGCACATGTCTGGAACCATTTGGCATTGGTGCCGCGATTGGTTTTCACTCGATTTCTATCGACTCAATGCTTCAACCAGGCTCGATCCCCTTGCCGATGTCGAGACCGGCGTTCGAAGCGAACGTGGTGGTAGCTGGGTCGGTCCGATCGAACTGTGCCGACCCAGCTACCGCCGAGGTCGCAACCCCGACGCCCGAGGCCGCTGCTTGGGCTTTCGTTGCGTGGGTGATTCTTGAGGCTACTCACAGGTTGGCTTCTTCTTGACCGGTGAGCAACATCCCTATGACCGCAGAGCTGGCGCAGTTGACCGAGTCGTGCCGTTCAGGGTATCACGAACCGACAGTGCGACCAGCAAAGCGGCCGGCATGTCCTTCATGAACGCCTTTTCACGCGCGTACAGAGCCAGCTTCGCCAAGTACTGGTTTTGGTCAGACGGGAAGTGTGGAACGGGGAGGTGCGATTTGTTTAGAGGTGGGTTAAAGAAATGGACTGAAGACTATTTTTTTGAGGGGGCCAGCCCCCGGGCCCCCGGGATTTATCGCATTGAGCTCAAAAGCAAGCAGCAGTGGCAGAGAGCATCGAGCCCTCTGCCACACTTGCTTTCGACGCTACAACGGCGCTCGGGTTGGGAGGCCGCGTCTCCGCGTTTCATATTCGCAACATCAGAAGCAACTGTCGCTCGCTGTGTCGTACTCAAATGCCGACGGTGCAAGTTA
>JBGSJT010000023.1:0-2807 GCA_041741715.1 Pirellulaceae bacterium | reverse complement strand
GCTGGGGGGCATTCCTTCGAACGGTTGGCATTCAATTCAATGTAATGCAGCCACGGTGTCGGCACATTATCCTCATGGAAAATGGCTTCGACTGGGCACTCAGGAATGCAGGCTTCACAGTCGATGCATTCATCTGGGTGGTTGTAGACCATGTCCGCGTCTTCGTAAAAGCAATCGCATGGGCAAACCTTCAGGCAAGCCTTATCTTTGCAGCCTTTGCACGGTTCAGTCACGACCATCGTCATAATTGGGTTCCTCCGGTTAGAATTGTTGGAAACAAAGCGGGTACCGATGGGAGGTGAGAATCTGGTCAACAAAGCGGACAGCGAATTTCAAAAAATCTCAGATTCGTGTCTGACGAACCGAGATAGCCATGAACTGGTCAGTCTGTGGCATTCAGGTTCACAGGATGCTGCACGTGTGCTTCTGGCGCGGTACGAAGTCCGTTTGATTGCGTTGGTTGCGTCTCGACTCAATCGCAAGTATCGCGACGGCATTGCTCCTGAAGATGTGGTACAATCCGCCATGGGCAGCTTCTTCCGCGTCACAAGAGCAGGTGCCAACGCGTCCATCAAGCTCGAAAGCACAGCGACTGCATGGAACATCCTGGGGACATTCGTTCGCCGGAAGCTGGCGAGGGCACCCACGTCAAGCCAAACGACTCGGCGAACTCAGTGCAATGGCTAGCTCAGATATGCGAAGCCGTTGCCGCCGCACATCAAGCCGGAGTCGTGCACGGTGATTTAACTCCCAACAACATTCTGCTTGATCGCAACGGACGAATCGTAGTTACCGATTTCGGTTTCGCAAGGTACTCGCAAAAACCAATAACAGAGGGTGCTGCACTCGAGTCGGTCGCATCACCTGGTGGAACGCTGGGCTTTGCCGCCCCCGCGCAGATCTCTGCTGCCTTCGGAGCGATCAGTTTCGCTACCGATATCTATGCCATCGGAGGAATCGCTTTCTATCTGCTAACCGGTCGCAGTCCTCATGACGTGGGTTCGGTGCTCGACACAGTAACTGATGACGATGTGCATCTTCCCGACTCACATCACACGCAAGCCGAATCTAGGTTGCTGGCTGTCGCAAGGCTGGCTCTGAAAAAGGCAATCGACTATCGTCCTGATTCAGTTGATGAGCTGGCAGCCATGCTTGGAAATCTTCCCTCATGATGTGCTTGAATGATTGTAGTGTCTGTTGGCGTCGAGCATTGGGCTCGCTCCTTGTTAGGCGCACGGGAAGCAGATTTGATACAATCGTCTCCTTGGGGTACTAACCCGCTGTTCTACGATCCCCTAGCCCTCAATCAAGCGAAGGCAGGCTTAAGCTTTAGTTCGATTGGGCGTAGCCAATCAGCCCAGCCGCCAACGAACCGGCGTTGCCGGGTTTGTCGTACCGACTTGAGTGTTGCATAGGCGGTGTATCTGTGTGTTAGGCGTTAATGCGGTACCGAAGCATCCAGACTTCGGCTTCGTGCTTCTTATAGTTCAACATTTCAGCGGAAAACGAAGGTGATCATGTATCGTAAACAGTAAGTCTACGCTGGGGCGATAAGTCAGTAGTCGAAAGATACGTTGTCGTGCACTCCTGATTACCTGCGCAGGGATTAGATTCAGCGAGTTCAAGAATGTCCAGAATTCCATTCGAATAATCTGATCACGAACCTTACGACGCGTACGCTTTTGATTGGTGTTGCCTTGAACGCGAACCATCATGCCAGTCCAAAGCTTGAGCGTCCAAGTAATCTACCAGTCAGCCTTCGCTTGATTGAGGACTAGAGGTTCTCGAGCGATCAAAACTTGCCCCATTTCGGAAGAAAAGGTCACTGAAGTGTGGCCGATGTAGCCATCAAGAGGGCTGAATACGTCCCTGCAAGATCAGCGTAGATCTGCTCCATTGAAAAGTAGTTGGCTCTTTAGGCCCGCTAATTCTGACGCCGATTTTTTATTGTTGAGAAAAGAGCTATTTCATTTCGCCTACCGCGCCGTGAATCCGCATTCAGTGCCTATTGCCTTGGCCAGTTCGCCGCCGAGCAGCGGTCCGGGGATGGCCAGTTTTGCCTTTTTGGAGCGCCGCGGTTTTGGCTGCGGCCTCGCGAATCCAGCGACGGATTGTCCCTGGGTGAACGATTGTGGCTAATTCGTTGAGTGCCGAACCCAGATTTTTGGCGAAGCGAATCAGGCGGTTCTTCTCGCGTTCGGTTAGACTTATCCGATCCGGGAACCGACTGCGAAGGATCTGGTTTTCCGTCTTGAGGTAGCTCACTTGGCGAGCCAGTTCTTTCTCGATGGAGCCAGCGATGGCGAGCAGGTGAGAATCGTTCGTGAATTCCTGACTCGCCTCGATGCGTTGCGAAAAGTCTGTGTTATCCGAGCTACTTCTCCTGTAAACGTGATCGAACCGACAGCGATTGCGGCCGAATCCTTCGAGCAACCACGTCAGCATTCGGAAATCGCCGGGAGCATCTCCTGGCAGCACATGGAATGTCGCGACACTACGCTCGTCGACTCGAAGTTTTCGCATCTCGGTCGCGAGCATGTCCCAGTTTTGGTCAGACGGGAAGTGTGGAACGGGGAGGTGCGATTTGTTTAGAGGTGGGTTAAAGAAATGGACTGAAGACTATTTTTTTGAGGGGGCCAGCCCCCGGGCCCCCGGGATTTATCGCATTGAGGTCAAAAGCAAGCAGCAGTGGCAGAGAGCATCGAGCCCTCTGCCACACTTGCTTTCGACGCTACAACGGCGCTCGGGTTGCTTCCCAGCAGAGCCCTATCCTCCGGTGTAGTATCTTGAGTATAGCTCTTCGTTTG
>JBGSJT010000022.1:0-10815 GCA_041741715.1 Pirellulaceae bacterium | reverse complement strand
GCATGTCGCGGATCTGAATATCTTCTCGAGTGTCTGGCCCTTCTGCCAGGTATTGCCCGTCAGGCGTGAAGGCGAGGCTATCGATCTTGCGTCCCATATGAAACGTCTTCACCGGCGCTTGATCGCGCCAACGCCAGAAGTGCAAATCGTTTTGATCGGAAACAACCAACCATTCAAGATCAGGGCTGATGGCGACCGCATCAACACGCTTGGTTTTGACCGGCATTGTCGTTTCGACTTCACCGGTTTCGGTGCGATAAACTTGAACTTCGTTGCCCACTCCGAGCACTAGAAAATCGCCTCCATTCTCTACATCGACATCACAATCAGACCATCCAAAATGCCCAGCGACTGTGATCGTGACGCCCAATTGTGACCCGTCTTTCGCTCGCAGCACCCTCAGATCAAACGATGGCTTAGTCCAGTTTTTCCCCGGTGAGCGATTTGAAGCTTCAACGATGTACTTGTGATCCGATGACCTGCGACGAAAGGCGGGGTCAAGCGCCACTTCAAATTCATAGCTTCGCGGTAAGCGAACGAAAGGTTTCTGGATTTCTATCCCCGTTGTCAGATCGAAATCCTTTCCGATGCTCAGCACGCGGTCCGCCGCAACAACGATGGGTGAAATGCGAAACATTTTAGAGGCAGCGTCATCAGCAGCGAGCTTTGTTTGCCAATTTGGTTCGGGAGTGAAGATTTGTTGCACTGCTTCATCCTCCGATCTTTCATCCTCAGAGTTTTGATTTTGTCCCCATGCCACAAGTGAAACGGCTAACAATGAGATCATCGCCAAGCCGATGCTGATGCTGCGGCGTGTGAATCCCACTCGGGTCGTTTCTTCGGCACCGATCAACCTTCGAATGCGATAGCCAAGGTCCGTGGATTTGTTGCCGCTAGCGGACAAGGTTGCCAGAGCCGCGGAGCGTCGTCGGTCGTTGCCGATGCACAGCTCCGCCATTTTCAAGAGCGCTCCCGCGTAGGGCAATCTTCCCATACACGTCGCCGCTACATCGTCACAGCAATTCTCGCGTTCGATACTTACACGACGACTGATCCACCAAGTGACTGGGTGAAAGAAGAGCAAAGCTTCGACAACTCGCTGCAGAAAATTGAAAATCAAGTCGTAGCGACGAATGTGAGCCAGCTCGTGACTGAGGATCGCGGCAATTTGATTTGGATCGAGACCGCACAACAACGCAGGTGGCAAAAGTATCATCGGCTTGACGATGCCAACTACAACCGGCACTGATACTCGCTGACAAAGAGCTACGATTGGGATTCGCTTCAAACCTACGCGGGCACATTGTTCCGCGATGGTTCTCAGCAACTTGACATCCGTAATCGGCTGGACAGTTCGACGCAGACGAGAACTGCCAATGATTGACAATGAGAAGCGAGCCAACATGAAACCGACACCGACTATGTAAGCGAGCAAAAGGTACGGCGCGAACGCCTGAATGCGCTGCACAGGTGACGTCTGCGGCTCCTCCATAAGAGTCGGCGGTTCGATCGGTTCAGTAACTGGAACCTCTGGATTCATGGGCGTTGCTAACGGTGGCTGAACGGGAATGTCAGAGTTTGCCATTGGTGGGATGGCTTCACTTGCAGACACAATTGGAGACGATGGCGACTCAACTGGATCACTTGCAACCAACACGATCGGCCCACGCGATTGATGAACCCACGCGAAGGTGGCGATAACGCAAATCGGTAGTGAGAAGTAGGCAACACAGGCGATCGTGTAACGAATGTTCGCCCCACGTAGGTCAGTCTCTCCGAGACTGACATTACTGCGACGAAGTCGCAGAGGAGAACGCGAGTCTCGGAGAGACTCGGCTACGTGCTGTACAACGAGCAGCACGACACCGACAACGCAAGCCTGCCACAAAAAATGGCCAAACGCGATCATCACTTGCAGCGACAGTTCTGACCAATCCATCGAGAAACGACTCATGACTTGGCCTCCCGCATCTTCTTATTCAGCAACTTGCGAAGACTAGCGAGTTCTTCCTCGTCCAGTTCCTTCACATCAAACAGACTCAACATCACCGCTTCGGCCGAGCCATCGAAGACTCGTTCGACCAAGTCGCCAAGCATGCCTCGCGAAACATCATCCCGCTGGATCAGCGGCGAAAATCGAAACGCTTTGCCCTGAGTCGGCTCCAGCTTTTCGATCTGGCCTTTATCGACCATCGTGCCCAGCATGGTGATCACGGTTGTATGTGCCAGATCACGTCCAGCGGCAGCTAACTCGTCTCGCACATCCCGAACCGTCATCGGCTCGGCATCCCACAGTACTTTCAGTATCTGCAGCTCCAACTCCGTTGGATACTCCGAATTTGGTCTCGCCATAATTTGCCCTTTCGAACTTCATCTCTAATTAACTAGAGTTTATGGTCGCGACCATACTTGCGTCAAGACTGTCTCTAGCTAAATAGAAATAAAATCTCCTGGGTCGGAGTTGCCAATCCGAAAGGTTCTGCGGTTGCAACTCGCGGTCTGCTCGGTCGGTGAAGTCTATGTCTACACTTGAGAAGACCACCGGAATACATGCCATGACAAGACGAGCATTTGATGTAACAAGAAACAGCGACCTGCTGCGCAAAATGGCTTTCACCGTTTCATTGCTTTGGAACCACCGGTGCGTCGCGGCCTGGTGAGAAGTAAATCTGCATCGTCATGTCGCGAATCTCAGCCGCGTCAATACCTTGTTCCTTTAGGAAAAGCTTCGTCAGCGGATCATCTGCGATTAACGCCATTAGCAAATGGGCTGGCCCCAGGTAGTCGTGTTTCCACTCTTTGGCTTTCAATTCGGTCGCTTCAAACAGTTCCTTCCATTGCTCCGCTGAAGTCGTCTGCGAAACGCCGGTCCCGCGGTCGCCAGTTGCCTTGAACAAACGCTCGGCCACTCGTGCAGCGTCATCGCATCGATTGATCAAGTCTGTCATCGAGATCTTTTTTCTTTCAGCGACCTCAGCAATTTCTGGCAAACTGCCATCACGCATAAGTGCTGCCAGCAGATGCAATGTGTTGAACGTCGTGTCATCCTTTCTCGCCACCGTGGCTGCCGATTCAAACGCCCTCTTAACGCGGTCAGTAGCCCTAGGATGGCTTTGAAAGATCGTTGGAATGTCAGGCATAGGATGGCGGCGATACGTCAGGTTCGTCGACTTGCCATCAGTGGTATGAAAAGTCTGAGGCGTTGAACTTCCCTCAAGATCGATTGCGAAGACTAATTGGTTGTCGTCGATAAAGCCACTGCCCATCAAAACGCCAGAGTACTTGGTGTTGCCATCCTGACGGATAGTATATTGCGGCAGGAGTCCAGCGTCATAATCGACTGAGAAATCGAGCTTCGCGGCATTGTCGCCAGCCATGGTCAGCGATGTCGCATCGATGGTCAGCTCTGTCCAGCTCTCATGCGATTTGCGCCACTCAGCATACGCTGCTTGAGTTAGTGTTTCGCCGTGTTCCTCGACCGACACCAATTCCCACTTCCCAGTGATGGGCGGGTGAATATCGCCCCAGGTTTTTGATGACCAGCCATGGAGACTGTAGCGAAGCTCGGCCTTGGGTAGTATGACTGAATGAAGCGAATTGCCGGCAACTTCAAAATGAAACGTGGGCGTAATTTGACGGAAGCCTTGAGACATTGTTCCCGACATGCCCATAAACGTAAGGCGATCGGCCAGGCGATTCGTTTCAGCCGATGTCTTCAGCGCCGAAGCGATCTCGACTTTACCGTCCTTACGATATTGTTCAGCCGCATCGAGCATGGCAGCCCGCATCTGGTCCGTCGTCAGATCAGGAATCGGCGGAGTGAATAACTCGGTCCGTAACTGACGAGTCTGATCGTTGTAGACGGATGTTAAGTCATCGAGCGTTCTTGCTTCGGACGCATTCGACTCCTTTTTGTGCATTTTCTGTCCACCAAGGAATATCTCCAGGTTTTCACCAGACTTCATCAACTTGTGCATTTGCAAATGCCCAGATATTTCGTTGTATCCTGGCTTGAGAATTGTTGGCATCCAGCCGGTAGTATCAACGAGACGCTCGATCCACGCTGAGTTACGTTGAACTTTTGCTTCCAGCCAAAGCTCTTCCTGATTTCCCATCGCTTGCGTGTTCAGTGCTTCCATCGCAGCCGCATTCGGCCTGCCGAGGATCCGCTCGACGTAGATGCTGATCTCTCCCGCTGGGATTGCGAGTTCTAAAGGAAGTGCAGTTGGTTCTCGTAGCGCAATCAGCGACGCGCCGACTCGATGCTTCGAACTCGGCAGACGGAACAGTTGACTATCGTCTTTGGGCCATACATGGAGTCGTATGCCCTGGTCCACGGTTCCATTGACGAAACCGCGTGCATGGCCATTGACGATCAGGTATCGACGGGACGACTTCGCCTGGTCTGGATACCACTTCCATTTTGTATTGAGATGTAAAGCAGATGGCGAAGGCTGTGAAATGCACTTCGCAATCTCATAGCGAATATCGACCCCGACATGTTCAATCCCATTGGCTATCGTTGGGAAAGTTTCATAATCACCAAGGTCAGCTTCCGGTTCAGGAGCCGCTGACACCCAGAATCCCGACCCGTTCACTTCCTCAAGGATTCCAAAACGCAACTCGCTGACCGATGCAGATGTTGTTTTCACGTCATCGCGAATTATCAGCTTACTAAACGGAACTGGCGTCGGAGCCACAAGGATAAAGTCAAGCCCTTTCTCGAACTCAACGTTGATCTTGCTGCCTGATCCAGGCAGATACCAACCATCCGCAGTCTTGACAGATAGCGCGTAGTGGCCATACGGCAGATTGCGATTGACTGCCATGCCTTTCCCATCAGAGGTTTCGTTGATCTCAAGAACCTGACCACCCTGATCTTTGGCGATTTGGTACAGACTGACCTTCACGCCTTCAAGTGGTTTACCTTCTTCATCATGAACCACAATCTTGACCGGTGGATACTCGGGAGATGACTTGGATGACGTGTTGAGCTCGTTATCCTTAGACTTTGCGTTCGTTCGTTTAGGCGAATCAGCAGCGGAGGCCGGCGAGGGTTTCAGGATTCTCGATACCGGGAACCGGCACTTGAACGCAGACTTTACAAACGGTAGGGTCTCATTAAGATCGCTTATAAGCCATCCGTTTACAGTCTTGGAAAAGCGGATTTTGTTGCCATCAGTTTTGAAGATCGCAGTTGCGGTATCGCCGCTTTGCTCGATGGCGTTTTCAAAGTCATAGCTCTTTAGTTGATGAGCCATACCCTTGTCGAACTCAGTGAAACGCACAACAAAGCGTCGTAGATCTTTAAGACTTTTAGCGGTCGCCATGGCACGCATATGTACCAATGGGTTGTTTGAGATCGCGTTCGAGATTTCTTCAAAACTGCTACCGGCATTTTCTACGACTCCTATGGTTGCCTGTACGAGTTCTGTCAACTTCACCTTCGCCTCAGAGCTGTCGATTCCTTCATTCAAAATGCTCTTGATTATCTTTACTTCTTCCGCAACTCCCGGCGGGAAATCCTTGGGATTAGTCTCAATCGCCTGCAACGCCGTGGTTGTATTGATGAGCCATAAAGCAGCTAGTTCTGTCGCCGCTTCATCCGTCCAGCAGTCGAACCATCGAGAAACATCGCCATGCTCCAGGCAATTCTTGGTGAACTGCATTAATGCATCGGGCGTTGCAAAGCCAGTCGTCGTGGCACTAGAGGTTTGCTCTTCTTCAAGAGCATTTGCGTCCTTCACCGGCATCGCATCGCCAGCATCTTTTGCATTATTCACCTTCTTGCCATCTGCTATGAACTGATCAACCCCTTGAAGGTTAAGTTTGGCTGGGTCAACTGCGCCCGATATCTGTACCTGCTTATTCGATAGGTACGTCAATATAGCTGGCAGTTCGTTTTGCGCTCCAGCCGATTCAACCGCAGATTCGATGGTAACCGTCTGTGTTTCCCCGGACTTCATAGCAATTTCCCGGTGAACCATGTTCGGAACGCCACTTTTTCGGTCATGCGCCCAGCCATCAAGCTTCATCAAATGCGATGCCCAAGCTGATTGCGGACGCATTGGTAAAGGTACAGGCAGCCAGTACTGCGAACGCTCATTCGGCAAATCCAGTTTAAGAATCTTGCGAACTTCGTCGTTCGGTAAGCCAACGACGTAAGAGATGTTGACATGAGCTAATCCAGCAGTCATGTCAACCGTGACATCCTCTTTCGCTTCTCCATCGATTTCCAGTTGCAAGTAGCCAACGTTGTACGTCTCAACGCCGTACGTCTCATCATCGGGCACGAAGAACTGTTTGCTTTTGACACTTGCTTCGCAAGACGAATAGGTCTTGATCCGACGGATGCCGCTGGCCGTAACAAGATAATTCTGTTCATGAGCTGGTTCTGAACGTTCATGCGGCGGTTCGACGCAGACAATCAATCCGACCTCTTCGATGCCGTTGCCCAGCGTCGGAAACGTAGCGAAAATATTCTTCGTATCTCCAGGTTCGGCGACTTCGGGGCTGCCGTAGCCTCTTATATCCATTCCCGGTAAGCGTTCGTGGCGTTCTCCGAATCGCAATCCATCGAGGTTTCCGGGTTCAAATTTGCTGACAAGAATCAATGTCGCGTTCTTGGAGATTTCGACCGTAGCCACCCCCAGCCGCGTGAGTGAAACGTTTCCATCTTTGATCGTGACGCCTTGAAAGTCGCCATCTACTTCGACGACATAACTTCCAGCAGCAATGCGTAAGTTCTGTGGCGATTTGCTGATCGTCATTTTCTCCACGACACTGTCGCCCTGCATGATGCGAATCGGAACGTCATCCGCATCACTTTCGATTGTCAAAGTCCCTTTTTGAAGCTCAAGCACGACCAACACGCCGGCGAAGAACAGAGCAGCGGCACCGGCCGCGGCGGCGATGAATTTGCCGATCGGTGGTACTCGTTGGTGTTTAGCCTTTAGGCGATTTGCCTGGAGCGATTCGGTGGATGACGACTGCAATTGAGCGGCTAAAGCCTGGACACCAGCGGGAAGCGGTATCGCTGACGGTTGTTGAACATGAGCCAGACAACCTTCGAGCAGTTCGGCGACTTCTTCGGCCGATTGAAAACGTTCGCTCGGCTCTTTGGCGTGAAGCTTTTCGATGATTGCACACAGCCACTCGGGCACATCGGGATTGATCTCGCGGAGCGGTCTTGGCTGGTTGTCGGTGATGCGGCGGAGGATGCCGAACGTTGTTTCGGCTCGAAAAGGGGAGTGGCCAGCACACATCATGTACAACACACTTCCCAGCGAAAACAGATCACTGCGATGATCGATCGATTCGCCACGCGCTTGCTCGGGTGACATGTACTGCGGCGTCCCTGCGATCACTCCGCTGCGAGTCATCGTGGCATCATCGACCGCGCGGGCCAAACCGAAGTCGGTGATCGTGACGCGCTCGACGCCTCGTTCAAGCAGGATGTTGGCTGGTTTGATATCGCGATGCACCAGGCCCTGAGCGTGTGCGGCGGCCAGTCCGGCTGCGATTTGCTGACCGATCCGCAGCGTGTCTTGTGTACCCAGCTGCCCCTCGGCTTCGATACGTTTCTGCAGCGATGCCCCACCGATGTACGGCATCACCAGATAAGGCAACTTTGGGTCGTCGGCGACGCAGTGAATCGCGATGACGTTCGGATGCAGCACGGCAGCAGCCGCTTTCGATTCACGAGCGAATCGTTTTCGCGCCGCGCCGCTGCCAGCCAGATGCGGGGCCATGACTTTGATCGCCACCACTCGATCGAGCGAACGGTCATGCGCCTTGAAGACGACTCCCATCCCACCACAACCAATCACGCCCGAGACTTCGTAGCCGCCGATGCGACCAAGCATCTCCGGATCGTCGGTGGGAGCCAACATGCCGACGACTTGATCCATTTGTTCAGCGAAAGTAGTGGTAGTTGCTAAACTTCCGTTTGTGCTTGGATCGTTCGCAAGATCCGCTACGTTGGATCGGCGCGCCCGATGCGTCAACAATTCGCCCGCCTCCCGCCATTGGTCTGCCGCTGCGACGCGGCGTTCCAGTTCTTCGCCACAAGCCGCACATTGATCCAGGTGCGCCGTCAATTCGCTCTCCTGCTGTTCACTAAGTTCGCCGCGCACGAAGGCATCGAGTCGATCGGGATCGCATGTTTGTTGCATGTTCATTCGCTCACGTCCTCTAGCTTTTCACCCGCCGCGCGCAACTTTTGCATCACGCGACAGCGACATGTGTAAATCGAACCAGTTGTTTTGCCCAAAGTGGCCGCCGCGTCGGCATTGCTGATGCCTTCCACAACGGTTAGCTCGAAAGCCCGCCACGTGTCCGGATGAACTTCGCCGCGAACGGTCTCGGCAGCAATCGCATACAACTGGCGACGCACCTCCAGTTCAAGCAGCGATTCCGTTGCCGGCTCCGGTTGCTGAATCTCGGCAAGAAGATCACGAACGCTGCTCGAACCTGTCGCCAGTTCAGCTTTCCGCCGAGTCACCGCGTTGATGATTGCATTGCGTGTGACTCGCCGAAGCCAGTGGTGAAACCGAGCCGAAGGAGACGAGCGTTCCCAGCTTGGAATCGCCCTCGCGACCGCCATCAATACTTGCTGAGTCAGATCGTGAGCGTCCGCATCCTGCAGGCCGCGAGCGATCGCAATACGGTAGATCACTGGCTGATAGATCGCGACAAACCGCTCCCACGCCAACCGATTACTCGGGTCTTTGACCTGAACGATCAGGCTTTCGCGTGTTTCGGGGAATGGCGTCAAGACAGGTCTCGCTGCTGAAAAGTGCCGGGAATTCTCGCATCTATAGGATTAAACACGAGAATTGCGAAACCTTACAGCAGCGGCAATCAAAGAACCAGGTTTCGGACAAAAACCACGATCGTCGCTTGGTTGAAAGGTATTCCTTCTATTTCTTCACCGGGCGGAATTCAAAAATTTGCTTCGTAGCTTGGGTGGCACTTGGATCATTTTGCAACTCGGACACTTCAAGCGTGAGAGTTAGGGGAGTTTCCGGTGTTTGACCGCCTTCGGATTTATTCCAGCCGTGGCAATGCCGCTTCTTGCCATCGGGGTCGAGCAGCAATGCCACGCCCTGACGACTGCCCGATCGATAATAGGAAAGCTCCGCAAGCACTCGATCGCCCAACTTTAACTGCGTTCCGCTGATCGTGATCACGCTAGAGGGCTGTTGATCCGAAGACGCTTGCAACTCGAAGAAAGGCGAGGAACTCTCTGGCTTTTGCATCGAAATAAACTCCCACTCACCTTGCAGCTTATCAATCGGAAGGTCTGGACAATAGCCTCGAACACGATCAAGGGTTTCGGTGGCAAAGGAAAGCGTATCTTTGTTTTTTCGCGCCAACTCGGCTTCGAGCGTTGGGATCGCGCGATGGGCATGCGCAGCGTATTGTCCGAGAATCGCAATCGCGTACTGCCGCGCCCAACGATGATGAGTACTCCAATTGTTGTAGTTGACTTCAACCTTCGTGCCCCACTCGGGGTCAGAAAGCAATTCGATCAGTTCATCGATCGATTGCGGTCGGTCGCCGGCTTCATGATTACGAAGCATCAATGTGAGTGCATACTCGACCTGGACGCGCTCCTTGCATCGCGCCCACTCTAGCAAGGTCGCGTGCACCAATTCGCTGTCTTCGTCCATCGCCATCAGCGCACCAAGCGCGGCATCGCGAACATCGACTGATGAGTCAGCTTCCAGTGCTTTCATCAACAACGGTTGAAGTTCCAGGCTTTGCGCCTTAATTGCGGAAGCCAATTCCTTCGAGCAAAGTAATTGAATTGCAACGCAGCGAACCTGTATCGATGAATCAGACTCGACGACCGTTTTCAGTTGGAATGGTAGCTGAGAATTATGAGGGTCGATCCCCGTCAGGACAATCAAGGCGAACATCCGAATGGCTTCGCTTGAGTCCTGTAATGCTGCTTCGAACGCAGGATAGAAAAGTTTGTCATGGCTTCGGAACCAAGCATTGGCTTCAGTTTGGTCCGGCGTGTCTGACTGCTTGCTCGCACCACGATTTAATAAAAAGGCTACTGCGAAACGCCGCTGGGCTGAATTCCCAGTTTGCAGGCGATCAGCGATTTGTGTTGCCAGTTCATCGTTGAGTACCAGTTCCTTCACGGCTTTGTCCAGTTCATCGTCCCAACAGTCGATCCACTTCCCGAGATTTTCTTCCCCCGGATTGATTGGAACCCGCTTGGCAATTTCAAACAGATAATCCACTGCAAGTTTTTGATTCTTTGGCCCAGCAGCAAACACGATGCACTTGGCAGCGCGAGTGAGTTGAATCTCGTTGACTTCATGTTCCACCGAAGCGAACCATTTCGCTAACGCGGCTTCGATAGCGGCTTTGCATTCCGGCAGTTCGCGAAGTTTGCGTATCGCTTCGGATGCAACGTATTCCTGAGTCTCATTCTCCGTCGTTCTCGGACTCGCAGTTGCATTGTCCCAGTAGCTGTCCAGCCACCACGAAAGCGAATGGCCGGAGTACTTTGGACCAACAGTTGCGTCAGAACTCGTCGAAGTCGGAGACGGATCTGTTGGTTGCTTCCTTACGCATTCAAAGTAGCTTATGCCATCACCCGAACAGATCTCGGTCGGGCGAATCGCTGGGCCCGAAATCGAATCGTCGCTACGCCAGGCAACTTGAAAACTTTTTCCATCGCAGGTAATTCGTCCAGGAGCGCAGTATTCGTCACTGTTGTTGTTTGGGTCCCAAACTATGTCGACAACATCAGGATGATCCGCCTCAGGCCAGATCATTTTCCATGTCGACGTTCCG
>JBGSJT010000021.1:0-29416 GCA_041741715.1 Pirellulaceae bacterium | reverse complement strand
AATGGATACCAGCAATTCAATCAACGTGAAGCTGGGACGGTAATGCTGGCGCGCTCCGTTGGCTTGGCTCGAAAAATTGTGATCGTGTTGGTACATGATGTTCATTTCACTGGGAACCCGCATGGGATGTGTCTCAAGCTGAAACAGTGAGTCTCAGCTTGAAACAGTTTCAGGTCCCACAAGGCTCTTTTTCATTGCTCTATCCATACTAAGCAATCGCCGCGCCGTAATTGCCGCAGCTTGCGTTGTTTCACATTTAGTTCTCGAGTGCGTTTTCCAAAATGCCGTCTGCGAAGTTGGTTGCGTTGTCGAGTTGGGCGCTGGCCACTCCACTCTGTTCGGCATAGCGCGAAAAATTCGATGCGCCAGTCAAAATGTTTAACGAGGTACCACTCGGGTAACGAAAAAACTCGGGAGTACTATTGTTGGGCAAGCCAGGTACGCCGCCAAAATCGTCATCAAGCCCCGCCGAAATAATCTGAAAGGTGCGATCATTGGCATAGCGATAATGACCGTCAGGGTTGGCGGTTTTACTGACCGTTGTATTGACTTGGTCTGATTTATACGGACGCGCTACACCTGCGACATTGGCTGCTTTGTAAAAATTGTAGAAGGCAGAGCCTGCTCGGTAGGTGCGACTATCGAAGTAAACGAACGGAGCAAGGCGTCCGTTGCCGGTGGTATATACAGGCATCTTATCATTGACAGTTCCAGCACCAAGCAATAACTCATCCGATGAAACGGTGATGCCAGAACTTGCATCCAGCGTCAAATTGCCTTGCTTGAAATCAAACAGTGGCGAATTGCGATCGACGTTGTACTGGGCAGAATTTCCGCTGACAAACAATGGACCGCCAGCTCCCGTAAAGGGATGAGCAGGATCCGAGCTAAAACCACCTAAAGCAAAGACTAGCGCTTCCGGTGGGTCCATGACTACCGCTGCTACAGGTAAACCACTGCTGGAGTTCGCATTGGCGTACAGAACCGTGAATTCGCTGGCGGCGATATTGGGGAATGCTTTACGGAAGTGGCGTTCCCAAACAGTTCTATCCGAACCATCGGGAGGATAGTCACCAAATTTGGTTTTGTACTGCTCAATGGCGTTTCCGAGGGTTTGGACTTCAAACACGATCGCGGCACGCTGCACCGAGCGTCGCGCGACATTGACCGCCGGAACGACCAGTCCCACGAGCACGCCGATGATGGCGATCACCACCAAGACTTCCACCAAGGTAAAGCCCAGGCGATGAACTCTCCACTCGGGGCGAGCGGCCAGGGGTCGTTTAATGTTGAGGCTCATCGATTCTCTCCGTTTTGAAAAGCTGTTGGGTCATTGGTCATTGGTCATTGGCAACTAGCAACTAGCAACTAGCATCTAGCATCTAGCATCTAGCATCTAGCATCTAGCATCTAGCATCTAGCATCTACGCTAGCGAGGTGATCATGGCGACGAGGGGCATGAACAAGGAAATCACAATAAAGCCTACGGCGACACCCAAAAAACAAATCAACAAGGGCTCAATCAAACGTGTCAAACCTTCGGTCATGACGTTTACTTCGTCGTCATAGGTGTCGGCCACTTTATAAAGCATCGTATCCAATTCACCTGTCTCTTCGCCCACGTCGACCATGTTGACGACCAATTCGTCAATCACACGCTTGCGCATCTTCATCATGTAAAACAGGGCACAGCCGACGACGCCAATACCAATCATGCCGCCGCCGACGGCTAGCAACGATTCCACGGCTCCCTTCTCGCCGGTCCCCTTGGCACTGGTGAGGGCTACCGAAATAACCATCACGCCGGGGAACGAACCCATCAACGTCCAAAAGAATAAGGCCAACGGATGAAAGCCGGGCAAGGCGTGGTGCTGTAGCGGCTTGCTGATCACTTCACCTTCGCGAATGGCCTCAATGACCTTATTGAAAATCCGCTCAAACAACGCATTGCCAGCCGTCTCACGAGTAATATTAAGTGCTTCCAAAATGGGTACACCAGAAGAAACAAGCGTCCCCAAGGTGCGCATGGTCCGCGCCAAAATGTTCTTCTCTACCAGTGCACCGAAGACAGGGACTTTTAAGATGTACATGTCGAAGCCCATCCGACCATGCCGGAACTTCCTGACCAGCTTGGCCAGTAGCCAATAACAGAACGGAATGAGTAACAGCAAGAACCAATACTTGACGATGTAATCGCTCATGGCAATCAACAGCAACGTCGGTGGCGGGAGCGACAGTCCGAATTCTTCAAACATAGTTTTGAAGGTGGGGACGATGAACGTCATGATCAACACCAGAATTAACCCGGCGATAATGACCACCGCGATCGGATAGATCAACGCACCTTTGACCTTGCGCTTCAGGGCTTCGGCACTTTCCAAAAAGTCGGCCAAGCGCTGGAGAATTGTTTCGAGGGCACCACCCGCCTCACCCGCTTTGATCATGTTGACGTACAAGCGACTGAAGACCTTAGGGCATTTGCCCATCGCCTCCGACAAGGTTGAACCGGTCTCAATTTCGTCGCAGGTGTCCATCAGGGCATTCTTGAGCTTGCCCGGTTTGCTGTTGTGCTCCAAGATCTTCAGGCTGCGCAGAATCGGCAGACCGGCGTCTTGAAGAATCGACAACTGACGTGTAAAAGCGCAGATGTGCTTGGTCTTGGCACCACCCATGGCGAAGGGGCGCTTCTTCTTCTGGCCCGGTGCTACCTTGGCCGCCCCCTTCTTCATTTGAATCTTGGTGACGAAGTAGCCCATCTGCCGTATGGTAGTTTGCGCTTCTTCCTCGTTGGCCGCCTCGATGACGTCCTTGATCTCTTGGCCGGTTGCGTCCATTGCCTCGAATTGAAAAGTAGGCATGGCCTTCGTCCCTCTAATTAAAACTTACTGGTGTGCGTGTACTAAATTAAAAATGGCTACAGGTGCATCGTGCGGAAAATAATTCTCGTAGCTACGTTCGCCAGAACGTAGACTCCTTGCGGTCTGGCGACCGCAGCTACATCTCTATTCTGCAATCGTTTCGCGCAGGACTTCGTCGGCCGTGGTGTGCCCTTCGTAGACGAACGAGATTCCGTACTTGCGAAGCGGGATCATGCCGTACGATTCGGCCTTGTCACGCAATTCATCCGTGGTGCAATTGCTCATGATCATGTCGCGCAGTTCATCGTTCATAATCATCAGTTCGAACAACCCCACCCGCCCTTTGTAACCGGTATTGTTGCATTTATCGCAGCCCGCGCCGCGATAAAATTTCTTGTCGCCAATAGTGTCCAGGTCAATCCCCAAGTCGGTTAGGATCTCTGCGGCAACTTCGGTCTCCTGGCGACAGTGGGCACAAATACGACGCACCAATCGTTGCGCTAAAATGGCTTCGACACACGCGGTGATCAAGAAGGTTGGAATCCCCATATCCTTCATCCGCGTAATCGTGCTGGGGGCATCGTTGGTGTGCAGCGTACTAAATACCAAGTGCCCCGTCAGCGAAGCTTGCACAGCAATTTCAGCCGTCTCCACGTCGCGGATTTCACCGACCAGAATCGTATCGGGGTCTTGCCGCAAAATAGCGCGTAGACACGATGCAAAGGTCACACCAATCGAGTGATCGATGGGGATCTGTATAATGCCGTCGATGTCGTATTCGACCGGGTCTTCGGTTGTGATCAATTTGTCTTCAATCGAATTCAATTCACTCAAGGCCGAGTAGAGTGTCGTGGTCTTGCCCGATCCGGTGGGACCGGTCACCAACACAATGCCGTTGGGACGGTCGATCGTTTTGCGAAACAGCGCCAATGTATCTGCATCCATGCCGACTTTGTTCAAATCGAGCGAAACGACGGAGCGATCGAGAATCCGCATAACGGTGCTTTCACCAAACATCGTCGGGAGGACGCTCACGCGCAAGTCGACTTGGTGACCTCCCACCATCAACTCAATCCGACCATCCTGTGGCAGACGGCGTTCGGCGATATCGAGGTTGGCCATAACCTTGATTCGCGTCGTGATGGCGAAGGCCAAGTGACGTGGAGGGGGAACCATTTCATAGAGCACCCCTTCCGCTTTGATGCGGATGCGAAATTCGTCTTCAAACGGTTCGAAGTGAATATCGCTGGCGTGATCCTTGATCGCCAACAGCAGCACCATGTTCAGCAGCTTGCGGACCGGCGCACTATCGGCCAGCGCCTCGGCATCGGTCAAATTGAACGGTCCGTCGCCGGCGATCAACGAAGCGGCCTGGAATAGCTCGTCGTCGCCATCCAAGTCGGCGATGATCCGCTCCATCGTGTCAAGTTCCGACGAGTAGTACTTGTCGATCGTCGCCAGTATCTCACGCTCGGTGGTCACCACCATGCGAATGTTGTAACCCAAGAAGGTCCGCAATTCGTCTTGCACGGTCAAGTTCTGCGGATCGCAGGTGGCTACGGTCAACGTGTCACCATCGAATTGAATGGGGCAAATGCGATACATCTGCGCCATCGTCTCGGAAATCTTACTCAGCACGTCGGGTGGCAACGTGACTTCGCCCAACGAAACGGTCTGCATCCCCAGTTGCTCGGCCAGAGCTTGAGCCAACTGTTCGTCGGTGATCAGCCCCATGTCCTCGGCGATTTTTCCCAACAGCGCACCAGGCCGCTGCTGCTGCTCGTCAAGGATCACCTCGAGTTGATCATCAGTGATGAAACCCAAGTCGACAAGGATTTGACCAATTCTGCGAACTACCATGGTTGAGCTTCGAAGTGGGGGATTGGAGTAGTGGAGTGGAGTAGTGGAGTAGTGGAGTTAGGCGACTTTTCGTAATTCATGAATCTTGATTCTTGGCTCCCTCTCCTCCGGTACTCCGGGGGAGAGGGCTGGGGTGAGGGGGCGAACCCAGTGAAAGCACTTTCCACTCGCGGAAAAGCACCCAAGCTACAGCCCCTCACCCCTCTCCCCGGAGTACCGGGGCGAGGGGAGTTAAATACAAATTCGTCAGAGTAAAGGAAAAGGCAAAAGTAAAGGTAACGTTACGGGAGTACACTCCATCACTTCACTACTCCATCACTTCACTACTCCATCACGCCATTCCGTCTAGTCTTCTTCGACCTCGGCACCGTCATCGGTGAGGCCGCGACGGGCGTTGACGATGCGTTTGGCTAAGTCGTCGGGGCGGTGCGATTTACTAAGCGCGTCTTCGATCGTTACAATTCCGTCGCGCCACAAATTAAATAAGGTGTCGTCGAGTAGGTTCATCCCGTACTTGGCTCCGGTCTGGATGGCCGAGTTAATACGGAAGGTTTTGTTTTCGCGAATCAAGTTGGCGATACCCGGGGTCACCACCAACACTTCGTAGGCCGCCACACGTCCGCCGCCGATGCGCGGCAGCAATGTCTGAGCGACGACACCGATCAGCGATGTACTCAACTGAGTTCGGATTTGATCTTGTAAATTCCCTGGGAAAGCATCGATGATGCGATTCACTGTCCCTTGGGCGCTATTCGTGTGCAGGGTACCAAAAACCACGTGCCCCGTTTCCGCCGCGCTAATCGCCGCTTGAATTGTCTCCAAGTCCCGCAACTCGCCGACCAGAATCACGTCAGGGTCTTGCCGCAACGCGCGACGAATGGCTTCGGCAAAACTGGGGACGTCCACTCCCACTTCGCGTTGGTTGACCGTCGACTTCTTGTGATCGTGGTAAAACTCGATCGGGTCCTCAATCGTGATGATATGGTGATCGTGCGTCTCGTTGATAAAATTGATTAGGCTGGCCAGCGTGGTACTTTTGCCCGACCCGGTGGGGCCAGTAACCAGTACCAGACCGCGGGGTCGCTGGACCATTTCGACCACCGCGTCGGACAAGCCCAATTGCTCGGGGGTCAGTTTGTCATTTGGAATCTGCCGCAGCACCATCGAGATGTTGCCGCGTTGTTTGAAAATCGAGACCCGAAACCGAGCCAACCCGCCGAAAGCAAAACCGAAGTCGGAACTCCCCGCCTCCTGCAACTCGCGTTGACAGCGATCGGGGGCGATGCTCTTCATCAACGCCATCGTGTCATCGGGCTCCAACACTTTGGTTTCCAGCTTGCGCATCCGACCATGCAGTCGAAACACGGGGGGCTGACCAACCACAATGTGGATATCACTTGCACCCTGCTTCACTGCGGCCTGCAGGAGCTTGTCGATTAACACCGTTGCCATGGACGGTCCGTTCCCGGTCTATTTTTTAAAGGTTGTGTGCTGAGCAGGGCGGCGCGCGAGTGGTGGAAGGGAGCCGGTTTGATCGTTCGCAAACCGATTCACTGCTTACTCGTTACTCGCCGGTGCTAGGAAAAAAGTAGTATGAATGAAATGAGATAAGGTCATCCACATGGCGGATGAGTTTTGGGCACCAGCGGTCGCGTTATTGCCTCCGCTGGTGGGATTGTATCGATTGGTAACACTCAAAGTCGAACTATGCTCGCAATCGCCAATTGCAAACACCGCTCTTTTGGAGGGGTAGTTTGCCCGTAGCTGCGGTCGCCAGACCGCAGGGGGTCCACGTTCTGGCGAACGTAGCTACGGGGTCCACGTTCTGGCGAACGTAGCTACGACAGTTGTCATCCGAACAATACTAAGTGGTGGCGTGTTTAGCCAGGAACTCCTTGAAGACGATCGGGAGGGCGATTTGGTCTTGCTCGGTCGTCTTGGCTACGCGATAGACTTCGTCCAGCGTGGTTAAACCGGTCAAGACCTTGCGGATACCGTCACAGTACAGCGTGGTCATCCCTTCTTTGATTGCTTGCTCAGCGATTTCGATGGTCGATTTGCCTTGGAACATCATTTCGCGGATTTTACTACTGACCACCATCAGCTCGTAAATTCCCATCCGTCCACGGTAGCCTTTCTTCTGACAGTAGCCGCAACCCTTCCCTTTCGCGAAGTCGGCGATGGTGGCAACTTCGGGGGGTATACCTGCCTCGATGAGGGTGGCTTCGCTGAGCTTCACGGACGTCTTGCAACGCTTGCAAATTGTCCTCACCAGCCGCTGTCCCAAGACCGCCACCACCGAGCTTGCCACCAGATAGCCGGGTACTCCCATGTCGACCATGCGTGTAACAGCACTGGGCGCATCGTTCGTATGTAGTGTACTAAAAACTAAGTGTCCAGTCAAAGAAGCTTGGATTCCCATCGATGCGGTCTCCGTATCCCGCATCTCCCCCACCAGGATGATATTGGGTGCCTGACGCAACATCGAACGGATAATGCGCGCAAAGTCGAGTCCAATATTGTGCCTGACCTCGACCTGATTGATCCCCGGCAAGTAGTACTCGACAGGGTCCTCAGCAGTGATGATCTTGCGGTCGGGACGGTTCATGGCGTTGAGCGCCGCGTACAGCGTGGTAGTCTTACCGGAACCAGTGGGGCCCGTTACCAGCATGATCCCGTTGGGGCGTTTGATGGTATTGGTGAAGATTTTAAAGTCGCGTTCCCCCAGTCCCAATTGCCGGATACCGACCTTAATGTTGTCTTTATCCAGCAGCCGCATCACCGCCGACTGGCCGTGGTTGGTCGGGATAATGCTGACTCGCAAGTCGAGTTCCTTCTCGCCGACCGTGACCTTGATCCGACCATCCTGGGGACGCCGGCGTTCGGCGATGTCCATCTTGGCCAAAATCTTGATACGGGAGAGAATTGCCCCCAGTAGCCGTCGGGGGGGGCTGTCGCGTTCGATCATGATGCCGTCGATGCGGTAGCGAATCCGCACGCGATCTTCAAACGGTTCGATGTGGATGTCGGAGGCCCGAAGCTGGACCGCTTCTTGGATCATCATGCCGACCAGTCGCACCACCGGGGCGCTCGATTCGTCCACCGATTCGTCGGAGTCCCCCCCCTCTTCAGCGGTCTCCGTGAAGTCGATTTGCGTGTCGGTGAATTCCTGGAGGATCGAGTCAGCCGATTCACCTTCCACCTGTCCGTAGTAGCGATTGATGGCTTCTTGGATCGACGAGCGGGGGGCGAGTGCCGTCTCGACTTTGCGATTAAGAATGAACCGTAGCTTTTCGATGGTTTCCAAATCGAAAGGATCGCTGACCAGCACGTGCAGCGCGTCGTCCTCATCCTTGAAGGGAATAATGCTATTTTCCCGAGCGACCGATTCGGGGACGAGCTGAATGACTTCGTCCGGGATGCGTTCAGCGGAGAGGTCGACGAAATCGAGTTTGTGGAATTCTGCCAGTGCCCGGTAGACCGCATCGGGTTCAGCATAGCCGAGTTGAATCAGTGCGTCGCCGATAGAGATATCGGTGTCGCGAGCCAGGTTGGTCGCTTCGCTGAGTTGATCCAAACCGACCACCCCTTGTCGGAGCAGGAGGTCGGTAAAGTCGCGCATGGGCTGATTCATAGGCTATGGTATCCTTCCGGAGAAGCTGGGGGGTAGAGCTAAGGAGTAGGGAGCCAGCGGGGCTGCGAGGAGAATTCTACACCATCATCTTGACTGCTGTGACCTGCTTTTGTCAATGATTTTGTAGATCGCGGCGAAGGTCACGGGCTGGAGGGGCATGGACGCTGGCGTACCACGCCAGCCAAGCCGCTTTATCCAGGCCAAAGGATTGCCCCGTTAAGCCCTGTAGCGTCGAGGCCACCGACTGATTGGGCACGTCGAGCTCGGTTGAGCTTGGTCCCCCCATGGAGAAGCTGCCGCTGGTGGGGCTGGCGTTGATCCCCGCACTGTTATTTTCCTGGATGTGCTTGGTGATCAGCGCATCGACCAACGGCAGAAAAGCGGTCTCGGCTCGCAGATCCCCCAAAGCTTCAGCGGCGATGTTAACTACTGAGTTGTTCTTATTCCGCAAATAGCCGATGTAGAGCGGAATGGCCACTTCTCGCCCGTAGTGCCGAATGGCGGTGAGGGAGGCATTGCGAACTTGGGCATGCGGGTCAAGCACACTGGCGGTAGCCAGGGCGCGGGCCGCATCGAAATTCTCGAACTGGGACAAGAGTTTTACGTAGAGCAGCTTGAGTTCCAGCGGCGCGGGTTTCTTGGCGTCGAGCAGAAACTCAGCCAGCGTGCCGGTAGTGAGTGGATCGTTGACCTGTGCAATGTTTTGCAAGGCATCGTTGACTCGGGCACCCCGCGCGGAAAGGACCGTACTGTGCCAGCGATGTAAATCGCGAGACGCCAGCCCTACGTTGCGTCGCGCTTCCTCCTTGGCATCTTCTACTATTAGCGTTTCGGGGAACTTCCACTTCCCTTTCACGAAGACTTTGCCGCGTTGCTCCCCCATCACCACTTCCTTTTTTACCCAGCGACCGTTGTTGTCTTGGCTATAGCCGGTAGCGATGCGGGCGGGACGATTCTCTGGGTCGAGGTCGAGTATGCGCAGAAAGTGAGCGCGGGCCAAATCGGTCAATCCAAGTTTTGAGCACTCCCCAGCCAAGGCGGCATGTTTTTCGACCGTCTGCTCCATGTCGCCGACATTTTGCTCATACTGCGAGCGTTCCACGCTCAGCGGCTCGTAGCCATTGTTGGCCAGCTCCGACTCGAGAACTCGTAGGTAGACACCGGTTTCAATCTCAACTGCCCAAGCTCGCACCGAAAGTTTGTTAACCGTCTCGTTCGGCAGCGGCTTGGCGACCCCTGAAACCACGCGACCATCCTTAAAGTGAAACACATCCCCCCGCACTGCCACCGCTGGAAGTGCACACAGAGACCAGCAGAGCAGCGTCGAAAAAAGCAACCGTACCGGGGATTGGATAGGCATGGCATTACCGATGGTCGAGAAAAGTGAAGCGGTCGGGAACTAGTGCTAGTGCTTTGTCTAACTTTAATTTTGGGGTTGGGAGAGTAGAGCGATTGTCCCAATCGCTTGAGAAACGATTGGGACAATCGTTCTACTCTGAGCGCTGCCAACCCCACTTTTTAATCTGGACGAAGCACTAGTCTCTATTGTACATGCCACTATGGAAATCGAAGCAGATCTCACGGCCCCCCAATACTGCTTACATTAAGAGTTTCTCGACAAGTACTGGCAGGGGTAGTAGAATCGACCTAACCCCTAGAAGCGGAGATAGACGAAAATGCAAATTCCAGTCCTGATCGAACAAAACTCAGATCAACAATTTGTAGCTACAGGGAGTGCACCATTTTCGGTATCTGCAGAAGCTGCCACTATCGAAGAAGCCCTGGCGAATTTGGAAGAGAAGATCGCAGATCGGGTTGCACGCGGAGCGACGATAGCACTGATTGACGTGCTCCCCGCCGCTAATCCTTGGCTGACTGGCGCAGGGATGTTTGAAGGAGATTCGCACTTTCAAGCATGGCAGGATGCTATTGCAGAGAATCGAAGGACATCGTGATATCATGCCGAGCAACATTGGTCACTCGCAACCAGTCTGATTTCGACGAAATTGAGAACCTAATCTTGGATGACTGGAGTCAATAGAATCACGCTGCGGTTCGTCGTCGATGGCGGGGTGCGAGCTGATACAACTGGTTGTTGCCACGCTTACCAGCCAGTTTGGCGATCCCCGTGTGACGCAAGCAATAGCTAACTTTCTGCGCAAACCACCGTGGACGCTCCATCGCAGCGGCCAAATGGGACGTGTCAAACGGACTGGGGAGCAATTCCACAGGGAGCAAATCCAGCAGGTCACGAGCCGAACTGAGTTCGATCGATTGCCCTACTCCCACCAGACGCTGATCGAGTGAAATGTACTTCTTGCCTCGGCGTTTGGGACGCGCCCGATCGATGCGCGTCTCTTCAGCTTCGATCAATACGAACTGTAGCGTTAATCGCTTCATGGGGAAGACGTTGGCGAAATGGACCAAATCTTGAAACAGATCGAGCAGTTCGCCTCGTTTGGGACTCATGCGACTGCGGATGACTTCTCCATCACGGCCGGCTAAAGTGATCACGCGCTTGCGAGCCACGATCGGCTTGATGATGCGTAGGTGATGCTTTGAACGGGCGAGCAAGCAACGGGTCTTGTCGCGCAAGGCCCCCAAGCCGGCGTGTTGGATCTCGATCAATTCACCCGAGGGTGCGATCGCGTCGATGCGGTAGCTGTCCACCGTCACTTCGGTCTGCTCCTGGGTGGCTGCAAAGTGCAGTTTCAATTGTCGATGCAGCGAGGTTTCCATACTATGGCCAGCTTGGTCAGACAGGACAGCCTGACGTACGTGGGAGTCAGGCAGGAAAGCCTGACGTACGTTAGGCGTGGATGCCCAGGTCGCGGACAGTGACTAAGGTTTCTAGCTTCAAGCCAGCAGCCTCGATGGCTTCGCGACCACCTTCCAATCGATCGACCACCGCCAGTATCCGCTCCACTTGTAAGCCAAACTCGCGGGCGGCGTCAACGGCTTTTAACGCGCTGCCACCACTGGTGACGACATCTTCGACAATCACCGCCGTCATCCCCGGCTCGACAGGCCCTTCGACTTGTCGCCCCGTGCCGTGCTGCTTGGCTTCCTTGCGAACAATGAATCCAAGTAGATTCAGGTTCCGCCCCCCCGCGATGGTAATGGTCGCGGCGGAAATGGGATCAGCCCCAATGGCCATTCCGCCGATGGCGTTGGGGATGTCGCCAGCCAGCATTTCCAACATCCCAGCCGCAACTTGATTGGCTCCCTGCGGGTGCAGTGTCAGCTTGCGACAGTCGAGATAGAAGCTCGCCTGTTTGCCACTGGCCAAGGTGAAGTTGCCGAACTGCAGGGCATGGGTCTTAATCAGTTCTATCAGTCGTTGACGGTCGTAATGAGCAAACATGCGTGATCGAGCTCAAGTAAGTGGATGGGAAATGAATTGGGTAACAGTTGGACAATATCAGCTCGACGCGCCAGCGAGTGGGTCGCTGGTGTTGTGCGATTTTGGCGAGCGCATCGACCGGCGCCCCGCTCGCTAGTGCTAGAAACCTTAAGTTCCGTCCGGTTCGGAGCGCGCTTCACAGCATCGTAACCGGATTCTGCATGAGCACGTACATCAGCAGCAAGGGACTCCCCCGCAGGGGAGTACCTGAATAATCCGATTTTGACAGGACGGTTCTTAAGGGTTCTAGCACTAGCAAGTCGAGCTGAAAGTGAGGATCTGATATTGGAGCGGAGCAATTGTAAAAGTTCGCGGTGGTTTGTGCCATGACGGTTTTCATTCGCTCTGCTTGTGTTCTAAGCGGCGACGATTGTAAGCGGCGATCGTCTCTTTTCTACGCAACACCCCCAACAGCTTTTGTGGATCGTCGGGGGATACGACAGGTAGCTCGTCAATATTCAAAGCGGTGAAACGCGTTAGCGCGGTGTTAAGATCGTCGTTGGGTGTGACTGCAATGACGCGCGTGTTCATCACGTCGCGGGCGTTGGCAATTTCCCAGATCGTATCGTCGTAGAGATAGACCAGCCACCACACCAATCATCGCCGACAGAATCAGCCACTTTCCTGTGCTTGGCATCTCCCAGCCACGAACTAACGATAAAACTCTTTTCACTTGTGGGCCAATGCATTGCGCATGTTCTGCATGCTTTGGCGGGCAATGGTTTCGATGCCTGGCTGATAGTCGAAGACTTCGACGCTAACCCAGCCGTCGTAGTTCACGTCGCGAAGTGCCTTGAAGATCGGCACAAAATCAACTTCCCCCATTCCTGGTCCGAGCAGATTGGGATCGTTAGCGTGAAAATGGGCGAGATGTCCCGCATTGGCACGAATGTTATCGGCGATCTCGATCCCTTCGGTACTCATGGCCTTGACGTCCAAATGCAGGCGCACCAGCGGAGAGGCGAGCTGCTCGATGACCTCGACGGTTTGCGCCGCGTGATTCCAGAAATTCCCTTCACCGGGGCCAAGTGGCTCCAGCGCCAGGGTGACATTGTGCTTTTCCAGATCGGGCAGAAGCTGCTCCAACACGTGCAGCGCATTGGCGGCAGCTTGCTCGTGTGTCATTTCAGCAGGTGAAAAATTGCGTTGCTGCGGGGAACCGAGCACCATAACTGCCCCCCCCAGATCGCGACAGAGCTGAGCCAGTTGCCCCAAGTAACGCGCCGTCCGCTGGCGTATTTCCGTATCGTTCGTGGTCAAGTGAAAGCCCTCGGTCTTGGCCAACAACCAATGCAACCCAATGACTTCCACGCCAGATCGACTCACCTGTTCGGCCAATTGACGTCTGCGTTCGGCGGGCAACAAATCGGGGCGACCACCCAATGTGAAGGGTGCAATTTCCCAGCCCGTGTAGCCGCACTCGCGCGTTAACTCCAGGGCCCGCTCCCACGGCCAATCTTGAAAAAGTTCATTGCAAATCGCAAAGCGCATCAGAGATCACTACCTTGTGACGAAACGAGTGGTGCACGGGTTTAGTTTGCAGCGTATTATAGACGCTCGCACGTCACAAGAAACCGGGCACACGAAACCCACGCTAGTCGCTGATCTGTGATGATTATGATTTTTTTAGAACGAACATGACAGACTCGAATTTCAACGACACTCCCCAACCCCGCGTTAAAACCCGGGCTCGCGACCTGTTTACACAATCGCTGATGTGGGAGCAGATCGTCCCTGCGTCGCGTCCGGTGGAGTTGGAGATCGGATCGGGCAAGGGCCTGTTCTTGCTTTCCGCCGCCCCAGAACGTCCCGATCACTCGTTCGTGGGAATCGAACTGGCTGCCAAATTTGCCAACGGTGCGGCAGATCGCTTAGCGAAACACGGCTTGACCAACGCCACTTTACTGCGTGGCGACGCGCGGAAATTTTTGACCGACGTGGTTCCCAGGAACAGTTGCGTGGCGGTCCATGTCTATTTTCCAGATCCCTGGTGGCGCAACAAACATAAGAAGCGTCGCGTGCTCAACGAACAGACGCTCGACGATATCGAGCGCGTATTGTCCCCCGGTGGTCAACTCCATTTCTGGACCGATGTGCTCGACTACTACGAACACATTTGCAGCCAAGTTATGGAGCGCACAGCGCTGTTTGGCCCCCTGTATGTTCCGCAGCGCACAGCCGCGCATAACATGGACTACACCACACACTTCGAACGTCGCGCGCGAACGCACGGACAACCCGTCTACCGCGCAATTTTCGTGAAGAGCCATGATTGGGGTGGCACTGGCCTGGCCAGTGAAGATCGAAGTGATTGATTTTGCCCCGACAATCCGTTTTCCAACACTTCGAAGTAACGCACTCAGAACCATAAGCACGTGTTCCAGCAACAGTCCATTCTTGAATCTGACCTCGACCTACGAAGCCGCGAACCCAAAAGGCCCTGGGTAGGTTGGTGCGATTACTTCGAAGCCCTGGAAAATGAAATCTAGCTCCAAGAATCGTCTCCTTCGAGCCCACTGGCCATGCCAGTGCCACCCAGCGCGTCATGCTAGGCAGGACCGCTTAACGCAACACGTCGAGCGGGTTTGGCGACGACCTTGATCAGCGGAACCGTCGTGGGGCCTCCATGAAAGGTGCGACCGGTATCCAAATAATGATCGAAGACGAAAGCTCCATGTTTCGCATTGCCCACTCTTAGGCAGCGCAAGATGGCGGGGTGACCGCACTCCGGACACTCAACTCGCAGACCATGGCTTTCGAGCATCTGGTGTACGAGCTTGGCGAAGGCTTGATTCTCCGCCAGCGAACCAAACGCCCAGCCGTGAAATTGCTGTAGGCGGACCTCAATGCGCTGCATGATTTGGTGTTGCAAGGCGTGCACCTCGGCAGTCAACTTTTCGACTTGCTCCACCGCCTTGTCGATGCGGGGAGCGGGCATAGCCATGCGCCGCCGGAGACCACCGTACACCCGCTCGGCCACCAGCTTGATACTGCGCAAGTAGAGTTGTCGCTGCGCCTGACTAAGCGGTGTCGCGGAGGAATCGGAGTGATGGTGCGCCAGAGCCACTTCCAGCAGAGCAATTGGTTCTCCCAAGTGCAAAATGGGACCAAACAGGAGTGGATAACGAGTTGAATTGGGGGCTGCGTCTGAATCGGCAACCGCTGCCACGGGACGCGAGGGGGGGCTGCGGGCCGGCTCCCGCGTCTCGGGGGACAATCGCCCCAGCGAGAAGGGGGCGTCATCTCCATTGGCTGTCCCTTCGGCCAGCAACGGTTGCTTGTGCTGCCAAGCAAACTGGACCAATCGCTCGTGTTTTTTCTGATCGGCGATCGAGGTCAGCAGTTGGTCCATTTGATAACGCACGCCGAAGATGGCATCGCTAGTACCGTGAGCCTTCATCCAAGTCACTGCTGCGGAACCGCCGAACAGGCTGCACAGTTGAGGCAGAAGCTGTTCGAGAAATGTTTGCAGGGGGAGATCGCCGTCGATCAGATCGCCCAGAATACGGACTTGCGAGGCCTGGGGGGGGTCGGCGTCTCCGGGGAGCAACTGGAGAGCCTGATGTAGCTCTACGTCCATGTTTCAACATCCCTCACGGCTACCGGCATCCCTTGAAAAAATCAACTTTTTAACGAGTTACGCACTTCCCTACTACAACTGATATTGTTTATACTCTTGGTACAACCGGCGGACAAGGGTGAGCGGGAAGCAAAGAGTCTTCTCGCGATTGCGCTAGTCATAACGCCCACAGAAGCTCCGCTTCTGGGGAGGAGACGGGCTCAATGGGGCTGGGGGTTCCTGGTCGCAGGCCGCTCACATTGCTGCTGATTGGTATAACCAGAACACCCCGCCGAGCATTTTCTCGGTAGACGTACCAAGTTACCCTCGGCTCCCTTGAGTTGTGGTGATTGCTGTTTAATGTCGGATGAATGGGCATCGCTTCACGGCGAATCATTCCAGTGATTTTTTCTTGAAACTACCTAAAAGTCGAAAGCTGGCTATGTCGACCACGCCATCCCAAGAGACGGTTGAACAAACCAAGCAACAGATTCGCACGCTAATCAATGAAATCGCCGAGCTGTCGCGGAGCGATATGGCAGGCGACGAATACTATCCTGCGGTACTGAAGCGAATCGTCGATGCATTGGCCGCAGTGGGTGGTGCGTTGTGGTTGCTGGACGAGGAAGGGAAGCTCAAGCTCAGCTACCAAATCAACGTCAATCAAAATCTGTTGGAAGCGGATAGTGACGATGCCGCCAAGCATGCACGTCTGCTATCGCGGTTGTACATGCGTGGCCAATCGGAATTGATTCCACCCCATTCGATGCTGGGCGAAGATCAGAACGAAGGGAATCCATCCCAGTACCTGTTGTGCGTGTCGCCACTCACCACCGGCAAGCAGACAACGGGATTGGTCGAGGTCTTTCAGCGGGCCGACTCGGCACCCAATGTACAACGTGGCTACTTGCGGTTCCTCGAGCAGATGGCTGGCTTGATCAACGAATGGCTCAAGGGGCACAACTTCCAGAAGGTCTCCGACCGACAAATTATGTGGCAGAAGGCCGACCACTTTGCGCGGTTGGTACACGACAATCTCGAACTGCGTGACACGGCTTTTACGATTGCCAACGAGGGTCGACAACTGATCGGCTGCGACCGCGTGAGTGTGGCCATCAAAAAGGGACGCAAGGTCAAAGTCGAAGCGATAAGTGGTCAAGACACGATCGAGCATCGCTCGAACATCGTTTCCGCGCTCAATTCATTGGCCACGCGAGTGGTGGCGGCGGGAAATTCATTGTGGTACGACGGCTCGGTCGCCGATTTACCGCCGCAGTTGGAAGAAGCAGTCGAGGATTACGTTGACCTTTCCCATGGTCGCACCATTGCGGTATTGCCGATCCGCCGTCCCGAGAAAGTGGTTGAGGGGGATGTCTATTCGAAGGAGACCGTACAGCGCGAGGACCTGTCCAAACGTGAAATCATTGGGGCCTTGATCGTCGAGCAGATCGAAAGCCAAGTCCCCCCCGACGCGCTCCGTTCGCGCTGCGATTTGGTGTATGAGCATGCCGCGCGGGCCTTGAACAATTCGATGACCCATAGCGATTTATTCTTGATGCCGCTGTGGCGTTTTCTGGGGAGAGCCACCTGGTTGTTCCGTGGCTCCGCCTTCCCCAAGACGATGACCGTCTTGGCCTTAGCCACGGTTGGGTTGTTGGCGCTATTTTTGATCCGCATCAATTTGGATTTAGAGGCCAACGGCGCGCTCCAACCGAAGTTACAAGAGCAAGTCTTCGCGCATGTGGAAGGTGAAGTAGAGACGGTTTACGTTGACCACGGCGACGAAGTTAAAGTGGGGCAACCGCTGGTCAAGCTGCGCAATCGTGAGTTGGAAATACAGATTACCGACCTCAAAGGTCAGCTCGATGCGGCGCGAGTTTCTATCGTCGCACTGGGTGAGCAGATCGGCCGCACCAGTCGCGCCGGAGATAGCCTGGAGACATCGCGACTGATGGGCCAAGAGCGCGAATCACTCAAACGCAAGGAAACGCTCGAAGCTCAACTGGCCTTGGTCTACGAGAAAGAGAAACAACTGATACGCACCAGCCCCATTGATGGCATCGTCATGGATTGGCACTTGAAAGAACGTCTGCGAGCGCGTCCGGTGGTAACTGGACAAGTGCTGGTCAACCTGGCCGACCCGCGTGGCGATTGGGAGCTGGAGTTGTTCATGCCTGAGAAGCGCATGAAGTACCTGGACGATGCTTTTAAAGTTTCCGCTGGTCAGCCTCTGGAGGTCGACTTTATTCAATTGACGGATGCGTCACAGTATCACAAGGGGAAATTGCAGTTGGCGGATGTGCACTACCGAGCGGAACTCGATCCGACGGACGGTGCGGTGGTCAAGCTGCGAGTGAAGCCTGATACGCTGGATGGCCTCAGTCGTCGCCCCGGTTCGAAAGTCATCGCCGACGTGGTCGCGGGCAGGCGCTCAGCTGCTTTCGTGTGGTTCCACGAAGTGGTCGAGTGGGTCCAAGCCAACGTTATTTTCTAACACAACCTTGTTGGAGAACTGCTTTGCTGGAGTACAGCCTTTAGGTGCCCTTGCATTTCAAACACTTAAAACAGCGGCTAAAGCCTGCACTCCAGCGCAATGAGACATGTCAACTAACTACTTGCTTGAAAAACTTATCTAGGTTCCGCGTTATGAAATACCGTCTACAACTCGCTATGCTCTTGGGAGCATTAGTCCTGCTGGTCGCCTCCACTTCGGCCTTTGGCCAATCTACCGCTGGCCGGACGATCCGCGTCGACAATGCTCAGGTCGTCTCAATGCATAAGATCCCCATCGCCGCTCAGGCCGATGGCTTGATCTCACAATTGTTGGCCGACGAAGGTCACGCGGTCAAGAAAGATGACACGCTACTAGTCATTGACAATCGCGTGGCCATGGCGGAGTTGGCGGTGGCTGAGAAGGAACTTGAAGCATCAGAAAAACAGGCCAAGCAGACGGCCGAAGTTGAGTATGCGGAAAAGGCTTCCGAGGTTTCGAAGGCCGAGTACGAAGACATTTATCGATTGTACAACCAAGGCTCGGCGACCTATTCCGAAGCCCGTCGCAAACAACTCGAATACGAGCGTGCGCGGCTGGGAATCGATGTCGCCAAAGTCAAACACGAGCAAGAAATCGTGGCTGCGGAAGTGAGCAAGGAAAAGGTCAAGGCCGCCGACGTCAAATTGGGACTGTATAAAGTTGTCGCTCCCTACGATGGCGTGATCGTGCAACGCCTGCATGATGCCGGTGAATGGATCCGTGCGGGGGAACCTATTCTGCGTTTGGTCCATCTCAATGAAATGAAGGTCGAAGCGTTTGTCCCCATCGATGGCATATCCGTGGGGACGCTGCAAGGAGCTACCATCAAGGTCGCGGTGCGCTTGAATGCCCAAGACGTCGCTACGTACGATACCGTCGTGGAAATCGTTAGCGCTGAAATTGAATCGCGTAAAGTGCGTGTGTCGACTCGTATTCAGAATCAACAAGTGGGTGGCTCGTGGTTGCTGCGCGATGGCATGGTCGCAGATATCGAAATTACGGTTCCAAATTAACTGTAGATAGTCGGCGACAACCGAGCCGATCTTAAGCATCGTGCGGAAAATAACTGTCGCGACTAAAGCGTAGCTGCCGTCGCCAGACGGCAGAGAGTCGACTAAAGCGTAGCTGCCGTCGCCAGACGGCAGAGAGTCGACGTTCTGGCGAACGTAGCTACCAAATTCAGACGTTCTGGCGAACGTAGCTACCAAATTCAGACGTTCTGGCGAACGTAGCTACCAAATTCAGACGTTCTGGCGAACGTAGCTACGAAGTTCATTTCCCGCTCGACACTCAGACTAAACCTGAAATAGTGATGTACTCCTCATGACCACAATGGCTGACAGCTTGGTGAACAGTGCGATGCGACCGCTGCAATTGCGGCGTCGCCCCGACCTGGAATCCAAAAAGCATCGCTACCATGGCCGCGTGTATTGGGTCGTCAAAGAGCCGGTGAGTCTGACCTACTACCGTTTTCACGAAGAAGAATTTGCGATCCTGAATATGCTTGACGGGGTCACCAGCCTACAAGCGATCAAAGATCGATTTCAATCGGAATTCGCCCCGCAGCGGATTACGCTGCAAGACTTGCAACAATTCGTCGGGATGCTGCATCGTAGCGGCTTGGTAGTCTCGCAGGCCAATGGCCAAGGTCGACAGCTACGCCGACGCAGCGACGAGAAAAAGAAGAAGGAGTTGCTTGGAAAACTAGCCAACGTATTTGCGCTACGGTTTCGCGGGATCGACCCCGAACGCATTCTCAGCTTTCTCAATCCCTTCACCTGGTGGATCTTCACCGTTCCGGCACTGATCTGCATCGGCATGTTTGGTTTGAGCGCATTGACGCTAGTGCTAGTGAACTTTCAGGAGTTTCGGACCAAGCTGCCAACTTTTGAACAGTTCTTCGCCGCAGACAATTGGCTGTGGTTAGGAGCCACGATGGGCATCGTCAAAATCTTGCACGAATTCGGGCACGGATTGAGTTGCAAGCGTTACGGTGGCGAGTGTCACGAGATGGGCTTTATGTTCCTGGTCTTCACTCCCTGCCTGTATTGCAATGTCTCCGATTCTTGGATGCTCCCCAACAAATGGCATCGCGTCTTTATCGGTGCCGCTGGGATGTATGTCGAACTGATCTTGGCCTCGATCGCCACATATTTATGGTGGTTCAGCGAACCGGGGATGCTCAACTTTTTGTGCTTGTCGGTCATGTTTATCTGTTCGGTCAGCACCGTCGTCTTTAATGGCAATCCGCTACTGCGGTTCGACGGTTACTACATCCTGATGGATATGCTGGAGATCCCCAACTTGCGCCAAAAGGCGACCGAAGTACTCAAGCGTTGGTTCCAACAATACTGTTTGGGATTGGAACTCCAAGACAATCCTTTTCTGCCACACAAGAAGCAATTCTGGTTCGCTTCGTACACCGTCGCCTCGGTCATTTATCGCTGGGTGGTGGTCTTCTCCATCATGATGTTCTTGATGAAAGTTCTGGAGCCGTATGGCCTGCAGGCGCTGGGACGGCTAATCGCCTTCTCAGGTCTGGCTGGCATGGTCGTTCAACCTGTCTGGCAATCGATTAAATTTTTCCGCACGCCAGGGAAAGCAAGCAAGATGAAACAGAAAAATGTACTGACAACTTTGGCAGTGACGGCGGCGGTAATAGCTGGAATCCTCTTTATTCCCCTCCCGTTTCATGTCGACTGCGCCGTGGAAATCCAACCCAATGACGCACAACAAGTCTTCGCCATGGTCCCAGGGCGATTGGTCGGTTTGCACAAGCGTCCTG
This sequence comes from Pirellulaceae bacterium, assembly GCA_041741715.1. Classification (GTDB taxonomy): domain Bacteria; phylum Planctomycetota; class Planctomycetia; order Pirellulales; family Pirellulaceae; genus Aureliella. The sequence goes on along the minus strand of JBGSJT010000021.1, from coordinate 8,784 downwards.
GAGATCGCGTCGAGAAAGACGAAGTGATCGCGGAGCTTGACAACATCGATTTGCAGATGCAACTGCTGGAGAGCTCCAACGAATATGAGATGGCCGTCAATCGCTTCCGTGTATTGGAAGATCAGCAATACATTGATTCCCAGGCCAAGGCTCAGCTCGACACGCAATCAGAAATCGTCCAGTCCAAGCTGGCGCAGCTGAACAACATCCGCGACCGCGTCAACATGCTGTCGGTTAAATCGAAAGAGTCGGGAGTGATCATCCCTCCACCCAGCAAACCGATTCCCAAGCAGGTAGAAGCTGAAGAACAATTGCCCACTTGGAGCGGCAGTCCGTTCGATTCCAAAAATCGCTCAGCCTATTTTTCCGAGTCGGATTTGCTGTGCCTGGTCGGTGACCCAACGCGCATGGAAGCGGTATTGATCGTGGACCAGCACGATGTTGACTTGGTCCACGAAGGAGACGAAGCCGATATTAAGATCGACTCGGCGCGCCTGGCGACCTTCTCCGGCAAGATAGAGAAGATATCGGAAATGGAGATGGCTGTTGCTCCAGAGAGTCTGGGCATTCAGTCCGGGGGACGACTGGACACAGAAATGGACTCAAGTGGTCGACTTCGACCGATTAGTACTTCCTATCAAGCTCGAGTTCCGTTAGAAAACGTGGAGGTCCCATTGCGCAGCGGTTATCGCGGACAGGGCAAGGTGTATGTGGGTTGGAAGTCGATCGGCTGGCGCGTCTATCGTTTCTTGACTCGTACCTTCCGTTTGGAGATGTAAGTTTTTAAGGTCAATCAGGGTGGGATCAGCGTTGATGCTACTAACCGGATGACCCAAATTGTTTGAACGAAGTGCCGGGCATGGTGCCTGGGACAACATTGGCTGAATAGTCAGCACAAGGAGTTTCCTGGAATGACAAAGACTGAAGAGAGTACAATGGAACGCGAACCATCCGCCGAGGCCGCACGTGGGCAACAGCAACAGGCGCAGCAACCGGTTCAGGTTCAAGTCAACGACGAAAAGGCACTGGCTAATTACGCCAATTTTTGCCGGGTTACGGGATCTCCCGAGGAGTTGATCGTCGATTTCGGCCTCAATCCACAACCGGTCGGAATCCCCAAGGATCCGATTCATGTTACGCAGCGTGTAATCATGAACTTCTACACCGCCAAGCGACTCTTGGCTGCGTTGCAGATGTCCGTACAACGCCATGAAGCAGTTTTTGGAATGCTGGAAACAGACATTCAAAAGCGGCTCAAGGTTCAACAGCCTAGCTGAGACCACGAGTAGTAACGATCGAATTTCTAGAAGGGGGCCAAGCTCAGCTTGCCCCCTTTTTTCGTTGGACGACCGCTAGCCCACCGGTTTTCCCTGGGTGAAGAGACAGCGGGGGACCGAAATCGTCACGCAGCATCCTCTGAATTCTTCATTTTTTTGCCGCACATTTTTTTGTCGCTCGGGCTGCCTGGGTTTTTACATAAGTTCGGGGTTGGGTTAAAAGTCCTTGCTTACGCAGTCGGTTATGATTGCAGGCTCGATCGCGACACTCGTTTTCCCGCGCGAGGCCCACTTGGCCAACAGCGCTCTTGGCAATTCCCACAACCTGCTAGACAATATGGCTCGCATTATCAGCTCGACGCGCCAGCGAGTGGGTCCGTGATTCGAGTGGTTTCGGTGATGACCGGATCCCAACACCACAGACCCACTCCCTGGCGCGTCGAGCTGCTAGTACCAATTAAATATCCGCGACTAGCACTTCATCATAACCGAGGATTCGTACATGTCAGATATCAAGCGCGTGGCCATGTTGTTTGCTGGTGGCCCGGCACCGGGCGCCAACGCCGTGATTGGTACCGCCTCCTTTGCCTTCCTCAACGCGGGGATCGACGTGATCGGTATCAAGCACGGTTATTCGCACTTGATTGATTTCGATGGCTCACGCCCCTTGGTAGAAGGGGAAGCCTACATGCACATCACGCACAATGAACTTTCCCACCGACGCACGTCCCAGGGAATCATGATTGGCACCGCGCGGACCAATCCCGGCAAAGGGGTCTCAGCTCGTGAGCACTTGACCGACCCTGAAAAGAGCGCGCCACTAAAGCGTGTCTACAACGCGCTGCAATCGCTAGGGGTCGACGCACTGATCTCCATTGGCGGCGACGATACACTCAAAACAGCCAACAAGATGAAGCTCTACCAAGATACGCTCCCGGCCGATGCCAAGCGGATGCCCGTGGTCCACTTACCTAAGACCATCGACAACGATTACATGGGGATTGATTTCACGTTTGGCTATTTTACTGCAGCCGAATTCCTAGCGACCGAAATGCGGAATTTGAACTACGATGCGGCGGCGGGCCAAGCCTATTTTCTGTGTGAAGCCATGGGGCGCAGCGCGGGCTGGTTGGCCTATGGCGCCGCCATCGCCGGTGAAGCCTGCATGGTGCTGAGCGTCGAAGATATCGTCGGCCCGCTGCGCGGTGAGGAGCAAATCGTCGATGCAGCCGGCAATAAGAAAACTCGCACGATTATGCATGTTGATAAGATCGTTGAGCGAATCGTCAAGATGATGATTACTCGCGAAAAACAGAATCGTCCTTACGGTGTGATTGTGGTTGCCGAGGGGATGGCCGAGTATTTGCCTTACAAGTATCTGGAAGGGATTCCTCGCGACGACCATGGTCACATCGCAATCGCATCCGTCAACTTGAGTAAGTTGTTGGCTGACATTATCTCTAAGAAGTATAAGGAGCAGACTGGCAAGACGCGCAAAATGAACGGTCTGCAGCTTGGTTATGAAAGTCGCTGTGCTATTCCACACGCCTTCGACGTCATGCTTGGTTCACAGATCGGCGTGGGGGCCTATCGCGCGTTGATTGAACGGCGTCTGAATGGTGTCATGGTCTCGGTCGGTGGGCAACTCGATTTGACTTTTGTGCCGTTCGAAGATCTAGTCGATCCACAAACGCTGGTGACCAAAGTTCGCTATATTGAGATTGGGAGCGATTTCCATCGACTGGCGCGCTTCATCGAAACTTACGTCGACGATTAACAGTCTGAAGCACATGGCCGACAATGCACAAGTTCTGTCGCTGGCTCAAATCGAAGCCTTCGCAACTCAGTTGATTGGCTTTCGATCGCAACTGAGCGCCGAAATTGAATTGCTCCAGCTCGAACTGCGGCGGTTGACCAATTGGCTCAACCATGATGTGCTCGGCTATTGGGGTGATGAACTGGCGAAGGCCGAGAGGCGTTGGACGGAGTGTCGCGATAGTCTCACGCGTTGCATGTCCTATGTCCGCGAGGACGAACGGCGGCCTTGTACCGAGGAGAAGAAACGCCTGCAGCAAGCGGAGCGGCGACTGGAACTGTGTCAACAAAAGCTGAAGACAACGCGGGCCGCCATTTTGTTCTGGGATACCGAAAGAAACAAGCAGCAGTCGAAAATCGTCCGCTGTCGCGACTTGGCAGAAGCTGACTTGCAAGTAGCCGTGCATGTGCTGACAGATCAAGTCGAACGTCTCAAGGCCTATGCCGGTTTGCGCTCCACACCCGCCACCAACGACATTAAAGAGTCGCCATGAGACGCATCAGCCATGATTTGCCGGGGTCCGCCCAGCGCTTGGCCAAATTGCGAGATATGCTCAGCGTCGCAGCCGCCGAGACCCAACAAGTGTGGCGCGACGACAAGGGGAAACAATTCTTTCAACAGCATGTTTCGCAAGTGGCCCCCACGGTCAGCGGTTTAGTGTCAAGCCTAGCACAAGCCATCGAGCAATTCGAGGAGATCGTCAAGAAAGTTCAAGATCCCGACGCGTTGTGAAATAGGCTCACTTTCACCGATTATAGTTAAGGTGGTTAGGTGTCAGTAGTGAACCGCCAACAACTTCTACAGGAGAAAACGAAGGAAACGGAGTTTGAAGGTTGCAATCGACTTTTATGCTACTGCTCTGTTACCTCGGTTCCCTCCTGTTCAAATGCGAGCGGAGGGGGCTGTCGAACTTGACTTAACGCGTGCTCAAGCCCTCCCCGCTCGCATTACTCGCGACCCTCCCGCGCACGGGAGGATACCTTGTATCTTGAATTAAGGTTTCTAGCACTGACGCCTGATGTTCATTAGAAAACAGAAGCACTGACCGCGGAGCGATCAGCGACTTTGAAAGACTTTAATTCGCATTTGTAAGGCTCATCTTGATGGACGAAGCTCCTCGCCCGTTGTCACGACCGCGACTGGAACGCTTGGTGCGTGGCTTGCAAACGCGCTTCAGCAGTAGCTCGCAAGCGGTCGTATCGCAAGTCGACGAGCTCACCGAACAGCTCAATCAGCTCGACGCGCAGCATTCTGAACAACTCTCCGAATTGGAGCAACTGCGGCGCAACGAGCGTGAAGCGACGACCAATGCCTGGGACGAACTACTGCTGGCTCGTTGGGACGACGCGGAAATGCGATCCTTCAAAGCGGTCTATGATACGGCCAGTCGTCAAGGGAGTTTACGGCGCGATGCGCGCAAGCGCGCTGAACAACTGACCGCCAATTTAAAACAGCGTGCGGCTGATCTGGAGAAAGCTTTCCTCCGCGCCAAGGATGCCCCGATCGCGCGACTCAACAAATTCCGCGAACAGAATCAAGTCTTGGCGGCACAACTGGATGAGATCGAGCAGGCGACGGAAACGCGACTGGTGCAGCGCAGCCTCAATCCAGCGGCGGGCGCACAAGAAGGATTCACGTATGCGCAGCCCAAAAACGCCGCCCAAGCACTGCAAGCATTTCAAGCGGCGATCAACGAAGCGCGCAGTGCCAGTGAACGGTTGTCGAATAACCCGACCGCTAGGTTCTTCGAATCACCTGCCTGGTGGAGCGTGTGTGGCTTGCTCTTTTTGCTGGTTACGATTGGATTGGGGCTAAGTGGAGTGTTGCAATGGCTGGCGGCAACGTTGGTCGGTGCGGTCGTCATGGTGGCAGCACTATTGCTCTCGTTGATAGCCATCCGTCCTTGGCTCAAGAAGCTGGCCGAGGCGGAGTATCCCAAATTTCAGAATCAAGCGCGGCTGGGGCGTCAACTGCATGACGACGGTAATCGCTTGGCGGTCGCCGAAAACGATAACGAACTGAAGCGACTGGCCACGCTTCGCGACGGTCAGTTTGAACAGGCCAAGCAGGCGCGCGACCAAGAGGCAGTGATGATTTCCGAAAATCTCGATCGCGACTTAGTGCAACTCAATGCGCACGCCGCGATCGAAAAGAAGCTGGCTGTGCAACAGTTGACACAGTCCATCGCCGATTGCGACACTGACTACACACAGCGGCTACAGACCGAGTGGCAACACTACTCGCGCAGTCGCGACGAAATGAGTATGACCGCGCAGCAGCAGCAGCAAGAGCTGACGACGCAGATACAGCGACACCAGCGGAGTGGTGCCCTGCGACTACAGTCTGCGGCGGACAAAGCCTATCGACTGGTGGGATGCTCACAGCGCTGGTCGCAACGCCTCTTCCCCGCTTGGGAGCATTTGCAAGCGTCGCAGCAGTGGCCTGACACGCAAGGTCGTCCGCTTCTACCGTTGGGGGAGCTCGCGTTGACCAAGCTCTTGCCTGAGCATTCGCTGCCGACTGACCGCGACAGTGCTTTGGACGCACCGCTTCTGTATTCACCACTGGACGATGGAACCCTGACCGTTACCATCGATCCCAATGCACCGCAGGCAGGACAACTGATTCGCAACTTGTTGATGCGGGCATTAACTACCTTGCCCGCTGGTAGAACCCAAGTCTGTGTTATCGACCCACTTGGGTTGGGACGCGACTTCGGCTGGCTCATGCACCTGGGAGACTTCGATCCGCAATTGGTGTGGCATCGCGTCTGGACACAGCCCGGACACATCGCCAAGCAACTCGCCGACTTAGCGCTCGCCGCTGAGGATTTTATCCAACAATCTCTTCGCAATCAGTATCGCGATATCGTAGCGTACAATGCCGAAGCGGGTGCCTTGGCGGAACCGTATCGATTGTTGGTCTGGTCAAGTTTCCCGAGTGGATTGGATGACCACGCGGCCAAGCACTTGCGTAGTCTGCTCGACACCGGCACGCGTTGCGGGATTATTCCGATCCTGATCGTAGATCCCAATGTCAGCTGGCCCAATCCAGACTGGCGTGAAATGGTTGAGCGAGCTGGGTTGCACTTGCGCTACGATCCCTCAACGTGTTCACTGCATACCACGCAAGAGCCACTGGCACAGTTCCCGATCCGCTTAGCACCACAGGCCGATGAGGAGCAGACGCGCGAGATCGTTCAGGCTGTCGGGCGTCGTGGGCTGCTGGCCAGTCGCGTGGAAGTGCCGCTGGAGCAAATCGTTCCAACGGCTGAGACGCAGTGGCAAGGGGACAGTTCTCACGCGCTGGAGATCCCCATAGGTCAAAGCGGCGTGGGGCGCGTTCACGCATTGAAGCTCGGGATTGGAACCGCGCAGCATGCAATCGTTGCCGGTAAAACAGGCTCCGGCAAGTCGAGTTTGTTACATGCCATCATCACCAGCGCCGCCCTCAAATACTCTCCTGAACAATTGCGGTTGATTCTACTCGACTTTAAGAAAGGGGTGGAATTCCAAGTCTACTCCGAGGCCAATCTACCGCATGCCGATATCATTGGGATCGAGAGTCATCGTGAATTTGGGCTGAGCGCCTTGGAATATGTCGACGCCTGTTTGCAGCGTCGGGGAGAAGCGTTTCGCCAGGCCGCCGTGCAAGATCTAGCCAGTTGGAATGCCCGCCATCCTGATCGCCCACTACCACGCATGTTGTTTGTCATCGACGAGTTCCAGGAATTGTTCGTCGAAGATGATAAGCTCTCCAGTCAAGCTAGTCTGATACTCGATCGCATTGTGCGTCAAGGTCGTTCGTTCGGTGTGCATGCGCTGCTCAGTAGTCAAACTTTGGCAGGGGCCTATTCTCTGCCACGGACAACCCTTGGACAAATGGGCGTGCGCATTGCCTTGCAGTGCGATGCCTCCGACGCGCAGATTATTTTTGCCGATGACAATCCAGCGGCCGCGCGATTAAAGTTTCCGGGGCAAGCTATCTACAACGATGCCGGAGGTCGCATTGAGGGGAATCAACCCATGCAGATCGGATGGTTGACCAAGGAACAGCAGCTCCAGTGGCTGCGACGACTCCCCAGCGGTTATCGCAATCAAGACACGACTACCAATCGACTCGGGCGATGCGTGGTCTACGATGGTAATCATGCCGCCCTGTGGAATCGAGCGAACGCCGATTTGGCGATCGCACAAGCTCGGGCGGAGGTCAATCCAGATGCGGTGTGGTGTGTGACAGGTGAGAGTGTCGCCATTAGTCCAGCGGTCGTGTTTCCTTTAACGCAACAAGCTGGAAGAAATGTGTTGCTGGTTGGCGGAGAAGATCCGGCGGCAGCCAGCGTTCTTGCCGCGATCGCCAGTTCCTTCGTCCACGCCCGCAGCTCCCCCACCGATCAAACTGCCACTCCCCCCCAGTTATTCGTGGTGCAAGGTGCCAAGCCGACCGATGCCTGGGTACAGAAGTTGCCACAGCTGTGGCGCGAGATGCCTTGCGATCTTCATGGCGTTGATAGCCGCGGTGCCGACGACATACTGAAGCAAGTTTATGAACAACTGCAAGTGCGTATCAATGCGACTGAAAATGATGCTGCCGAAGCGAACACTGCGGATGCAATACCAGCTCCCCCAATTTTATTGTGCCTGCTGCAATTGGGACGCCTGCGATCGTTGCGCCGCGAGGACGACTTTGGTATGGGAGGCTTCGGCGAAACCGAACTCAAGCCAGACAAATTGATGGAGGAAATTCTGCGCGATGGCCCCAGTCACGGAATAAATACAGTGGTGTGGGCCGAAAACTATTCGACGGTAAGTCGTTGGCTGTCGCGGAGCGCGCTACGTGAATTGGAAATCCGCTTGCTGATGCGGATGAGCGGCAATGATTCGACAAACTTGATTGACTCGATCGCCGCCTCACGTTTGGGGGAGCATGTGATGCTCATCTACGACGAAGCCACCGGGCAAGATCAAAAGTTCCGTCCCTTCGACACAAGTGTGATTAGTGAAATCGTGAACTGGGGTGCGAGCTGAGAGTTTGTAGCTGCGGTCAACTATTATTGTCGTAGTGGACGAGGTTACGAGTCCTGCAGCACGAGTGCTTTGTCACCATTTTATTTTAGGGTTGCAGGTGCTTTACCCTCCCGCGCGTAACAGTTGCTACAGCCGGTAGTTTTGATTCGCGGGAGGGTCGTCGGCGAGCCCCAGCGAGCTGGCGGGGAGGGCGAAATGCGCAGTGTTTTCGTCACTTCTCGCTGATCGCCGGTTTAGTTTCGGTGCAACTCACCCTCCCACCGTAAGTTACGTCGTATTCGTCGTAACTTACGGTGGGAGGGTCGGAGCCTAAGCGACGGGGAGGAAAATTCCAGCCAAGCCCCCCTCTCCGCTCGCCGACCAACTTCGTCGGTGCCCGTCGCGACTCTCCCCCTGGGTAGCGTTTCGTTTCCACAGCCGCAATGGATCGGTTACACTGAATCTGCTCAGCGAAGCGGAATTGGGCTCTGCTGAGGAGCGGGCCTGCCAGGGGATAACTGGGTCAGGGCGAGAAGAATAACTGGCTTGGCCTCGGTAGGACTCATGTTTTACTGGGGCTTAGTTTTTGAATAACAAATGATTTTAGCCTAAAGCCATTCTTTTTGCCCACTGTGATTGCACGTTGCAGGATTCCTGGCTATGAACAATCGATTGTTAAACTTCC
>JBGSJT010000020.1:0-2664 GCA_041741715.1 Pirellulaceae bacterium | reverse complement strand
GACCGAATCACTCCCTATTTGAGTATCGGTGTCAAATACGTACGTGTCGTTTCCTCCCCCCCCATTTAGATAGTCATTGCCACCTCTTCCCTCGATTACATTGCGCCCACCTGATCCAAATATTACATCGTTTCCTGCAGAGCCGATGACATTCTCGATTGAGAAAAGGGAACCCAAATTAAGCTTTAGATTCTTGTTGATAACTTGGTCGCCTGTGCGATTCAGATCAACAGTGATCGCCAGCGTGCTTCGGGAAAAGTCAAGAGTGTCAGTGCCCTGATAAAACATTAACGCGCCCTCGCGAATTGTGTCAGTTCCAAGCGCTTGGTCCGTGTCGAACAAATAGCGATCGTTTCCATTTCCTCCCTCCATAAAGTCATCGCCCAATTCGCCGCTAATTCGGTCGTTGCCATCTCTTCCGTATATTCGATCATTACCCATGCCTCCAGCAATGAAGCTGTCTCCATTGCCGCCGGTCAATATGTCTGCACCAGGCCCTCCCCAAATTGAGTCTACGATGGACGTGTGATTGGTAAATGTATCTGCTTGACTGCTTCCACGGAAAACGAGTTGGTTAACGTCTTTCTTTGGGAAGACGGACGATTTTGTTTGACCAAACACGTCTATTTCCTGAATCAGAACGCGCCCCCAAGCTTCGCGTACCTCAACTGTCCCGCCATTATCGTCTGCATTGATAGTCAGCGTGCCTGCACTGACCGAGAGGTCGGCTGCCATCAGTTGACGTTGCTCCAAACTCTCCACTCGCATTGAGTGACGTATTGCCTTTCTTCGACTCGATTTATCAGTCGTGCGTCGTGACCTTTTGCCAATCATTTGCTTCTTCTCCGAATTGAGTGAATGGTCTGTTCAGTTGGGCGTTAAGCGATTGCCCTATGATGCAACTTGCAGTCGCTGGCGTTCAACCGCCACTTATTCGGAAAAAACTTTGACATCACACTGATGGGGGCCAACCTGATGTCAGTCGTTGCAACATCGCATTTGAGTCCAGATCGTAAAAAAAGCCGTGGCTAAATTGCTAGCGACGTTAGCCAGCCAAAGTGTACTCAACTCGATTTCGACTTCTCAGAAAAGTGAGTCCAGCGGGCTCACTTGTCCGGAATGGCCAGCCAGAGAATTTTTAAGTTTCTTTTCGAAATTTTGTCGGTGAAGAGCGTTTTTTTGCGAGTATAGGAGTGCAAGGGTCGAATCCGGTGCCAGCCGGTTCGCACGGTCAGAATACTACAAGAATCGAGGGAGAAGAAAATGACAAATACAAGCGAGCGTTCCGTTCAGGGATCCGTTTCACAGTGCCTCGAAGCGCTGAAAGTTGGCGATTCGTTCGCGCAGCAGCGACTTTGGGACAAGTACATGGAGCGTTTGATTCGTCTAGCAGCGCGAAAACTCCAAGGGACCAGGGGCTTGGTGGAAGGCGCGGAGGACGTGGTGTCCGAAGCTTATAACGACTTCTTGAAGGGGGCCGTCGATGGACGATTTCCAAGGCTGGACGACCGACAGGACTTATGGCAAGTATTGGTCATGCTTACAAATCGGAAAGCAATTGGATTGCAGCGAAAAGCCAAAGCCATTAAGCGCGGAGAAGGCAACGTGCGTACCGAGTCGGTGTTCGCGGCCGGCGACGCCGAAGGTTCGTTTGGACCAGGAATCGCCGGTGTAGTAAGTGGAGATCCGACGCCTCAGTTCGCAGCATTAATGAACGAAGAGGTTTCCGAGCGCCTCCGTCAACTCGATTCGGATATCCAGCGACAGATTGCCTTATATCGCATGAAGGGATATTCCAATACCGAAATCGCCAAAGAGTTGGGAATTGCCAAGCGAACGGTTGAACGCAAAGTAAGCCTTATTCGCGATGCATGGTTCAATAAATTGGATAGTTGATCTCCACTCTCCGTAAATCGCTAGTCAAATAGCCTTGATTGGAACGCGCTGGGCGCCGAGGATATAACCGATGGTATCCGCGATATAACTTGCATCGATATTAGATCGGTTAGGTCCTGGTGGACGCAAAATCTCTTTCTGGCGTCTGATGGATTAGCGGCTGTCCCCACCCTTGTGTTGACGTTTGAAACCCTCCCGTAACGATGAATTACTCGCCACTACCTATTGGAATATCGCTTTCTCCTATCGCACGGAGTCGCGAGCGAGCGAAGCTTGGATGCTTACTTCCAAACTCTCGTCGGTTGCGTCGCTTTCAGTCGCCAATCAGTTTTTCAAGGTGCTTCTTGGACGCGGACGTCAATCTCAACTCGTTGTTCTTTGGTGCCGCGCAAAAATACTTCGAAGGCGGCTATGGCCACATCTTCCTCATCCACAGCTCCGCCTATGCGGAAGGTTTCCCAAGTGCCTGCGAACCGCGACGATCAGCAGATCGATAAATCGATCCCACAGCTGATGCGCGGCCGCCGACTGGTTGACTTGGAGCTGCTTTAGTAACTCCGTTACTGAGTGCATATGCCTTGTCCTCCAATAAGAGAACTAAGATTTCATTCGTAGGCGGGGTTCGCGTGTCTTAGCGTTCGCCCGGCCACGGAGCTGATTGGCGAGCGCATTCAGCTCCCAGTGAGCGGCACCCGCTTCGTTCGACTGTAAATACCGCTGCGCGTTACTCAGTCGGTTGCAGGCGATCCCGAATTCATCGCTGCTTAA
>JBGSJT010000019.1:0-8640 GCA_041741715.1 Pirellulaceae bacterium | reverse complement strand
GCAAAATCGTAGTTTCTTCGATTTCCTTCACGAGTCTATCGCGGCAAAGTTGGCTCACCAGCCTGCACCATCATTACTCTGTGGCCAACCGAATTAGAAGTCTTTGCATTCGATCTTTACTCAATGCATGAATTCGCGTTCATTGGCGTGATTCGCGGGCAAAAACAAACACGGCCCACGAATAGCGCGAACAAGCGCGAATATGAAAAATGCGATCTCAGCATGACTTCAACCCTCAGCGATCACCTCGGAAATCCATATACTTATGTGTTGATCGCGTGAACGGTTACGGCAAATTTCCGCTACTTTTTGCGATTGGCAAAGAATGCTGCTACAACCTAATGCAATAGCAACTCTACCATCCCAAAATGCTATGCCGGTTGCACCCATTCTTAACTGCGTTTGACACCTTACTGGAGCTTGGGACTAAAAAAATTTGACAAAAGCCGCTCATTTACTATAATCCGGCCCAGCAGCGGTAGACACGTTGACTTCCGCCGAATTCATTGATGAACGAGTCGACATTTGATGCGAAATCTATTTTCGAACGGCGCGACTTTGAGACATACCCGAGTGGTTCGTTGCAAGCGGGCGACTCGCATGGATCACGATACAATTGTTGTCAATCCAGCGGCCAACAAGGACAGGTCGCGAAAGTTGGTTTTCGAACGATTGGAGTTTCGCAACTTGATGGCGGCTTGGATTAACCAAGGACCATTTGGTTCCGTAGGAGGACAGGTCGAAGGGATTGCAACCCAACCCGTGGTCGGCGCGATTCACGCCGTCATCGCCCATCCAACCAATCCAGACATTGCTTATGTCGGAAGCGTTAATGGGGGAGTGTGGCGAAGTAGCAATGCCACCGCCGCCAATCCAACCTGGACCACCAACACGGATACCCAGTCATCGCTATCAATCGGGGCGCTGGCCTTTGATCAAGCCGATCCTACCTTTCAAACGGTGTGGGCTGGCAATGGGCGTTTCAGCAGCTATGGTCGCATAGGGGGAGCGCGAGCAGGTTTACTATTGACGACGGATGGCGGCAATTCTTGGTCGCGCGTGACTGGTGGCGGAGTATTGATCGGCAAAAACATTTCCGGCATCACCGCCAACGGTTCGACGCTTGTCGTCAGTTCAAATATCGCCGACTCCACTTCGAATGCAAATGTCGGTATCTTTCGCAGCACGAACGGCGGTTCCAGCTTCACCCAAGTCAACAACGCGGCTAGCAGCAATGGCTTGCCGTTTGGGCGATCCTACGATTTGATCGCAGATCCCACCAATCCCTCGATCCTGTATACGTCGCTGGCATTGGCTCCAACGGCCTCTGACAACGGCGTTTATCGATCTCTGAACGAAGGAGCTAGCTGGACGCGTGTGAGCACTCCCGACATGGACGCACTGTTCACCACTGGCACCAGCAACGTTGAGCTTGCGGCTGGGCGGTCTGGTGAAGTCTACGCGGCGATCATCAATACAGGCCGTCTCGATGGCCTCTATCGTTCGCCCGATAACGGCGCGACATGGGTGGCGATGGACATACCATCGACGAACGAAAACGGCATTGACGTGGGGCTCAATCCAGGCGGTACCAAAGGTCCGGTGGAAGGTACGCCGGATGAGATTTCCGGGGGTCAGGGGGCGATTCATTTTTCGATTGCGGCCGATCCTACGGATCCCAATGTGGTCTACGTTGGTGGTGATCGACAGCCACGGACCAACGGCGACGCCGGGACTTTCCCGAATTCAATCGGTGCCAACAATTTTTCAGGCCGTTTGTTCCGAGGCGATGCTTCACTTCCCAACGGCAACCAATTTGTGCATCTCACGCACCGAAATAACTTGGGTGCACAGGGAGGAGGTACAGCCTCCAATAGCTCCCCGCACGCCGATTCGCGAGACATGGTGGTGGACGCCAACGGCAATCTTTTAGAAGTGGACGATGGCGGCATTTATCGACGGACCAATCCGCAATCGAATACCGGCGATTGGTTTAGCGTCATTGGAAATCTGTCAGTGACCGAGATTCACGACATTGCTTACGACAGTCGTTCCAATGTCATTCTGGTGGGAACGCAGGACAACGGGAATGCGTCGCAAGCAACCAGTGGCGCTGCTGCCTGGAATATCGTCAGCCAAGGTGACGGCGGCGACGTGGTAATCGATGAAGTCACGCTGGCGGCCTCGAATCAAACTATTCGCTATACAAGTGCCCAGAATCTTGGCAGTCTCCGCCGGCGGGTGTACAACGCAAGTGGCACACAGATAAGCAGCGTTCAGCCGACGCAAACCATCCTTGCGGGCGGAGCAGCGCTCGTGCCGGCATTCCGCACTCCGCTGCAGCTAAATGCAGTAGCCCCTTCGAGCTTGATTATCCAGGGTAGCAATTCGACATATGAATCGCTCGATCAAGCCAATACTTTGAACGAAGTTGGGCCTGGTCGCGGCACAAGTAGTATCGAGCAAGACGCCATAGCCTACGGCGGTCGTTTGAACGGAGTCGCAAATCCCAATGTCCTGTATGTCGGAGCTGGTACTACAGTCCTGTCGCGTTTGACTGCCGGTGGTACACTCGATCCCACTGCTTCGCAACCCGTTACCACGACCATTCGTGATCTGGTTATCGACCCCAATGCGTATACTTCGATCGCTATCGCCACAAGTACGTCAATTCGCTGGTCGACCAATGCGGGAAGTACTTGGTCGAACATTACGGGGAACTTGCTGTCGCTGACCACAGATATTCGCTCACTGGTTTTCGTCCCAGGCGTAATTGACACACTCATCGCTGGTACGGCGCGAGGGATTTTTGGAACCAGCCTTGCTGAGCTCGGGAACTGGATTGCATTGGGGACAGGATTTCCTAATACTTCCGCATTCGAAATGGAATACGATGCAACCGACAACATTTTAGTGGCGGGGACGCTAAGTCGTGGTGCCTGGACGCTGACGAATACCACGACCGAAATCGATACAACGCTACCACCGTATGATTATGGCGATGCGCCTGCATCCTACGGAGTGACTCAATCGCAAAACGGTCCCCGACATGCGCGAGTTGGACCCACTCTGGGAAATCTCCGAGACGCGGAATTAGATGGTGCCCCTAGTAGCAATGCCAGCGGCGACAACAACGGTGCACTCAATGACGAAGATGGTGTGATTTTTACCTCAGCGGTAGTGGCCGGGAACTACCTTGATATGCAGGTATCTGCTCCCCTGGGTGGCGTCCTCAACGCTTGGCTCGATATCGACCGTAATGGTACGTTCAGTGAGGGAGAACGATTGATTGCGGACCAAGTTCTTGTGGCTGGCAACAATACTCTCTCATTACTCATCCCCAGCAATGCGGTCGCGGGTAGCAGCTTCGCCAGATTTCGCATTTCACGGAACGTCGGCGAAGTCACGTCGTCACTGGGGACGGCCAACAACGGCGAAGTCGAGGATTACGTTCTTACCCAACTGGTGGCAGCACCCCAAGTCGTCGGTGAGGCCGTTATCAACGGTCAAGCCGGAAATGCGAATCGGTCGGGAGTCAATTCGCTCGCCCTCTCTTTCGATGCCAATATTACAGTTGCAGTACCGAGTAATTTGCGAATCATCAATGCCATCAGTGGCGCTGTTGTCAATACTGCAACAGTTACTGGGACTGGCAATGGCACGAACAACTTTGTATGGAATCTAAGCTCGCTCGCGCTCCCCGATGGTCGTTATGTCTTTGAGTTGCCGCGCACAGCGGCTACCAATGCGGAGGGGACGGCTTTATACGATACCAAGGCAGGTTTATTTCATGTTCTGCAAGGCGATCTCAACGGCGATGCGCGAGTCAATGCAGCCGACTTTGCATTCGTGGGTTCGAATTTTAGCCCGCTACCAGGAGTCGCTTACCGAGCTGGCGATGCCAACGGAGATGGTCTGGTACGAGCCGACGATTTTGCAGTGGTGGGAGCCAAATTTAATCCAATCGGCTTGCCAACGGTGGGGCTCGATTTCGGCGATGCTCCGGAACCTAGCACCCTCTTTCCCACAACTCTGGCTCGCAATGGGGCGCGTGCTATCGCTCGTAACAGCACGCGATTGGGCAATTCGATCGACACCGAAAGCGACGGCTCACCAAGTAGTGATGCCAGTGGTGATGGTGACGACGAAGACGGCGTAACCTTCAGCTTACTTGTTAGGGGGGGCCTGGCAACGGCTACAGTCTCCGTCGCCACGCCCAGCACCGCGTACGTGAATGCCTGGATTGATTTTGATCGAAACGGCAACTGGTTGGAGGCGGGCGAGTATGTCATTCGCGACCAAGTCGTTGGAAGCGGCCTACAAGTTTTGAGTTTTTCCGTCCCGACATGTGCTAACGATGGAACTGCAATAGCACGCGTTCGGATCACGTCGTCACCTGGCTATTCCTTTGACGATCTGTCGATCGACGGCGAAATCGAAGACTATCAGCTTACTATTCTTCCAGCACCTCCAGCCCTACTCGCCATCGCTCCCCCCAGCTCATTAGTCCATCCCTGGCTGGCTCGCTCATGGACGTGGGCGCGGACCCACGACCAAATCATCGATTTGATCGCCGAGGACGTAGCATACGCGCAACAACTCCTCACCGATAACGTTGGTCGGTTCGCGGCAACGCTCGCTCCGATTTCTACTCAACCGAATCAGAAAGTGCAGCGCGGGAGCACGACAAAGTCCGCGAGGTCCACGTCCGGCCAAGACGCTTTTGAAAATCCTCAAACGGAATTCGGCTCAATACACGGAGGGGAAAAACGAGTAAGCGTATCTATCCGTCGCCAACGCTGAGCCAACAACTTTGCGGATACAAAAAGTTCACTGATGGTCTGCGTCAATTTTGGCGAGTTTCATGACAACCCCTAAAACACTCCTCGAAGATTACAACTATGACTGCTACCAGACTATTGAATGTTGCGATAATTGCCACTCTGTATCAAGTCCTGAGTGCGGGTTCTACAGCCACGGCAGGGATAGTTACTTTTGAAATCACGGTTGATCAGTCCGAGGTGACTTTGGGACACGCGGTGAACTGGAATTTGTTCGCGACAATTTCGAATTCGACAAGTTCCAATTGGGGCATCTCAACGGTCGCAGCCAACATTTTCGACTCTCGCAATGAACTGCTCAACGCGGGAACAGTATCTGGCCCATTTGCAAGTTACAGTTTTACATCAGGCGGTACGTTTGATCCGACATCGAGTAAACTACTGGAAATAACCGCTGTGCAATTCAATCAAAATAGTTCGACGTCCCAAGCGATTGATCCGTCGAATTCTTCCACTAACAATAACCTCGGACCGTTGCTCCTGGCTAGTGGTTCCTATGTTCCCTTGCAACTTGGCACTCATACTCTTTCCACCGAGCCAGGATCTGCAAATTCGTTTTTCACGGCCCAAGGGCAAACCATCGGCAGCGGCGGCACTCACAATGCCAGCGGACCGCACGGCTCAGTCAACTTTGTCGTCGCTGTTCCAGAACCGACAAACGCAGTCGCGTTGCTGATTGCATCAGCAGTCACTAGCAGGCTCCGACGCCGGCGTATGCGTGCCTAAACTGCGAACTTGCCTCCCCTCTTTAGAGTAGAACTCCAACATTTCACAATCAAGGTTGCGATGAAGACTGACCGCATATGTCAACAGCCACAGTCTGCCTAGCCAGCCAATTGAGAATTGTATCTATTCACTTCATTCTGCCTTGGGGGTGGGAAAAGGTGTCCGACGCCTTTTTGACTAAGCATCGTTCGGGAAATAACTGTCGTAGCTACGTTCGCCAGAACGTCGACTCCCTGCCGTCTGGCGACAGCAGCTACCTTTAAGATCGGACACTTATTTTCCGATCGATGCTAAGTCAAGCCAGACGTTCTAAACAACTGTCGTAGCTACGTTCTCTAGAATGTGGACACCCTGCGGTCTGGCGACCGCGGCTACGTGGAAGAGGCGACAGTTATTAGTCGGTCAATGCTTGTTGTAACTGCGCGCTTGCACTGACTTGGATCGCTTGAATACTAGCAGGTGGACGTAGTTCCTCGGGTTCTGCGAACGTCTCTCCCCCTGGCCCGCCACAAGCGGCCAGTGCCAAACGACACAGCCGACGAACCTTGGAACTGGGCTCGCAGTAGCAGCCGGTGTGATCTTGTTCATAGGCCATGTGCGTCAACTTGGCGCGTATCGCAGGAGTGCAACAACCGCTGCAACTGCAATTGCACTGGCAACCGAGTGAACCTGGAGACTTTTGCGAGGCGGCGACAGCTTGAGCGGCTGCGGCGCGGACGTCTGGCGAGACATCGTCCAGGCCAGCTAGTAGAGCCTCCTCGGTCCCGGGTTGTGAGCTACAGCCGAGTGTGGCTAGATAGGCTAGCGCGGCCGCTTTGACTGGCGCGTCAGCGGCAGCGAGTTGCACGGCCGCCGCGGTGGCCACCGCTGGTGAGGGAGATTGTAGTTTAGCTGGATCGCCAATTGCCCGCAGTCGATTCGTCGCCGTGGGTTGGGCTGTACTAGCCTTGAAGGTCCGCACCCTCTGGTCTAATTTCCCTAATCAAGCTTGAAATCGAATGCGTTCGTGCCTTCGCTTACTTCAGCCGAGAGCTTCGACATGGCTGGATTGGCAAATCTGGGGGGCAATAAATTCTTAGAAAGCGAAGCAGCAATCTCTGAGGCCTGCATTTCGTCATAACCGGTCGGATATTCATTGGTGATATCGTAAGGGTCAGCCAATTCTCCTGGAGCGGTAGTTGCGGCCTTTTTCTCTTCCAAACGCTTGTCGTATTTTGCAATCGTCACGCTATATTTTCCAGCAACCGCACCGTCACCACTGGATCGCGTAGTTAGTTTATAGGTGCCTGTAGAATCGGTTGCGCCTGAAGCAGCAGTCCCGCCATCGGTCGGCGTGAAAGCGACGATCGCCCCCTCAACCGGCTTGCCTTTCATCATCACTGTTCCCGTTACGGGGTGGACAGGCTCCAGGTTATCACCTGAGCAGCCGGCAAGCACTAAACCACTCAGAAGATATTTGAACCATCCAAGATTGCAATGAAACATTTGTGCCGCTCTCGATACGTTTAATAGACTTACAAAAATGGTTGTGGCAGTTCGCACTGTTGTGCGAACTGCCACATCAAAAAACCAGAAATTATACGCGGCTCTTACTCCGGAAGAGATGCCGCTTCTCCACCACTTTTGGAGCCGATTGCTCCCCATACACCATAGACCGATGGACCGGAAATCAACTGACGCGCATTTAGATTGCCGGTGTCAATGCTTTGACTTATGAAATGCACTGAACCGTCACAGAGGACCGCGTTGACGCCACCTGTATGACGGCTGGCGGCCGGGACTACTAAGTGTACAGAGTCACCATTGATTCCCCCATCCGCACAAGAGGGTGCGTTCGGCGGAAACACTGTATTAAAGCCAATGTACATCGGGTTTGCATCCTGCCATGCCAAGCCAAAGCGGGCCTGGATTTCAGAACCAGCAATGAAGTAGTTTCCGGAAACCACGGCGTAACATAGCGACGGAGTATTGATCAAGCCTGAAACGCGAGTATGAGTTCCTAAAACCTTTTCAACTTGATTAGCCGCCACTACCACAGGGTTCGTTGCCCGAACTGGCGTTGCCTGCTGACAGAGACGTTCGCTCAGCGCGATGGTATTGCTAGTTCCGTCGCTGATATCGCCAAAGCCGTAGCCTCGTCCGGTTCCACGAGGAGAGAAGACGCCTCGCGCCTGACCAGATAGCCCTGACATCAAACCTTCCACCATATCACCCATGCTTAGGGCGTAACTATTTGTGCGCGTAGCATTGGTGTACCCAGCATCTGAAGGGCAGCGCATAAACGCAGGGGAAGTATTCCAAGGTGCCCAGTTTGCCCAGGCATGGGGCCCGTGGGGAGGGTTGGTCGCGTCCCCCGCAGCGATCAAATTGTACTGATTGCCTCCTTCAATAAAAGAAAGTAGCGGAATGAACGCGCTGAGACGCCCTCGATTTGAGTTGATCAGGCCTCCTGTGGACGTGCTGCTAGTTCCTCCGCTTCGCGTTGGAAACCTGTTGTATGTCGAATGATAATTGTGGAGTGCCAACCCAAGCTGCTTCAGATTGTTCGAGCACTGCATGCGACGTGCGGCTTCGCGTGCTGCCTGAACTGCAGGGAGCAACAAGCCCACCAAGATGCCGATGATGGCGATCACCACCAGCAATTCGACGAGCGTAAAAGCGGCTCGTCCACGAAACAAAATTCGCGACATTGACTCATCTCCAGAAAATTTAGAGTAAGGGAAAAACACAAACACACAATCGGGAACATCGCCGGATTAACTGCCTAACTGCAGCCGTAACGAATGTTAACCATCGGTCGAGAGAATGCAAAGGAGTTTTGCGTTACAAAAAAGACGCTAGAATCCGACGGATTCTATCCAAACGCTAAGAAAGCCTGAGCAAAACCAAAACGGTGTCGGACACCTTTCCCCGCCCTTGCATTTTGTTCCGCTCATGCTTCCGTCGGGTTCACCCCGGCGGAGCAACAACTGGCAGCTACACACGTCATAGGAAGCTTGTCTTGCTCTCCGTCCGATTTATTCGGGCGGAAGCAGCGAGTCTCTCAGGAAGTCGTTGCTTCCGCCCGAATAAA
>JBGSJT010000018.1:0-29630 GCA_041741715.1 Pirellulaceae bacterium | reverse complement strand
GCGCTGTATTCTTCGCACGCCATGCATTCGCGTCAAATCAACCTCAATTGCATGCTAATACCTAAACTCCTGACAAACCGTCACTTACGAATTTTGAAAACATAAAAATCGTGCTGCGAATTGTGGGTAATGACAAGGCCTTCAGCCTGGGCTAGAAAATCAGCCGGGCCTTCGGCCCTATTCCACGCTCCACCACTCCACCACTCCACCACTCCACCACTCCACCGAGGAACGCACCATGTTTCCATTCGCATTCCAATGTCCGAGCAGACTGCAGGTAGTCGTCCTGCTCCTGGCGACTGCCGCTATCGGTCAATTCGCAGCGTCGCAATCCAAAGCGGCTGACCCTGCACGACCGAATGTGGTCTACATCATGTCGGATGAATTGGCCTACTACGAACTTTCGCATATGGGGAATCCGAAAATTCGTACGCCGCATATTGATCGCTTCGCGCAAGAGGGACTGCGGTTCACTCAAGCCCTAGCTTCCGCACCGGTTTGCGCGCCGCTGCGCTGCTCATTGATGACTGGCAAGCACATGGGGCACGCGTCGGTGCGGGCCAACGGTGGTGGTACACCGTTGCGCGCCGAAGAGCAGACTGTCGCGTCGATGCTCAAGCAACGTGGCTATGCCACGGGTGGCTTTGGCAAGTGGGGCGCGGGGGGGCGTGGCTCGACGGGTGTACCTGAGTTGCACGGTTTTGATTCTTTCTTTGGCTACTACGATCAGGTTCACGCGCACAGCTACTACCCACCCTACTTGATTCATAACAGTCAAGAAGTACCGTTGGCTGGTAACGACGGCGGGCGCAGCGGTGAGACCTATTCGCACTATGAGATCATGAAACGCGGTTTGGATTTTATTCGCGAGCACCGCGACCAGCCTTTCTTCTGCTATCTACCGATCACGCCACCGCACGGCCTATGGGATATCCCCGCCGACGATTCCGCTTGGAAAGCCTATGCCAACGATGCTTGGATGAAGGATGAATCAGTGCCGCAAGATGCGAAGAACTATGCCGCCATGGTCACGATGGTTGATAACAATTTGGCTCAAGTCCTCGAGCTGCTCGAAGAGTTGCAGTTGACCGACAACACCATCGTCTTTTTTACCGGGGACAACGGCGGACAAGATCGATTTCCCAGTAAAGAATTCCCGCGCGGTTACTTTGGCCCCAACGTCAATCCACAAACGGGAGCCGAGTTTCGCGATGGCAAAGGGAGTCTCTATGAAGGTGGTTTGCGGATTCCCTTCTTAGTTCGCTGGCCCGGAAAAATCGCTGCCGGTCGCGTGAGTGATTTACTGTGCGCACAGTACGATATTCTCCCCACCTTGGCCGAATTGTGCGGAGCTCAGGCCCCCGCTGGAATCGACGGTCTGTCGATCTTGCCAGAGATCCTCGGTGAACAAGCCACCGGGCGGGTCCAACCCGAGCACGAGTATTTGTACTGGGAGTATGTCAATCAAGTCGCCGTGCGCATCGAGAATTGGAAAGGGATTCGTCCCAAGCCCAACGCGGACTGGGAACTGTACGATCTTTCCACAGACATCAGCGAGCAGCACGACGTGTCCAAGGATCATGCCGACATGATTGCCCGCATGAAACAAATCGCTGCAGACTCCCACACCCCCGTCGCCTCTGGAACGTTTCAAGATTCGACCGCGCACGAGCGCGATCGCCAAGCCAAATTCGGATTCTCCAGCAATGCTCCCGAACGAGCTAAAAAGAAGTAGCCGTTGGTAGGACAGCGGCATCTGCTGCCACAGTACCAGCCTCTGGTTCCCAGGCTCAGCCTGGGAACCCAATGCATTTCAGGCTCCGCCTGCCGAAGTGTCGTTGGTTCTAAGGACGCGGCAGGCGGAGCCTCCAAGACAGTGCGTTCCCAGGCAGGAGCCTGGGAACGAGCCTGTGCGTGGTGGCGTTCAGCGAGAAGTGTCCCTTATAATCGTAAATGCGAATAAGCACTGGTCGCTCATTAACTGGATCAGGCTCACCACCAAGGAACCAATACGATGAATCGCAGAACAGTAATAAGCTCGATAGGGCTACTTCTAACATGGAATTCGATCGGCCTGACCGAGGATTGGCCACAGTGGATGGGGACCAATCGCGATGGCCTCTCGCATGAAGCGAATATCGTCGAGCGCATTCCGGACGAGGGACTTCCGGTCAAATGGCGAGTGCCGGTGGCGGGTGGCTACTCTGGGCCGGCCGTGGCCGAAGGGCGCGTGTTTATCACTGACTTTGTCGCCAAGAGTGGCACTAGCACTAACAACCCAGGTGGCCGCGACAAAATGACTGGCACCGAACGAGTGCTTTGTTTTGATGCCAACAGTGGTCAAGAGTTATGGCGCGTCGAGGATGAACGACAATACAATTTATCTTACGCTAGTGGTCCTCGCGCCACGCCCACCGTCGATGGTGAAAGAGTCTATGTGTTGGGTGCCGAAGGTGATCTACAGTGCTTGCAAGTCGCCACGGGTGACTTGCTTTGGAAAATGCAGTTGGCCGAAGAGTTCAAGTCGGAGTCGCCGATTTGGGGACATGCGGCCCATCCTCTGGTGCATGGCGATTTGCTCTACTGCTTGGCAGGTGGCGAAGGTAGTGTCGTAGTGGCGCTCGACAAACTGACTGGACAAGTACGTTGGCAAGCCCTGACCGCGTCGGAGATCGGCTATTGCCCACCCAGCATTCATCAACTCGGTGGCCGGGAACATTTGATTATTTGGCACGCCGATTCGCTCAATGCACTGGAACCATTGACAGGCAAAGTCATTTGGACTTATCCGCTGCAGCCGCGTTACGGTATGGCCATCGCCGCGCCGCAGATTTCGGGTAATCGCCTCTTCGCTTGTGGCATCGGCGAAACGTCCGTGATGCTGGAGCTCAACGCCGACGGCACGCCTGGAGAGGCGCTGTGGACAGGCAAACCAAAAATTGGAGTTTACAGCGGCAATGCCACTGCGTTGTTCGATGGGAAAAACATCTACGGTGCCGACTGCGGTTCGGGGGCATTCATCGCCGTCAATGCAGCCGACGGAGTGCGGCACTGGGAAACATTTGCACTGACCACTGGTGGTGATCGCCGCGCGGCGCA
Organism: Pirellulaceae bacterium; assembly: GCA_041741715.1. Classification (GTDB taxonomy): domain Bacteria; phylum Planctomycetota; class Planctomycetia; order Pirellulales; family Pirellulaceae; genus Aureliella. Next base: position 26,531 of record JBGSJT010000018.1, on the reverse strand, counting down.
TGGCACCGCTTTCGTGATCAAGCACCGGGACAAATTCATGCTGTTCACCGAAACGGGTGATCTGGTCTTTGCCAAGTTCAACGAGCAGGGTTTTGAGGAATTGGGACGCATGCACCTGCTGGAACCGACCAGCGAAGCTATGGGGCGAGCGGTAGTCTGGAGTCACCCTGCCCTTGCCAATCAGTGCCTGTTCGTGCGCAACGACAAGGAGCTAGTCTGTGTCAGCCTAGCTGCCGAATAATTACCTGCTTCGGCTGGGATTTGTGTACACTACAATGCACTAAACAAACGGGCCCTAGCATTTCGAATCTGCACGTTGCAGGTGATAGCGCTCGACAGTCTTCAGAAGAAGGTTCGGTTACGATGAGAACTTATCGCAGATGCTTCGTATTGTTGGCGTGCCTGGTAGTTGCAGCTAACGGATTTAATTTGGACGCGCAAGAGAAGCAACGTAAAGGTGGTCGCGGCCGGGCCGCTCCAGGCAAAGAGTTGCCACATCCACCGAAAGTTGGCGAAGTGGCACCTGCTATCGAGCTCAAAAATGCGAGTGGCGAAATTGTCTCGTTGAAGAAGTTGACTAGCGAGCATCCCGTCGTGCTGCTCGTGTTGCGCGGCTGGCCCGGTTATCAATGTCCCATCTGCTCGCGACAAGTCGCCGAGTTCATGGGCAAGCAAGCGGAGCTCACAGCGGCCGGTGCCGAAGTGTTGATGGTTTATCCAGGTCCGGGTGACAAGCTGGATGACCATGCCAAGGAATTTGCCATGCAGGGCAAATGGGAGTTCCCATCCAATTTTCACTATGTTACCGATCCCGAGTACAAGTTCACCAATGCCTGGGGACTACGTTGGGAGGCTGAGCGCGAGACCGCCTATCCGTCGACGATGCTGATTGGGAAAGATGGAAAGATCGCCTACCAACTGGTTAGTACCACACATGGCGATCGTGCAGCAGTCGCGACCGTGCTCGAAGAACTGGCTAAACTAAAATAGCGAATTGGACAGCGCCGCTCAGCGCTGGAGTCCAGGCTTTAGCCGCTCTGGAGTCCAGGCTTTAGCCGCGCTGGAGTCCAGGCTTTAGCCGCGCTGGAGTCCAGGCTTTAGCCGCTCTTTATATTGCGCTTCAATCGCCTAAAGGCTAGACTCCAACAAGCGCAGTTCAAAGTGCTTGGATTTGCTGGAGCACCGCCAGCAATTGCATGGCGCGCGGCAGCCCACCGACGGACTGCACATACTCCATCGCCGCCTCCAGTTCCCCCAGCGAGATCGTACTGTCGGCAGTTGCGGGTTGAGGTTCACCAGCCGAAGCGGCTACGACGGCAGTGACACTGGCTCGTGAACGGCGCCGCGAATCCTTTCTTTTAAGCTGAGCCTTAGCATTGGAGACATCGGCGGCGGTGACTCCGTAATCCACCAGGGCCTCCACCACATCGCGATTTCGCGTCCGTGGATTGGCCCGCAGGTACTCTTGGACGCGCATCGATTTGCTAGGTTGTTCGCGACTCATGGTCCTAAAGCCCCATTGAGGTTGTAGATTGGATCGGCAAGGCCCACCGACTCCAAAGCCAAACCAACGAGCAAGGGAAGTGTTACCAGTAGTAAATTTTGTTTGAGCACTATCATTTGACTTCCACGGAAAGAGTAGAGATCCCCCTCGGGTATCGGCAAGTTACGACGAGTTGCGATCCATGATAGAAGCGGCTGGTAGTAGACGCAAACGGTCAAGCCAAAGGTGGGGAAATGCACTGCCCAGCAGGTGTCATTTCTTGTAATCGTTCACGACTTCTCCAGAGTGAAGGTACTAACCACAGATAAACGCGAATGAACACAAATCGACCAGAGAGACGTATCAGTGTTCATTTGTGTCTATCTGTGGTTACTTTCAAGTGTTTCGTTCTAAGTCGAGAACGGTTGTCATTTCTTCTCTTGGCAATAGCGATCGAGCCAATCGAAAAAGACGCGTCCCCACAGTACGCCGTTTTGAGGCGACTGGACCCAATGACCTTCGTTCGGAAAATAGAGAAAGCGACTGGGAACACCTTGCACTTGCGCTGCGGTAAATGCCTCCATACCTTGCGTCACGGGGACGCGAAAATCTTTCTCACCATGAATCACCAACAAGGGTGTCTTCCAGTTTCCCGCGAAGCGATGCGGTGAGAACTGTGCGTACTCGGCAGCGGCCTCCTGGCTCTTCCAATAGGGACCACCCAAGTCCCAATTGACAAAAAACAATTCCTCAGTCGAACCGTACATTGATTCCAAGTTATAGACGCCGCAATGAGCAATCATGGCGCAGAAGCGATTGGCGGAATTGCCCATCAACCAATAGACGGTATAGCCACCAAAGCTGGCTCCAACGGCGGCCACGCGCGTGCGATCAATCTTGGGGTCGGCCATCATGCCATCGGTGGCGGCCAAGATATCCTGCATGGCTTGTCCCCCCCAATCACCGCTGATCTGATCGTTCCATTCCCCACCGAAGCCCGGGAGTCCGCGGCGGTTGACAGCCAGCACGACATAACCTTTGGCGGCCATCAAATGAAAATTCCAACGATAGGAAAACCACTGGCCAATCTGCCCCTGCGGTCCCCCTTGGCAATAAGTGAGCATGGGCCACTGCCGCTCCGTCGCAGCGTCGAAGTCTGGAGGGAGGATCACCCAGTTATGAATTTGTTTACCATCCGTGGCGGTAAAAAAGCGTTCTTCGATCTTGGGTAGTTCCAAGCCCTGATAGAGATTGCCATTGACATCAGTCACCGTAGTTGTCGCTCCGCCACTCGAATCAACTATCGCCAGTTCGATCGGACGCAGCATATTTTGTTGCGTCACCAATACTCGTCCCGCCCCCGGTAGTGCCGCTACGACTGCGAAATCGAATCGCCCCGAAGAGATCTGCTTCACCGCAGCCGACTCCACATCGATTTCGAAAACCTGTGTGGTGCCGCGAGTTTCGCTGTGAAAAAACAGCTTGTGACTATCAGCACTCCAAGTTGCATTGTGCGCCGTCTGATCCAGACCCGCAGTCAACTCACGGAGCGTCCCCTGATGGCGATCGTAGAGCATGATCCGATTGCGATCCGACTCAAAACCTGGGCGGGCCATCGAATGAAATGCCAGATAGTGACCATCGGGCGAATAGCGTGGCTCCATGTCGTAGCCAGTCATACCGGGTGCGATGTTCTGCAGCGGTCCTCCCGCGAGGCTGACCAAGTAGACACTGGTATCGGTACTCTCCGCCGGGTTATTGACCAGCTTGAGCGTCAGCGCCAACTGTTTTCCATCAGGTGAAAAAGCGAACTGCTCCGCGCCACCAAAGGGAGGCACAGGACAATCGGCCTTCAGCGAACTCATCACGTCGCTTGGATCGTCGGCCTCGCCTTGTTCATTGAGCTGTGCGACATGCACGTGACTGTAAGCAAAATCATGCCATGCATTCCAGTGCCGGTACAAGAGTGAATCGATAATCCGCGCGTCAGCCTTGGGGAGATCGTCGTAGAGCTCCGTTACCTCTTGATCCATCTTGACGTCCACTGTGAAAGCGATCGCCGTCCCGACAGGAGATGGCTTGAGGTTCGCAATGCCATCCTTGACGTGGGTCAACTGTTTCGGCTTCCCCCCTGCCGGATCGAGCAACCAAGCCTGCGGCTTCCCCTCGTCACCGTCGGTCGGCGCTATATACAACAATCGCTCCCCCTCGGGCCGTTTGATCCAACTCAGCGACTGCAGCCCACTGACATCGGCCAATAGTACTTTTGCGGATGCGGAAACCAACGGCGTATCAAAGGCGATCGCCGTTTTGCCAACCTTGGTTGGCGCTTGTGCGGCTGGTAGCGACTGCAGCATCAAGCTTGTCTTGCTACTGTTCTCGGACAGTGTGTATGTGGTGACCAGGTAAGCGACTTGCGTACCGTCAGCAGAGACCGCGGCATCGCCAATGCGTTGCAAGTCCAATAGCTTCTCCGGCGTCATCCGCTCGGCAAACGCGGTATTTGGCAATGATGAAAATAGACCCAAGGTCAAAGCAACAAACACACGATGCATGACGGCTCCCAACGTACCAGAGTTGATAGACATGTAAGCAGACATTGTACACCACAGTTTGGTGCTAGACACCTTAAGTTCGGCCCGTTTTCGGTTCCTGGCGAACCTCAGACGCTAGGTCAGCGGATTTTCCCAACGCAGACCTGGGAAGCGAGAGAAATCGCTATCGCAGGATGCAAGGACGGCACCATGAGAAATGGCCAACGCCGCCAAGTGAGCATCGGTGGAGAGATTACCTGCTGCACCACATCCCTCAATCAAGTATCTGAACGTGTCCCAATGATTGTCGTGCTCGCGCGGGACGTGAACCATGGGATGCTTCAACCAAGTGTCGACAGTAGCTAGTGCTTGCTCTGATTGCAAAGGCGATGGGAACACCCTTGGGTTAGTCGAGATCCGTATGAAAGCCAATATGCAGACCCAAGGAACTGCCGCCGATTCGTCCCCATTCAGCAAATCCTCCCACCATCGCTTAACTTGCGCGTGATGGGGCGAAGCAGAGTTGACCGCGTAGAGAAGAACATTGGTGTCTACTACTTTCATTTTCGCAAATTCAATTTGCGAATAATCTCTTCGTCCTCAAGCTTGGCGGCTAAGTCCAATGCACAGTTCAGATCGACTTGCTCACGCCCCATCACGAATGTTGCCTGACGAAACAGCCGCTTTCTCGGTCGTGGAGTCCGCAACGCTAACCGCAGCAGTCGGTTAACCAGTTGCGTCAACGAGAGATCTTCCAGCTCAGCTTGGTGCTTAAGCGTATCTAGTAAATCGTCATCAATTCGCAGCGTAGTTCTCATGGTGACATCATAGCATCAACATGACTGATGACAAGTCATCACACTCATCCACGAAGCAGTGCCACTAGATCCTCGGTCGACAGTTTGGCGGCGGCTTGGGAACCTTCCATGATGCCAGCCACCAAATCGCGTTTGCTGTCATGCAATTTGAGGATCTCTTCCTCGATCGTTCCCTGTGAGACCAGTCGATAGACCATCACCGGTTTATCTTGACCAATGCGATGCGCGCGGTCGGTGGCTTGATCCTCGACGGCTGGATTCCACCAGGGGTCCATGTGGATCACATAGTCGGCGGCGGTCAAATTCAAACCGGTCCCACCCGCTTTGAGCGAAATTAAGAACGCGGTTGCTGTTCCGTTTTGAAAACTATCGACCCGCTCTTGCCTAGCCTTGGGGTCGGTCGAACCGTCCAGGTATTCGTAACTGATCTGTTCCTCATCTAGCATCTCGCGGATCAAACATAAATGTTTCACGAATTGACTGAAGACCAATACACGGTGTCCCTCGTCGCGAAGTTCGTGGAGCGTCTCGCACAGTTGTTTCAGCTTGCTTGAACGCTCCCTCCACGTTTCGTGCACCAATCGCGGGCTACAGGCCAATTGCCGCATTCGCGTGAGTAGGGCCAGTATCCGAAACCGCTGATCCTTGACGTCGGGCAACTTGGCCAAATCATCGATTTCACCCAGCGCGGACAAGCGAACCGAATCGTAAATCTCGCGTTCGGCAGCGGTCATTTCGATGTACAGATTCGTCTCCGTGCGTGGGGGGAGATCTTTGAGTACTTCGTCCTTGGTGCGTCGCAATAGAAATGGTCGCAGTCGATCGCGGAGCGCCAAACGGCGATCGTCGTCATTGTCCTTTTCGATGGGCGCGGCAAAGCGCCGACGGAACTGTTCCCAACCACCTAGCACGCCTGGTGAGACGACATGGAATAGACTCCACAACTCCCCCAAGTGATTTTCGACCGGGGTTCCCGTCAGTGCTACTTTCCAATCGGCTGGAATGGTGGCGATGGCTGCGGCTGTTTTGCTGCGGCTATTCTTAATGGCTTGAGCTTCGTCCAGCACCAGCGTGGTCCACTGAATTTTGGCAAGTGCTTCTACGTCGCGGAGCGCCAAACCGTAACTACAAACAACCAAGCTATTCGGCCCCACCTCGTGCAAGAAGTCGGCGCGTTCGGTTTCGCGGTATAAGTGCGTTTCCAAACTGGGCGTGAACTTTTGTGCTTCGCGAACCCAATTGAAGCCGACCGACGTGGGAGCGATCACCAACGTCGGCCCCTGTGCACCACGATCGAGAATGACGGCCAAGGTTTGCAAGGTTTTCCCCAGTCCCATGTCGTCTGCCAGAATACCACCGACGCCCCATTCGGCCAATCGCCTGAGCCATTTAAAGCCATCGGTCTGGTAGTCGCGAAGTTCAGCGTTCAATCCAGGCGGCAGCACCGGTTCCAACTTTTCAGCTTGCTCCAACCGATTGAGGCATTGCGTCCACGCCGCAGTAGCTTTCATTTCAACTTGTTCGGCCAACAAATTGCGAATGGCTGAAGCCGAAGTGGCATCGAACTTAAGTGTGCCGCGCTCCTGATTGACCGAGTCATGCAGCGCGCGAAGTTGCTTGCGCAAATGTTGCGAGACCTTGGCCCAACCCAGGTCTCCCAGGCGCACAAAGTCCCCGCGAATCGCATCCACGCCGGCATTCTGCAGACCGCTGAGCAATTCACTCAACTCGATCGAGCCGCCTGCCATGTCACATGAACCAGTGAGTTGGAACCAGTCGCGTTTGCGTGAAATTCCCACGCTGACATTCTTGGCAGTGACGGTCCCCAACATCCGCAGTGGTTGTTGAGAACTTTTATCCCACAGGATTTCGACTTCCCCGTCTGCCTCAGCGGCGTGCAATTGCTCAATCAACTGCAGGGCAACTTCAAAATTGGTGAGCGTCCCATGGGGTTCACCTGGCGCGAGTCCAAAGCGTTCGGCGAGCTGTTGCGTGAGGCGATGTTCGCGCGCGGCCGAACGAGCCAACTGCACTGTTTCACCTCCGCGCTCGCCACGCCGCAACATGTGCCCGCGACCGGCGACATGCAATTGATCGGACGAATCTCGCAGTCGCAATCCATAGTCGAGCGCGCCATCGGAACGCGAACGCAGCAGTAGCACTGGTCGGTAGTCCTCTTCAACCACTTTCCCCGCAACTGTCTCTGGTAGGTGAACGGTGAGAAAATCTTGCAAACGGGTTGCGGCCTGAAGTACTTCCGCTTCGTGAGCGACTGAGATGCGCGGCATCTTGATGATCGCCCGCAGAGATTCGATCTGCTGGGGCGTGGCCGGGCAGAGTTCGATGGTAGCCGTGTCGGTGCGAATATGGAGCATGCAGTCGGAGGCAAAGACATAGTGGCTCGTCCCCGGCGACGAGCCGCGGATGCCAAGTCGAATCGCTTGCTCATCTTTGAGCACTACCACTTCGGCGGCAGTCAACTTCACCTCAGTCGGTTCGCCATCGAGCATGACATTGGATGCTCCGACCAAACGCTTGAGCGCCTCCAGGCTGTTCAGATGATACGTCGCGCGATAGTAGGTCGTATCGATCCGAATTAAATCGCGGACCTTGCGATCGGATTCTGAAAAGAGACCGCTATGTTCACTGAGGCTATCCAGCGAGAGCTTGCGTCCTTTGGTCCAGCCATCGCCGCGCTTTTTGGCTTGTTGCAACGTGGGGTTTAACTCCAGATTGGAATTCTTGATGACGACGTTCCACGCTATGCGACCGGGCGACTGTTCAACCATATCAGGAAGCGCCGCTTCATCGATGGCCGCTGCCACGGGCGTACTGCGCGGAATCAGACTTTCGAGCACTCGTCGTAGTTCGCGATTGGGATCGAATTGGAACGACTCCATGTCTGGCTTTTTCAGATCAAACCGCGAGTTTCTGATGCGCTTGGACACCTCACCACGTTCCAACTCCAAGTCGTCGTAGACGTGGTGCAGCAGACCGAGGCTATGGACGCATGGTGCTTTTCCACGCGACTGCTCGCAACTGCAACCGACCAGTGGTTTCGCGCCGGGATGACTGGTAAAGACGTTATATTGTTGCTCCCCGACAGTGCAGACGGCGGTCATCAGGCCATCGGCAAACAGACCATTGATTCGATAATCGAAACGCACTTGGTTATCATGGAAGGCCCGCGCGACATTTGCGGGGAACTTATCCATGACATCGATGGTCGCATCGAACCATTCCAAGACCGGGGCTTCCTCCACGACTGGATACTGAGCTTTACCCAAGATCTGGTTGAGCATCGCTGAGAGCGAAGGAGATGGGGCACGCGGGAACCCGACGGTATTTCGCGTGAAGGGAGTAGGACCACGAGATTTTTTCTTTCGACGCGACATCGTACAGCTTTCTCCATTGGGTCGCGAGCAGAATCCGAATCGCAACATTGTACGCCACAGAGATGGTTTTACGAAGTGCCGTACGTCAGGCTTTCCTGCCTGACTTTTTCACTCGGGAACCACGTTAAGCAGCGTTCGGGAAATATGTGCCGGATCCTAAACGTACGGATCTTAGCCGTGGCTGCGGTCACCAGACCGCAGGGAGTCGACGTTCTGGCGAACGTAGCTACGACCGTAATTTCCATAACGATCCAAAGCTATCCGCAAAACTGATTCACACGCGCGCAAGTTCGCCGGGGTTTAGTCGCACTCGGTAGGGGCGATTCACTCGCAGCGACCCACTTTACTGGCCTGTCAGCTACACTGTGGTTGCCCAAGAATCTAACCTCTAATCCACACGCCTACTCAATCACTTAAGCATGCCACACGACACCGCTCCAAAACTCGACTGTAGTACGCGCGTTATTACGCCGGAGAACATCGAGTTCGAGTACGCGCTGGCGGGGCCCTTTCAACGCCTCCCCGCTTTCCTGTTCGATTTCGTTCTGAGAGGGTTGGTACTCATCGGTGTGCTCATCATGATGGGGGTGTTCTCAGCCTTTCTCCCCGTTGGCGGGAGTTTTTTTTTCATCGTCGCGCTGTTGATGTTTTTTGGACTGAGTTGGTTCTACGGTATCTATTTTGAAACGCGTTATAGCGGGCGGACCCCTGGCAAGATGCTGTTTAAACTGCGTGTCATTTCGGTCGATGGTCGTCCGATCAACGGCACCCAGGCCGCGTTGAGAAATCTTCTGCGACTGGCCGATATGTGCGTCATGCTCCCCTTTCAAGTACTCGATGCCGAGATGCCACCCGCTTACGTCATACCGACGCTCTTGGTTGGCTTAGTGGTCATGACCCTCACGCGGCGCATGCAGCGTTTGGGCGATTTGGCGGCGGGGACGATGGTGGTCTCCGAAGGGCGGCGCAGCTCTCCCTTGAACATTACCCCCGACGACATGCGGGCCTTTGGGCTAGCTGAGCTGATCCCCGCCACCTTCTCGGCCAGTAGTACTCTGGCCCAGTCGATCGGACTGTATATGGAAAACCGTCGCCGCTTGAGTCCCACCCGGCGACACGAAATAGCCAAGCACCTATCAGAACCGTTGCTCCGCAAGTTCGAGTTGCTACCAGACACCAGTTATGATCTATTGCTGTGCGCCCTGTACGTACGCACTTTTCTATCAGCAGAACAACAATCACAGGGGCGGCAACAATTGCGGGCTTCGACGACTCAACCCCTCCAGCCCGCGCGACCGATCCTGACCGGAACTCAAAACGGAATGTGAGCCATGGCCAACTTAGCGGAAACCGTCCAGCGGCGCCGAGCCGATTGGTTGCGACTAGAGCAGATGCTCCAGCAACTCGGCGCGCGAAGCCTGAAGGGCTGTCGCGGTATTTCAATCACGGAACTGTCCGACCTATATCGCTCGGCCTGCGCCGATTTGGCCATGGCGGATCAGTATCGACTCTCACCAGAGACGGTGGACTATCTGCACAGATTAGTCGGCAAGGCGCACAATTCGATCTATCGTTCGCGTCGCTTTCAGTTTCATACGTGGTGGGATATTGCCTTCCATCGAGCACCACGACAGATTTTTCGCGATTCCTGCGTGCATGTGTGTGGGCTGTTGTTCTTCGGCTTGTTCGCACTCTCGACCTATTTAGCGCATAACGAATCGTCCTTTCCTGGTTTTGCTGAGCGCATGTTGGGCCGCGAGCAGATCGAGCAGATGGAGAGCAGCTTCACCGAGGCGGACTTCGATTCGCAGACCTACGGTCGAAGTATCGATCAAAATCTGGCGATGGTTGCTTTTTACATTCAACACAATACTGGCATAGGTTTGCAATGCTTTTCGATGGGACCGTTGATCATTCCCGGTCTGTACATGACCGCCTTCAATGGCACCATGCTCGGTGCTTCGTTTGGTTATATGTCGCGGGGAGGGACCGAGGGTGGAGATAACTTTCTCGAATTCGTCACCGCCCATGGCGCGTTCGAATTGACCGCCATCGCGCTGGCGGCGGCGGCCGGTCTGCGGATCGGCATCGGTTGGCTCTTCACGGGTGGCCTGACGCGCATCGCCTCATTGCAACTGCGGGCCATCGAAGCGGTGCCGGTAATGGCCGTCTCGGGTGGTCTGTTCTTCTTGGCCGCGCTCACCGAAGGCTTGCTCTCGCCAACGTCCATTCCCTATCTCTTCAAAGCCGCGTGGGGCGTTTTTTCCAGCTCGTTGATGATCTATTATTTTGTCGTGCTCGGTTATCCAGCGGAGCAATCCAGTGCAGCTTGATCGTACCGAGATCGTCGTCCGCGCCCGTTCCGCTATGGAGTTGTTCGACTTGAGTCTGCAAGTGCTCAAGCGTCATGCAATACCGATTGCGCTGTCGAGCGCACTGATTGGCTGGCCACTACTGCTGATCGATAGTTGGGCGGTGGCGTGGATGTTGGGGGAAGATGCACTGCTGGCAGCCGAGCATCTGGACCAACCCCAGAGTGCCATGCGCTGGCGACATTCTACGCACTTGATCGCGCTGTTCCTCATGCAGTTTCCCCTGATCTCGCTCCCTACCAGCATCTATTTGGGCCATCAGATTTTCTACGAGCCGATGCCGATGCGCAAACTGCTCACGCGCTTGTGGCCCATCGCGGGTGTCTCTCTGTTTGTACTCGGCTTTATGCGTTTGGGTCTCGTCGGCTTGTTCGTGGAACCCTGGGTCGATCGCTTTCAAGCCTTCGATCCGCTACTCGAATTCTGGTTCGTCTACGTTTGCGCCGCTGGCAGCCTTGCATTGCGCATCGCCCGCCCCTTCGCGCCGGAAATCTTGGGATTGGAATTGTGCCCGCTCCGCCGCCAGCGTCCCAATGAGATAACCTACCAAGTTCGTAGCAGCAGTCTGCATCGCTATCTCTTTTCGGAACACTTAAGTCGTTTCATCGGAGCGGCCGTGTTTGCCAGCTTGCTCTTATGCAGTTTGATCGCCGCGCAACTCTTCGTCATAGGCACTAGCACCGGACATTGGCAATGGAATGGATGGTTCGATTATGTTGGGTTACCACTGAGTTTGTGGAGCGTAGGGTTGTTCATGGCGGTGTTTCGCTTCCTATCGTATCTCGATAGTCGCATACGAATTGAAGGCTGGGAAATTGAATTGCGGCTCAAGGCTGAAGCCGCGCGGCTGGAGCCTGCACCGCAGATCGCCACTGAAGCCAAACAGAAAATCGGCACACATAGTTCCAGCGACAGTCAATTGCGTGCACGCTCACCCGAACTTGTCTCCGCATCTGAGGAGCAAGTGTGATGATTGCGACCCACTCAGGGGCGACCCACTCGCTGTTGCGTCGAGCTGGTATGCCGACTCAAGCAACTCCGTTGTGCCTATGCGTTTTTTTGTTCGCTGTAATTGCCACGTCGTCACTCGCCGTCGCACAAACCGACGCGGACGAGGCACTCCGCCACTTCCCAAAAAATGCATGGTATGACAAACAGACTAAACAACTCATCCCCCCCGCCGTAGAACTCGCGCGAGATGAACCGCTAAGGCATTCCGGAAATGTCGCTCAAGCTCCCCCGACTGCACCGACGACGACCAGTAGCTGTGGCAGTTGGTGGGATTGGAATCCAACGCTCCCCGATCTCTCCTGGCTAATGCACTTGTTCCCCACGCTTGTGTTTTCGGCGCTGGGGATCGTGCTGTTGGTCGTAATCGGCATTTTGACCTATTACTCGCTGAGGAATTATACGCCACGGCGATTCCAGCGGAAAAAGAAAAACGAAGCGATTACCATCGACGCCGCGCGGATGGTCGATTTGCCGTTCGAAGTTCAAGCGATGCAGGGGCAGCCGCTGGAGCAGGCCGAAGCCCTGATGCAAGCTGGTAATTTCGATGCAGCGATCGTTTTTCTCTACGGCTATTTGCTGTTGGCGCTCGATCAATCGCGGCGAATCCATTTGCAAAAAGGCAAAACGAATCGGATGTACTGGCAAGAACTGCGCGGTGAGCGGTCGCTACGCGAGATCCTGCAGCAAGCCATGCATGTCTTCGAGGCTTGCTATTTTGGCAAACATCCGGTTTTAAAATCAGAGTTCATGCAGGTCTGGGAACGAGTCGACGAGTTTCATCAACTGTTGCACGCATCGCAACCTGTCCAGCCAGCGCAGCCCGGTGTGCCTTTGGCTGTCCGCGTTACTGTCGGCTGGTGGCTACTGAGCGCAAGTGGCTGCAGTAGTTGGCTTCCAGAATTGGTTCCTTTTGGTTCGGTGACAGCCCCCGATGTCGATCGCAGCCTCAATGGACTGGGATTGCATCGCGAGATGTGGGAAGCCAATGGTGCCCGATGTTTGACTCCACAAAAGTTGTCACCCAAGCTCTACGATATGGATGTCATTGTATTGGTTGGACAATCCTTCGAGCCCCCCGGCAAGGTCGCGCGCGAGTGGTTGGAAGATTGGTTGGCTTCGGAAGCAGGGCGAACGGTGATCTATTTTGGGCGCGACTTCAATGCCGATATCGATTATCGCCGCCGCACGCTTTCGCAGCTTGCACCTGAGAAGCAACAACGCGGTGCGGAATTGTTAGCACTAGGTGAAACAGAAGAACTTAACCTGCGTCTGCGGCAACTCCCTGCCTCCACTTTCTGCGGCTGGTTCTATCTCGATACCGAGCGTTCGCCGGTCAACCACACTCACTTCATTGGTCCCTGGGCTCAGGCTGAGCCGCAGTTAAATGATTTGCAGGGGCGTTGGCCTGTGCGCGTGGTCCTGCAGCCACCCAACGATCGACGTTGGCAGCGCAAGGCTCCCCCCTGGAGCAAGCAGCCCCCTGCTGCCAATGCGCTTCAACCACCAGGACAGGCCAAAGTGGATGTCGCCTGGGAGCAGTCGCGGAGTCAATGGAACCCTGCAGAGATCAATTCCAAAGAAGAATGGGAGGAGGCGGTTCGCGGCGCGCCCGAATCGGAAACGCTGTTGGCGGGTGAGCGTGGACAACCACTGCTTTTTCGCTTGACCTCCGAGCGCCTGGGTGATAGTCAAATACTGATAGTGGCCAACGGCGCGCCGCTGCTCAACGGTTCGTTAGTACTTCCTTTTCAACAACGGTTGGGGGAACTGTTGATCGATGCCTGTTTACCCGCGCGGCGAGTAGCCTTGTTAGCCTTTGACGAGAGTGGTTTGATGATCAGCAATGTCCCCGAGCAGGACAATCGCGCGGCGGGTCTGGAGATGTTGACAGTTTGGCCGCTGAGTGGCATCACCATGCCAGCCGCGTTGCTGGGGATCATCGTCTGTGCATCGCTGCTCCCTATTTTAGGTCGGCCACAATCGCTGGTGCGCCGCAGCGTCAGCGATTTTGGACTACACATTGAGGCCATTGGTCGCATGCTCTACGAAGCCCGCGATGCGCGGCATGCCAAGCAAGCCATCAGTGAATACTTTCGCAAAGTCCGTGGCGAGCCACCGCCGGAGTGGCTCGATTCGATTGACAGTTCCGATTAACGCCTAACAAACTCATTATGAAATCCATCCTCGCCGCATGCTCTGTCCCCACGCTCCAATCACTTCCTTGCTCTCCCAATCTTTCTGTCGCAGAATTTTTCGGTCAATGCCTTCCTGGTTGGCCAAACTGTTGATCCCCTGAACCTCAGGCGCTAGCCGTGGGCGGCGCTACAGCTTGCGGCCCACTTTTAGCGCCTGAGGTTCACTAAGCGGCGCGCGATTGCTGTGTTGAATCCAGAAATGTGTTTCGATGCGCAGCACGTTGCCAGAGTTCAACAATGGCACCGACCAATGTGACTCGCACGGTGTCGTGATACATTGAATCGCTGGGTAGCCCCGCCACTAGTCGTCGGTGAGCGGTTCCCAAACTGTGATATGGAATACTTGGGAACAAGTGATGCAGGGCATGAAAGCGTGTTCCCACTGGTCCCCACAACTCAGTTATCCACGGACGGTACGGATAGTTGACGCTGTCGAGCAATTGTTCTTCAAAACTCAGCTCGCGTCCGTCCCCCATCCAGCGATGAGCCCCCAGCGTGCGGACGTTGTTCATCAGAATCAAAGTCACGCTAACCGCATACGCGTGCAGCAACAAGCCATCGATCCATTGTCCACTCACCACAGGAGCGCGAAACAACAGCACCATGCACCACAGAAAGCAGGCCACTTCCTGAATAAGCATCACTCGCCGCGAGCGCGGTCCATAGTCACCACGCAGGTAGAAAATATCAACGACCATGCTGCTTGCGCGTTGTTCCACCCAGCGGCGAAAGCCTGGAAAAACCCACGAGACCGGTGCCATGATCGCAAACCTCGCCATGGTCGCCAGCGGTACTACCAACGCCGCCCCCACGAACAATAATAGATGTGCCGGATGGCGATGACTCAAATCCAAGTATTCGCCATCGTGATCAGTACCGTAGTGTTTGCGGCGATGATGATCGACATGGGGGTAATAGAGAAATGAGGGGATGAGAAAGGGGATGCCGCACAGCACATTCCAAGCGACTCGAAACGCGCGATAGCCGCGCGCTGGGAGGTGCACCAGTTCGTGAATGAACATGGCGGCGCGCATGTAAAGTATCGATGTCAGTGCGAACAATCCCAGTTTTGCAACCCACAAAGTGGCTCCGCTCCAACCCGTAATTGCATCTGCGCGCAGCATCAACGCGAAGGCTGTGTGACCTACGATAATCGTTATTAAGAAATCAATCCAGTAAATGAACGCATTGGGTTTCGAAAGATCTTTCACCAGCGACTTAGCTTGAGTGATCGAAAAACTACGACTCGAACGCGTTGTGAACTGCGCTGTCGATTGACTGCGCTGCGAAGTGAATGCCATGAATATAACCTTCAATTACCACCGAGTCTCTTGGCTGGCTAAGTCAAACGTCACTATCTGGACGACTGACTACTTCCCACTTCGGCTAGCCGCAGGTTGCGAATTTGATCGCTTAGCCGCCACCGTGATCGTTTACCCAACCGGCACACTCTTACAACTGCCAATCACCGCCTGTGACAAAAGCTGGCAATGCCGATGCGTCGGCTGAAACCACCCATTGCGGCTGGTCAAACGGTCAACTTAACATCGTTCGGGAAATAACAGTCGTAGCTACGTTCGCCAGAACGTCGACTCCCTGCGGTCTGGCGTCCGCAGCTACTTAACATCTTTCGGGAAATAACAGTCGTAGCTACGTTCGCCAGAACGTCGACTCCCTGCGGTCTGGCGTCCGCAGCTACGTTTAAGGTCCGACACTTATTTCCCGAACGATGCTTAGTAGATAGAATGATGGCATAGCGATTCACGGGCCAATCGCCTCCTTTTTACCAGAAATCTCCCATGGAAATTCAGAGCACCGCGCAGCTTACCAACCGAAAATGCCTCCCCTGCGAAGGGGGCGTAGACGCTTGTCCAATCGCTCACAGTCGCGAGCAATTACATGCCCTCACCGATTGGAACTTGAGCGACGACGGCAAATTGATCTCGCGCCAATGGCGACTGAAAAATTTTGTACAAGCTATGCAGCTCATTAACGCTTGTGCCGATATCGCGGAGCGGGAACAGCATCATCCTGATTTGCACCTGACTGGCTATCGCAACGTGAAGATTGAATTGACGACGCACGCCATTGGGGGACTCAGTGAAAATGATTTTATTTTAGCCGCTAAAATCGACGCCGCCGCAGAGGACTTAGGGCAGTGAAACGCGTCGCTATTATCGGAGCGGGGATCAGTGGTCTTGCCGCAGGGCTGACGCTCGCCCGCGATAACAGTGTGCAGGTCAAAATATTCGAAGCGAGCGATCGGGCTGGCGGAGTGTTGGAGACGATCCACGATGGGCCCTATTTAATCGAGCGAAGCGCCGATAATTTCGCGACGTTGATCCCCGACGCATTGCAACTCTGCCAAGTGTGTGGCCTGGAGTCGGAGTTGATCCCTCCGGCTGCAGCTAACCGACAAGCCTTCGTGCTCAATCGTGGGCGGCTGCTCCCCATCCCGGCTGGCTTCAGTTTAATGCAGCCCACGCGGATCGGCTCGATTCTCACTACGCGCACTCTTTCCTGGTTAGCCAAGTTGCGATTGGCGGGGGAGTTCTGGATACCGGCTCGCGCCAGCGATGAAGACGAATCGCTCGAGTCGTTTTCGGTGCGGCGATTGGGACGCGAGACCTATGAGAATTTAGTCGAGCCGATCGTGAGTGGGATTTTCACCGCCGATCCAGCCACGTTGAGCATGCGCGCTACCATGCCCCAGTTTGTCGACATGGAACGACGCTCCGGTGGACTAATACGCGGCCACTTGGCTTCCCGCAAGCAAGATGCCGCCGCTGCAGCGCGTCGCGCCAGCGGTGCGCGCTACGATCAATTCGTGGCACCCAAGTCGGGGATGAGCGCACTGATTAGCGCGCTAACGAATCAATTGCCTGCCGGCTCGCTGCAACTAAACGCGCGCATCAAATCGCTCAGCTATCAGCCTCTCAGCCCAGGCGACACACGCGATAGTTCCACAACTAGTGCAAGCTGGCAAATTGAAACCGACTCGGGAACTGAAACCTTTGACGCAGTGATTTGTACCACCCCGGCCGCCGCGACTGCGCAGTTGTTGCGCGCGACTGTTCCCGAGGGAGCGTCGATTGTGGCGGGCATTCCCTATGCTTCTAGCGCCGTAGTGGCGATGATTGTCGATCGCCAGGAGTTGGCCGGTCGCACCGATGGCTTCGGCTTGATCGTACCGCGCAAGGAAGGTCGGCAGACTTTAGCAATTAGCTACACCAGCAACAAATATCCAGGCCGCGTACCCGACGATCAGATCCTGCTGCGAATATTTTTGGGTGGCGCGTTACAACCTGAAACGGTCGACTTATCGGACGCGAAGTTAATCGAACTGGCGTCGCGCGAGCTACGCGATATCTTGGGTTGGCAAGGTAAGCTGGTCCAGTGGCAAGGGGTCATTCGCTGGCGTGAAGCGATGCCGCAATATCTAGTTGGACATCTGGAGCGGATGCTTGACTTAGAGCGCTGCTTGGCCCCCTACCCCAATTTAAAACTGTGTGGAGCTGGCTACTCCGGAGTTGGTATTCCCCAATGCGTCCGCGGCGGAAAAAAAGCAGCTCAAGAAATCTTGGCGTACCTTGTGATTTAGTCGCAACTATATCAGCTCGACGCGCCGGCGAGTGGGTCGCCTGATGGTCCCGATTGAGAAGACCCACGCTCGACAAAACCTGCGACCCACTCGCTGGCGCGTCGAGCTGATACTAAATGCGAAGCATTAACCTAAGATATCGTCGACGGCCAGGGGCGCGTCGGGGAATGCGGCGAACGCCAGCATTTCGCCACGACGATAATCGTGCCTCGTTTCGTATTGGCCACTCATGGAACCCTCACGGTAAACTTCGATCGTCTGCTCGTTGAGGTTCACGATCCAGTACTCTGGAATTTTGCCCGCAGCGTATAGTGGAAGCTTTGTTTGGCGATCGTACTCGAGCGAAGTGTCCGAGACTTCGATCAAACACAATACGTCCGTCGCCAACGGTAAGCCAGCCGCGTAAAAATCTTGGCGATGCCTGAGCACAGACACATCTGGTTCAGGCTCGCTGTCGTCAAACTGCACTGGGTCTTGCACACCAATCGTGGCCGACGCCGCAAAGCGTGTGACCAACAATTGATTCAAACGTTTAACGGTGGCGGCATGATTTCGACCAATAGGCATCTTCTCCAGTAGCTCCCCATGAATGAGTTCGACCGGATCATTTTCCTTGACGATCCCCGCTGACACCATGCGATGATAATCTTCGACTGAAAAGCGATGGCGGGTAACGGTAGACATCAGGACTCGTGGCTCTATGTAAATTATTAAAATTGGCATCCGACCGAAGCGTGCACGAGGCACCACGCTTGAATTTGTTTTGATGTCGACTCCCAGGTTACTGGACGGCCCAGTCCGCGAAAACACCGTGTATTATCTTTTTGCCGCACATCTTTTTGTCGGCCGTGTTTTAAGCCTGGGGACTGCTGAGCGGAGTTGATGTCGACAGCCACTCTCTGTCCGCATGCAGTATTTTCCGACAAAAAGATGTGCGGCAAAAAGATGAAGCACGCGACTGAATTGATCGGTTTCTCTCTTAAGACCAAGACTTCGTAATGGGAAATCTACTATGACGGATCGCACTCCTAGGTGGGAAGGAGCTGCGAAGTAGGTCATTGCACCAATATATTCCAATTGCCTGTTGCTCGTCAACAATAACTTCTCTCACGGCCGCAATTGTTATGCCGCCGCGCAAACAGTAAGATGTGGCGGCGTTGCGTCCCCCCCCCGTTTACAATCAACAGCCTGCTAGCCCCAATCCATGCGCGGTACCAAAGAACTTTTCGAAACGATCGCTGCGGAACTCAAGAAGTTGTTTGTTGGACAAGACGAATTGGTGCTCTCGACACTGGTGGCCATGTTCTCTGGTGGGCATGTGCTGATTGAGAGTTTGCCGGGGATGGGGAAGACCCTGTTTGTGCGCGCCTTGGGAAAAATACTGGGATGTAAATTCGGTCGGATTCAGTTCACGGCCGACCTCATGCCTTCGGATATCACCGGCGCTCCGCTGCTAGACGTCCGCACGCAGGAGTTTCGCTTTCGGCCCGGCCCAATCTTTACGCAGTTGCTGTTGGCGGACGAAATCAATCGCTCTCCAGCCAAGACGCACGCCGCACTACTGGAGATTATGCAAGAATATCGCGTGACGGTTGACGGTACCAGCCATGTGCTTGAAAGACCATTCTTAGTACTGGCCACGCAAAATCCGATCGAAAGCGAAGGGACCTATAATCTTCCCGAAGCTCAGCTTGATCGCTTTATGTTCAAAGTAGTGGTCGAGTATCCCGATGAAGCCGAAGAGGAACGCATCCTCACGCTGCATAGTCAGCAAATCGACCTCAATCATCGGCTCCAAACCGAGATCGCCACCATCACCTCACCCGCTGAAATCATGCAGTTGCTCAGCGATAATGCGCGGGTGCGGATCGAACCGCAATTGGTGCAGTACATCAATCGTCTGGTCCGACAGACTCGCAATTGGCCCAGCTTTCACTTGGGTGCCTCGCCGCGCGCTGGTTTGTCCTTGATGCAAGGGGCGCGGACGTTGGCAGCCTTCCGGGGGCGGGACTATGCGATACCCGATGACGTGGTGGATATCGCCCTCCCCGCCCTGCGGCATCGCGTGATCATGACTGCGGAAGCCGAAGTGGAGGGGCTCAGCGTGGACGACCAACTGCAACAATTATTGCGCAGCATCGAAGTCCCACGCGGAACATAGTATGTTACCTGAACCAGTCGCCGAGCCATTTTCGCTGATCCAATGGGGGATCACTCCCTGGACAGTCATGTTGGCCTGCGTGGTGCCGCTGCTGCTGTTGATGATCCTAGGAAAGACTTTCCCCAGCAGTCGACTGGCGGGTTTGGCCGCGATCCCATTTGCATTGTCCCTACTAGGTCTTTGGTTGCCGGAGTGGTGGTGGATGGTAGTGTCGATAGTTGCGGCTGGACTGGCGTTGTTGGCCGTCATCGATCTGTTGACGCTCCCCTCAGTTAGCGACGTTCATGTGGCACGCTCCATGCAGCGTGTCGCGTCGCTCGGCAATCGGCATGCGGTCGAATTGCAGGTCGATAATCGCAGTCGCCGTGCTTTGCGAATCAACTTTTCCGAGGATGCTGCGCAGGGTTTGCAGATCGAACCGCCCCAACATCAACTGACGCTCCCGCCAGGCAAACGCACGACTTTGCAACACTGGATCGTGCCCCATCGACGCGGTGCCTTTGAGCTGCGGCACGTTTACGCACATTTGTTTAGTCGTGGACGCTGCTGGCGCAAGCAACAGGCTTTCGACTGCCAAGGGTCCCTGCACGTCTACCCAGACATCAAGCAGATTGGCGAGTATGCGTTGCTGGCCAGGACGAATCGCTTGAGCCAAATTGGCGTGCGGCGCACACGTCGCCCCGGTCAGGACAATGATTTCGAACGTCTGCGTGATTACCAGCAGGACGACAACTACAGGCACATCGATTGGCGCGCTTCGGCGCGGCGACAAAAACTGACGGTCAAACAATTTCAGACCGATCAAAGTCAGCGGGTCATTTTTCTGTTGGATTGCGGTCGGATGATGACCAACGAATACGAACAGCTCAGCCTACTCGACTACGCTCTCAACTCGGTCCTCATGCTCAGCTACGTAGCGCTCGACCAGAGGGATTCGGTGGGGATGCTCTGTTTCTCCGATCACATTCACACCTATGTGCCGCCCGCCGGTGGCAAGCGGCAGATGAACCGCATGTTGCACGCCGGTTTCGATCAATTTCCACGCTTGGTGCAGTCACGTTTCGACGAAGCGTTCCTGTATTTATCCACTCACTGTCGCCGTCGATCGTTGGTCGTGTTGATTACCAACGTGATAGATCAAGTCAACGCGCGGCAGATTGAGAGCTACATGGGAAATTTGATCGGCTGTCACGTGCCATTGCTGGTACTGACTCGCGACCACCGCATCTTCGAAGCGGCCGACAATCCAACGCCAGATCCAGCGGTACTCTACCGCAGCGCGGCGGCGGGACAGTTATTAGTTTGGCGCAATCAAGTCATTCGCGGCATGCAAGCTCGCGGTGGATTGGCACTGGACGTCTTCCCCGAGCAGATGACCTCGCCGCTGGTCAATCAATATCTGGAAGTCAAAGCTAGGCACATGTTGTAAGAGTTGCCTCCTCTGGCCAGCAGTAAACCAATAGTCGACAGGAGAATGTTATGCAGATACAGCTACCTGATGATACGCAAGATCTTTCGATTGTCGCGGGGTTTGCCTCCGTCGACCAATTCATCCACGAATTACTTCGAAAGGAGCGAGAGCGCCTGGCCATCCAAGAGGGGATTGACGCCATGGAGGCAGGACAGGTTTCTGAATTCACAGAATTCGATCGGCAGTTTCGTGAGAAGCATGGATTGAAATCACGATAAATGACAAAGATTCAGATTACAGAACCAGCGAAGACGGATATCCAGGAATCATACGCTTGGTGGTCTGTCGTTCACGAAGAAGGGCTATCACAATCTGGAGTGCGGCAGCTCTTGTTTGGAATTGGAAATCGCCCCACCCATCGCATTGTATTCCGCTACGCTGGTGATACAGATACAGTTACCATCCTCCGCGTGCGGCATCATTCTCAGGACAGCCTCTAAGCATCGTGCGGGAAATAACCGTCCGATCTTAAACGTAGCTGCGGTCGCCAGACCGCAGGGAATCGACGTTCTGGCGAACGTAGCTACGACAGTTATTTCCCGCACGATGCTAAGACGCAGCACTTGGAGATATGTTGTGACCTGAAGTGGGTCGCTCCTGCCGGGTGCGACTCTGCAGTGGTTCTTCCTGGACCCCCGCGAGCATGACTCGCGGGTGAACCAGTTTTTCTAGGTAGCTATCTTTCGCACATGCCGGATTGACCGGCCAAGGGGCGGTCTAGGGTAGGTTGATTATCAATTCTTCTCCCGAGGCCACACTTACGGTGCGTTCCAAGTTTGCTTCCGCGAGGCTGGCAACTTCCGGTGGCACTTTGCCGGTTCCAGACTTAGGTGTGAAGTAGTAGGCATACTTACCAGCATGAGTTTCAACCGTGAATGTCCCGTCAGACTTGACCTCCACTTTTTTCTCGTAACCTTCTTCCAGCGGTTGCAAGTTGACCACAAAGCCACCAACTGTCTTGCCCTGACTGGTGACAACTTTTCCGTTGACATTGACTGGGCCCGCGAGTTGCGGAGGATTCATACCTCCGCAGCCAAGCGTCGTCAACAAGCCCAAAAGCATTACGCAGCGTTGCATTTTTGGCAGACTTTCAATGGTAACTATTCAACTCCAGGCACGACTTTACCGTCCTGAGCACCAGACAACCACTTTAGAACAAGTGTGTCAGTCGAATTTGAAATAAAGTGTACGGAACCATCACCCATGGACGCGTTGACGCCACCGGTATGGAAACTAAATGGTTCGTCATTAGGACCGCAGTTGTTAACCGACCATCGGCAAGCTGCAGGACCGCCGATTGGTGAACTGTAGTTGTTGAAGCTCGCCTTGCGACTAGAGGGTAGAATGGCATTGCTGGGACCAGAAAAGCCATTGGTTACCGCGTCCGCATCCGCCCAAGCGAACATGCGTCGACCATCGGCTCCCGACGACATGGGTACTGGATCCGCCGCACCGGAAACCGGTGTCTTTCTGCTTGACAATGCACCAAACGACGAGACGCTGGGGTGAGAACGACCCGCATCTTCAACGCACAAAATCGTGTTTGAAGTCCCGTCACTGACACGCCCGAAACCTCCTTTATCACATGTCAACATACCTGCTTGAACCTGCGTTCGCCAGATAGCCGATCCGGTCGGCTGTGTTCGTTCTCCGAAGAGAGGGTTCGTCGAATCTTCCATAATGTCGGTCAAGTCGATGAACATGTAATCCCATCCACCGTAGCCGTGAACTGGATCGCGCGACGCGCCAGATACGGGAGTAGTTGGGCAAACATAGGCCGATATCTGTGCCTTGGCAGCCACTTGTCCGCTCGGAAAACTTGGGTCGTCATAGGCGCGCCCCTTGGCATTTTTATGAAGGAGGCAACCCGTTGCCGTGACTCTCGTGCTTGGATTCATGTTATACGGAGAGACGGCAAAATCCGTGAAGTTATGGTCGAAAAGGTTGTAGACCGCAGTCTGCTCAATGAAAGGCAGAAGTTCGGTCGCGGTTGAGTGAATCATGTAGGGAGTTGTCGTGGAACCTGTAGAACCACATTGCCCCGATGGAGGTAAAGACCTGTTGGCGGATTCAAAATTGTGAACCGCCAAGCCTATTTGCTTCAAATTGTTAGAACATTGCATGCGCCGCGCCGCTTCCCGCGCCGCTTGTACTGCTGGGAGCAACAGCCCCACCAAAATGCCAATAATCGCGATGACCACCAGCAACTCCACCAAAGTGAAGGCCACACGTGGCTGGTGGCTGCGGGTGATCCGGCTTGCCACACCTGTTGAATTGAATCTCATCTTAAAGAACTTCCTTAATTTGTTTACCCAAGTTTACCGATCGAATGGAGCTTTTTGCTCCCTCAGACATAGGGACAAATCATCGTCGGGAGGTATTAAGATCGTGTTAAGAAAGCGTGAATATCCAGTGAAGAACGCGGGTGGCGGATCGAACGCAAACCGCCAATAAAGAGGCGGTACTCGCCACAGTCCGCCAGTTCGGTATTCTACGAAATAACTATGCTCGCTCAACAATGCGGTATACTAAGAAGTTTCAGCATTTGTGGGCGATATGGGCATGGATGCAATTAGCGCGAGCGACATGGGCGACGTGAACGAAACCAACGAACCGAAGCCGACTGAAGCAAATCGTTTTTCGGTCTGTGGAGGATGGTGTTTGTGGTTAACCTGTCTGACTTTCGCCTTGGTGGCTAGGCAAGCCTGGCGCGTGGCCCCCGCTTCCAAGGCAGCGCTACCGGTAACAGCCAAATTCGTTGTCGATCTGAATTGGGCTGAATCGAGCGAACTTCAGGCCTTGCCCGAAGTGGGAACTGCGCTGGCGTCACGAATCATCGACTACCGACAGTCACACGGCAGCTTCAGCACCTTAGAAGATTTGCTACAGGTACCTGGTGTCGGACCACGTACGCTCGAGCAACTGCGACCGATGCTCTCGATTGCACCGGAGAGTGTCGCTGTTGGGGATGTCGCGCGACTCTCCGAATCGAGTAGCTCCACGAAGAATATCGATCAGCGTTAAACCTCGCGAAGGAAACACCA
Organism: Pirellulaceae bacterium; assembly: GCA_041741715.1. Taxonomy (GTDB): domain Bacteria; phylum Planctomycetota; class Planctomycetia; order Pirellulales; family Pirellulaceae; genus Aureliella. The sequence continues at coordinate 2,446 of JBGSJT010000018.1, read as the reverse complement.
TGCAACCCATCACCACAGGCGCTGAATTTCGGCTGGTCAGTCCCTTTGCCCCGGCTGGCGATCAACCTGCGGCCATTGAGGCCTTGGTACGTGGCCTCCGCAATGGTGACCAACATCAAGTGCTGATGGGGGTGACTGGCTCTGGCAAGACATTCACCATGGCCAACGTCATCCAGCACGTGCAGCGTCCGACCTTGATCCTCAGCCATAACAAGACGCTGGCCGCACAGCTCTATGCTGAATTCCGCGATTTTTTTCCGCACAACGCGGTGCACTATTTCGTCAGCTATTACGATTACTATCAGCCCGAAGCCTATATCCCATCCCGCGATGTGTACATTGAAAAGGATTCATCGATCAATGAGGAGATCGATCGCTTGCGGCTGGCCGCCACCAGTGCGCTCGTCAGCCGACGCGACGTGATCATTGTGGCTAGCGTCTCAAGCATCTACGGCTTGGGAAGCCCCGAGGACTACAAGAACATGGTGGTCGCGCTGAAGGTCGGACAATCACTTAATCGCGACGACATGCTGTTGCGGCTGGTCGATATTCAGTACGAACGCAATGACGTGGCCTTCGAACGGAGCAAGTTCCGTGTGCGCGGCGATTGTCTGGAAGTCTGGCCCAGCTACGAGGAGTTTTCTTATCGCATCGAGCTGTGGGGGGACGATATCGAGCAGATTTCGATTACCAATCCACTGACCGGTGAAGTGCTCAGCCGCTTGGATGAGATTTTTATCTATCCCGCCAAGCACTTCGTGACCCCCGAAGATCGCGTGGAACGGGCCATCGTGTTAATTCGCGAGGAACTGCGCGAGCAACTGGCCAAGTTCGAGAGCGAAGGGAAATTGCTCGAAGCACAGCGGCTCAACGCCCGGACTCGCTTCGATCTGGAGATGTTGCAGGAAGTTGGCCATTGCCCTGGAGTTGAAAACTATTCGCGCCCTTTGTCCGGCAAACCTCCGGGGGTGGCCCCCGATACACTGTACGACTTTTTCCCCGAAGACATACTGTTGATGGTCGACGAATCGCACGTGACGATTCCCCAAGTCCGCGCGATGTATGCCGGTGATCGAAGCCGCAAAACTACTTTGGTCTCACACGGCTTTCGTCTCCCCAGTGCGCTGGACAATCGTCCCTTGATGTTTGAGGAATGGGAACAAAAGATCAACCAAGCCATCTTTGTCTCAGCCACTCCGAGCAATTACGAATTGCAAAAGTCAGGGGGCGAAGTGGTGGAACAAGTCATTCGCCCCACCGGCTTGCTCGATCCAGAGATCGAAGTGGTCGCCGCCCGCGGTCAAGTTGCTCACTTGTTGCAAGAAGTTCGCACACGCGCCGAACGCAACGAACGGACGCTGGTCACCGCGCTCACCAAACGTTTGGCTGAGGACCTAGCAGGCTACTTGACCGATCAAAACGTTCGTTGCCGTTGGCTGCACAGTGAATTGGATGCCTTCGAACGAGTCGAATTGCTTTACGATCTGCGTCAAGGGAAGTTCGATTGCCTAGTCGGTGTCAACCTGCTCCGCGAGGGACTCGATCTTCCAGAAGTTTCACTGGTCGCCATCCTCGACGCGGACAAGGAGGGTTTCCTTCGAAGTGAAACCTCGCTCATTCAGACGATTGGCCGAGCCGCGCGGAATGTGAACTCCAGAGTGGTGTTGTACGCGGACAAGATGACCAAGGCCATGGAAGCCGCGATAAGCGAGACGGTGCGTCGTCGCAAGCTGCAGCAAGAGTTCAACCAGCAGCACGGCATCACGCCGCAGTCCGTCGCCCGCGAAATAAAGGCTGGTATCCAGTCTGCCGCGCAAGCGCATCAACAAGCCCGCGCCATGGTCCGTGGCGAAGGGGGGGCGCAAGTCGTGACGGAAGACTACTTGGAGCTACTCGAGAAAGAAATGCTACAAGCCGCCGAGGATCTCGAATTCGAACGGGCCGCCTCTCTGCGCGATAAAGTTCACTCGCTGAGGGATCGAGTTGGCGAGACGGTCGAAGACTATGTCGACTCCTCGCAGCAACCCAGCGGTCCCCGCCGCCGAGGAAAATCGAAAAGCCGCGTTCCAAAACCTAAGAAATAGATTTGCTGTTGAGCGGCGAAGCGCGATAGCCCGTGGGTGCAGCGGCTCGTTGAAATACACAACCTAAACCGAGCACATTCCGACAAAAAAATGTGCGGCAAAAAGATGAAGAACTGCTGCGGTCCCAGCTAAACAAAGGGCACCACGTAGGGCCCCTCGGGGATGATGGCCAAACAATTCGAATCGTGCCGATGAAGACTAGCCCGAATGGCTGCTTCCAGCGACTCAATCCGCTGTACACCGATCGGCGATTCGCTCCCAACGGGCAAACGATCGCAATAGAGATGTACTTGGCCGCGCGCGAGGGCCTTCAACAACATTTGCGTCTGCCACTCGTCGATGCTCGCCCGCTGCTTGTCATG
>JBGSJT010000017.1:0-40778 GCA_041741715.1 Pirellulaceae bacterium | reverse complement strand
TTAAGGGCTCGGTGGGGGCGGCGCATCGGCATGCATCGAAGACACTCAAAGATGCTTATGTCGAGGCAGACCAGCGAATGTACCAGCGTAAACGCGAACGCCGCGCTGCATCGCAGGAGGCAGTGCTGCCACTGCAATTAGGTCACAAGTTATCTGTAGCTATCAGTCAGCAGGTACTGTGACATCCAAAGTCATCGCCGACACCAGCTGGGACACGGGTACGGGGACACTGGACGCCAACGATTTAGTACATCTCAGCCAATTGTCTCAATCGCTTGAAAAACGATTGGGACAATCGTTCTACTCTGAGCGCTGCCAACCCCACTTTTTAATCTGGACAAAGCACTAGTGCGAGATTGGCACGCACATTAGGCTGAACGCTTGTTGGGATTCGTATTTCGCTCACAAATGAGAGAGTTGGGATCATGGCCGCAACGGCATCGACTATTGTTCGCAACGGAGCCGAACGAACTTAAGCAGTTGAAACTGCTGCCTGTTGCGACAGATCGGGAGCGTCTTGAGTGAACTCAGCCCATACGTTTTTGTCTTTGAGCGTGGCAGAGCCGGTGACGGTTGAGAAGGCAACGTCAGCCGCATCGCGACCAACCCCAATGCGAACGAGGCCAAGTGTCGACGCAAGTCGCGTTGGGTCGAACATATACCACTGGCCCTCGAGGTACGCTTCCATAAATCCGTGGTAGTCCGGCGGTTGGAGATTGACGGCGTAGCCGGAAACGTACCGAGCTGGTATGCCTACCCCGCGACACAGCGTTATGGCCAAGTGAGCATAGTCGCGGCAGACGCCGGTACGTTGAAGCAAAACGTCGCTGGCTGTGGTCGTTGCTGTGGTACTGCCGGGAGTGTATTCGAGATGGTTGAACACCCAATCGCAAATCGCTTGGACTCGAGAGAACCCGCGCGGCATCTGACCAAACTCTTCGAACGCAAACCGCGCCAACAACTCGCTCTCACAATATCGACTTGGATTCATGTAGGTCAATACTTCGGGCGGCATCTGCGATGCTGGCCACTCTTCTATCCGCTGAGGACGATCGCAGCCCGGCATCAGTTCAATGGTGGCTGTATAACTGATCTTCAACTGGCATGGCTCGACAACGACGCGATGTAATCGACTGCCTTCCAAACCAACCTGGCAATTTTCGACGTTTAGGCTGGGGTCGAAAGTCAATTGTTCGTTCAGCACTCGTTGATGATCCGTCGTCGCAGCCGTAATTTGGAACAGAAAAACGGTCGATGCGCGAACGTCGTAAGAAAGTTCACTGCTGATTCTCAATTTCGTCATAATTGGTTTCATGGTCGGTGTTTAAAGAATTAGATTGAAGGTTGTTCGGGTTGCTTTGGACCGAGAGTCTGGAAGCCCACTCCATCGGCATGGCCTGCAATGATTGCTTCAATGTTCGCGTCCACCATTGCGTGGCCTCGTCAAGCTGCTTGGCTTGATAGCGAGCGAATTGCATTTCTGGATTGCCACCAGACATGACCGCCAGGTCGATGGGAAAGTCCACGTCGGTGACGCTAGTGCGAGTTGCGTCAAATGCCAAAAACGCAAGCGCGATGGCTTCTGACAGGGGCGTCTCGTACTTTAGCAAGCGATCAAGGATCGGTTTGCCATAGTAAGTGCGGCCGATAATAAAGTAGGGAGAGTCTGGCGAAGCCTCTACCCAGTTCCCTTCTGGGAACAAATAGAACATTTCGGGAATGTCGTCGGCAGACAATTTTCCGCCGATGATGGCATGCAAGTTAAAGCTATGATTGGTCGCCGCCAATGAAGGACCGTCTTCACGCTTGACACGACGCAGTTGTTCACCAAACAAATTGGCAAACTGGTACAGCCAATCGCAATGCGGCGATTGTTCACGCAATACTTCTTGGACATAGACTAGCGTCTTGTCACGTACCGAGCGCAGGCCACTTGTCATCGTGAAGATCGGGAATTGTTCGTGTGGGAACGGTGCCAGCTTGCCTTTGTTGGTCTGTTCGCTGCCGCGCACGATGCGAGTATCTGCCAGGGCCACGATCCCTTCGCGAACCTTGATGCCAATGCAAAACGTCACTTTTGTTTCCTAGATCTAATCAGTGGTCAAGCACGACATCGAGCCGCGAACAATCAGCTTCAAGGGAGCAGTGCCAACACTGGAGCGTTTCAACCGCTGCTTGCCATGCAAGGTGATCGCAGCTGGGAGCTCCAACTCCTCCTTTTTACAATCTACTCGACGCTGTGGCTACCCATCGAGTCGCCGACGGACCGGATCGCTTCGAACCACGACAGAGAAAGCGTCGGCAAAAGAAATACGATCGCATGATGAAGCCCAGGAACGTGCTCAAACGTGAAATACTGTAACGACTTCCGAGCTACGAATCCCACTGAGAACGCGAGTACTGGCCGGCAACGTCCGCTAATCGTAGAAATTCCTTGTGGATGGGTCGCCCGAATGGTACATTCAGTGCTGATTACACATCGGTTGTAGAATACAACGGTATCCCCAAATATTCAAACTCGAAGGTATCAATTGGCGTCCGGCGGCAATATTGGGCCGTAAATTTCAAATGAGATCACCACTCCTTATTGTTCTGCCTGCCTCAATGATCTATTCAGCGGTTGTCTACTATGTAGATCCAATCCTGGTCATCATATTTGCAGTCGATGGACTCATTTGGATCGGATTACCTCTTATTGCCGTTTGTCTTGCACTGCTACTAGTTGGTCTTTACACCGAACGCTCAATTCGCACTGCTCTTATGTTGCTCGGATGGAGCATAGCGATTGTTTTTCTGGCCATGGTGGCAATCCCAGCAAACGCATTTCTACAGGACCACGCGGTCGAAAATGCCAAAGTTTATTCCGAAAAGATCGATGGACTTCTGGAAGAATACAGACGAGACCATGGCGCCTACCCAAGCAGTCTCGATCAAATTCCATCCGCGCCCCCAATGCCGCGATTGCTACGAAGGAATGACTATTATTCCGATGGCGAAACCTACTCGCTCGATTTTCAAGTTCCTGGCGGATTGCTTGACCGGTGGCACTACACTAGCGAGACGCACCAATGGAATCGAAAAAGATATCAAACGCTAACCAAGGACGCAGATGAACGGAAGCGAGATTTGTGGAGGGTCTTTGCCAGTTGGAGCGACTAGAATTCAAATTGTCGTCCTGTGGCTTCCACAGTTTTTCTCCGTTCCTAGTTGCGCCCCCTCTTTGGTTGCTATAAAGTATCTCTCTTGCCCCGTCCCACCGGTTGGCGTGACCGTGGCCGTCCTGGGCGACTATGCGAGAAGCATCGGCCTGAAGCTCGAATTATTCTGAATATTGGCCTTTCGGCCACCGAGCTGACAAGTGGCCGCCCATACTAGCTATTGCAAGTCGGTGGGTTTTTCAAATGCATGAGCCAGGTCGAGCAACACCAACTCTTCGTTCTTGGAGATTGGATTCCCAAGTCCCAGAAATCCGCCTGCGGCATCGGCGACTTGACGCGCCCGCTTAAGTGTACTGTTTCGCACTGTCGCCAAGTTCGTCGCATCCAATACTCGCGCGAGTGCGCGTGCGTAATTCTGCCAAGCCTTTTGCAGTGCCGGTCCAGGACACTCCTCTAGCCACGCTTGGAGGAGTCGATAGTTTGCCGTGTCTACAGCAATCCCTTCGTCTGCGGCTGCCCGTAACACCGCGTCTCGCTCGCGTTCAGAAATCTCCCCGTCTGCCCATGCTACGCGAACCAGCGGATATAAGCTTAAAGCGATAAACGACTCGGCTGTGACACCAACTTGGATTAAGCTATCCAGTGCCTTCACATCATCAATCTGAGCGATTTCAGCAATTTGTGCGCGGCGCTTATCTTCGTCATCCTGGGAACGCAAGTATTCAAGCAGGGCAAAATCTTGCTCCCGGTAGAAATTCTCGTCCAGGGCACGACTGATATCCGCCAGTAATTCATGATTCATAGGTTACTTTCGACTGGGAGACTGGCCTTCTGCTGCGAAGGACGCGAGAGAGATGCGGGTTTTCGGAGAGCCTCCAAGTGTAACACGCGCGCTGAACAAAAACTGCATTTAGACGATTTTTTGTTCCCGCTATCATCCAAATCAAGTGAACGCTCCAGGGCCCATCGATTGAGTTACGAAAAAAATATATTCGGCAGCTGAGGTGTATCTCACCGCTGTCTCGAACGGGATTTCACCGAGTGATTTAGGGATCTCCAATGCTTGCCAATCCGAAGCGAGTTTCGTGTCAAACTTAACTCGCATCGATCTTGAAGAACTTGAATGTGGGTTCTTTTGTTTCTGCGTTCGATTCTGGTGAATCTCAAGAGCCGTGCACGAATTCTGGCGATTGCCGGCACGTTTGCTATTGTCAGCGGTCTTGCCTATTTCGCCTTCATGGCGGCGTGGATGTCTCTCCGAACAACATGCTGCCTCGCCCGTTAAAGCTGACCCCAACCGGTGCAAGTTGGCTTCGGAGCCAAGACATTGAAGTTGGTCAATCAGCTGTTCGGACAAATCCACCCAAATGGGCGGCGGCGACAAAGCCCTCCGCAGTTGCAGCATCACTTTGACGACACCAACCGTACGCCAAGCAAGGTCCCAATTACCGATCCCGAACTACATAAGGTGGGCGTGTCCAGCGCGCTCGAATCTGCCGAGGTCGAAAGGACCGAAGCGAGTTTGGTAGTTGAGTTCGGCGCGTCGGGTGACCGGAGCAATTTGGAGAGCCAGAGTTTCGGTATACGACCAGAAGTCACTGCAACCGAGGTGACTTTGAAAATATTCGAACATTGATGGCATTAGATTGGCAGCGGTTGGGGCATTGCGTTGTTTGGGCAAGCTATCGCTTGCTTGGCGTGGTGAATCACCGCCAATCCCTGTCTGGTAACTCGGCTAGAGGAAAGAAAGAACCGATAGGAATGCTTGCAGTGCTTACATAGGGAGCCTCAATTATGCGGGAAAAGTTCTTCTTCCTCGCCACTTTGGTCTTGCTGTTATCGAATATCGAGCAGGTGAATGCTCAAGGTATTATCGTATCTGCAGCAGGTCCAGTAAATCGAAGTATGGGTGGCGCTGCAACCGCTGCGCCCATCAGTGCATTAGGCGCCATCTACTGGAATCCAGCTACCATTACCCAGCTACCATCCAACGAGATGGAAATGGGGCTCGACCTCTTGTTTGCTAATCACAAAGTTCGTTCCAGCTACGGACCGTTTCAGGGAGAAACTCAGGGCGAAGCTGGCGTCTTCCCTATTCCCAATGTTGGTTGGGTTCACAAATGTCAGAATCCGTACATCACAATTGGGCTGGGAGTCAACGGTGTAGCTGGATTTAAGACGAACCTCAATGCAGATCCGACAAACCCAATTTTAGCTCCACAGCCAACTGGCTTGGGTCGAGTTTCATCGGAGGCTTCATTTATGCAACTGGCTCCCGTCTTAGCACTTCAACTGACAGATACACTTTCAGTTGCCGTTGGTCCGACAATTACTACGGGACAATTAGGAGTCGAACCCTTTGTGTTCAGCGACCCTAATTCTAACGGAATGTATTCCTCGGGACGCGCGACACGCTATCACTGGGGCGCTGGTTTTCAAGTCGGAGCATTTTACAAGCCGAATGAAAACTGGCAGCATGGCATTTCATTCAAGAGTCCTACGTGGATGGAGACCTTTGAATTCTATGGAGCCGACGCTGACGGCAATCCTCGTCATTTAACAGCCGATGTTGATCTGCCACTTATCCTGTCACTTGGAACGGCTTTCACAGGATTCGAACGCTGGCTGTTTGCAGTAGATGTTAGATATCTTGACTATACCAACACAAACGGACTTGGTGATCCAGCAACCTTTACCAATACGGGTCGATTACTAGGTCTAGGTTGGAATTCGATTTTTGCAACTGCTTTTGGAGCCCAGTATAAGTGCAACGATCGAGTGAGTTTAAGATCTGGTTACACTTTCAACCAAAATCCCATCTCGAACGACGAAGCATTCTACAATGTTGCCTCGCCACTTATATACCAACATATGATCAGCACAGGTGCTTCGCTGGTAATGTCGGAATCGACTTCTTGCCATGTCGCGTACAGCTACATGTTTGAGAACACTCGCTCAGGTACATTATACGCACCTGGAATTGGTGCCGTACCAGGGTCAAGCGTTGATAACATTCTCGACGGCCACTTCCTCAGCTTTGGTGTATCACTTCGTCACTAATAAAGCCTGGGGTCGCGAAGCGATTTCATTCACCATCTGTTTAAGCACATCGGGCTGTATAGGTTTTGTGAGCCAGCCGTCCATACCGCTATTCAAGCACTTTTCGAGCGTGCCCTCCAGCGCATGCGCAGTCATCGCGTAAATGGGTACACGAGTCACTCCACTTTCGAGCGCACGAATTGCAGCCGTCGCCTCTAGTCCGTCCATTCCTGGCATCTCCAGATCCATGAAAATCAAATCGAACTCGGATTGTTGAAAGAGTTGGATCGCTTCGTTTCCAGAGTTCGCTACCGCGCATGTGTGCCCGAAGATTTCAAGGATTCCAACGGCTACTTCTTGATTGACTATGGCATCGTCGGCGACCAGTATTCTCAGCGGTTTGGTTGATGTTTGGCTCTCTTTTTGAATCTCCGAATGCGCGGCATGAACACCGAGAATGAGCGAAACGAGTTCCCGCGTCACAACGGGTTTTAATAGACATTTTGTCGGATCAAGGTCGAGTTGAGCGACGAATGCATCGGACACCTCGGGCGGCAATATCGCAACGACATTGTGCCCCTTCATCATTTCAACTTGCGCAGAGCCCACATTTAGTGCTTCAACTTCGGCGCCAATATCCAAAATTACCAGTTTAGTAGCGTCGTCAACACTGTCACGCTGGGATGCATTTAGCGCAAGTTCGAGTGAGCAGAAGCCGAAGCAAGTCGCTCCTACCGATTCTAAACCAATGCAGTAAGAAGCCAAAGCGCTTTGATCCTGCGCGACTATATATGCCCTGAAATTGCTGAGTGATTGGCATACTTCTCGCTTTTCTGAGGTTGCGTCGAAAGGAATGACAACGTGGAAAACACTTCCTTTTCCGACTTCACTCTCGACCCAAATCTTTCCACCCATTAACGCCACCAACTCGGAGGTAATCGTCAGGCCAAGTCCGGAACCTCCGAAGCGTCGTGTTGTTGAAGAGTCGTTTTGCTGAAACGATTCAAATATCGCCTGATGACGATCGGCCGGGATACCAGGGCCCGTGTCGTGAACTGCGATGTGCAGCAATGGACCCTCTTTCGAACTGTCCAAATAAGCGTGCAACCTAACTTCACCGTGGTCTGTGAACTTGATTGCATTTCCGATGAGGTTCACGGCGATTTGTCGCAATCGACCCGGGTCACCATATATGGCATCTGGAATTTGCGAATCAATATCACACCGCAACTCCACCCTTTTATCCGCAGCGTGAACGGACATTAGCTTTGTGGCGTCGTCGAGAATCTCCGCGGGAGAGATGGGGATACGTTCAAGTTCCATCTTGCCTGCTTCAACTTTGGAAAGGTCCAAGATGTCATTTAGAAGACTCAGCAGCGCGTCGCCCGAATGCTTGACTACATTTAGGTAATTGCGTTGCTTTGCGGTAGGTCCAGACCTAAGCGCCAAATCTGTCATTCCCAAAATTCCGTTCATGGGTGTTCGGATTTCGTGGCTCATGACCGCTAAGAAGCGGCTCTTGGCTGCATTTGCTGCTTCAGCGGCTTCCTTTGCTTCACGCAGTTGTTGCTGAGTTTGAATGAGTTCCGCCGCGGCTTGCTCTAACTCACGATTACTCTTAACCAATTCATTTGCGCGAGAATGTGCGGTCGCGACCCCTTCAGCGACTCGTTGTTCAAGTGTTTCGTTCAGCGTTGTCAGCTCTCCGAATCCGGCTGCGTTCTCCAACGCGGCGCCGGCAATCGTTGCGACAAAGTCGGCGAGGCGTTCTTCATCAGCGCCAAACATGTTTTTTACTTGACTGTGCGTAACGCATAAGCACGCAACCGTGCGTTCACGTAATTTGATCGGGACACAAATGCCCGACCGTGAATTCAAGTCGATACTATCTTGCGAGGTTGACCATTCAGAGTCGATTTGATCTGCAATGGAAATTGCGTGTCCGGCTTCTAAGGCAGCCTTTACAAGTCGCCTGTTAAATGAATCTAAAGTCGATTCGGTCAGTGGTGCGCAGCCCGTTGCGTTCAATTCGATCAATACGCAGGCTTCGCCTCGAAGCAATCGAAAAGCAGCGCCGCGTGCCTCTTCAAATATGCGGCTTGGTGTCAACGCAGAAGCAATTTTCCGCCCCGACGCGAGCACTCCATCAAACCGGTCAGCTAGCGAAAGTGAGGTGGATTGACTTTTTCCCCCGAGTCCCAATGGATTTAGATCCTCGAGACGCGTTGTAACATGCTGCAGTTCAAGTAAACGCTCGTCCATGTCAGGCAGTTCCATCCAACGAGACAGGCTAATCAACTCCTTTAATGACTTTGAAAGCTCAAACAGTGCCGACTGGTCACGGGCGATCTTAACACTCAACAACAAATGTGTAATCGCTGATCGAGACAATCCCAGGATGTTTTCGATAATCGCAAGTTCACGATAAGCACGAGGTAAATCATTCTGACACAACTTCGATTGACGTATTGCGCGAACGGCAGCTCGACGTCCGAGCCTTAGAGCCGCCTGGCTTGAATCTCTCGAGTACGCATGCGCCCGGATTGCTTGGTGGCGATATGCGGTCGCTAACCATGCCGATGCGGGAAGCGTGTAAGCATTATGAATCCCGGACTTTCGGGCGATCTTATATGCTTGATTCAATTCATCAATGGCAGATGTCCATTGAGCTTGGTTGATAAAGTCGATTCCCGCTGCAATGTGAACCTGGATTTTGCCTTGGGTATCATTGCGATCACGTTGCCGTTCTTTATCCAACAGTTGAGGCGGTAATGAAGTTCGAGAAGCGCGAGTCCATACATCCAGAATAATTCCTGATGCCTGCTCATCCCCCAGTTCGAGACCTGATTCGCTATTCCGCCGCGACTCGACAATCGCTTGCTCAAATCTTCCAAGGTGGTACAGTGAGGCCGCAACCTGATAGCGTGAAATATGCACCTGCCAATAGTCGCCCGTTCGTTCCAGCAATCGAATTGACTCGCGCCCTTTTTGGATACTTTCTTCAAATCGAGAAGCGTAATAAAGAACACAACTATAGAAAGAAAGTGTTTGACCCTCGCCCCATACGTCTTGAAATTGACGGCGAAGTGCGAGAGATTTTTCTGAGTACTGAATTGCTCGCGTAAACATCGGCAGTAAGCTCACTACAGGCGCGTGTTCAGAATAGGCATGCGCAAGTTCTGGTGAAGGCGAATACCGCTCGGCTAGATTCATGCCTTTCAAGTGAGCCCAAAGACACTGGACTTTCGTTTTGCAAAACCAATAACCGTGCGTCATCTTGCTAAATAGAGTTATGGCAAGACGTTCTGCATCAGTCGGTGGTCGGCGCAATCGTTCTACAAACACCTTAGGCAGAACAGTGTGCAGGACCTGGACGAATGCTTCAAACAACAAAAGAAAAAATACTAACAATACCCACTGCGGTACAAAGTGGTTCAGCGTCCTCATCGATTGCTCGAAACCCTCCGTCGCAAGCTCAATATTCCCTCGCTTAAAGTGCAATTCAGCATGCTTACTCTGCACGGTTGCTCGTGCGAGCGTGTTTGCAGCGAGTTCGGATGCCTGTAGAAAGTACGCTTCTGCTTCGCCGTAATTGCCTTGCAGCATGAGAGTCTCACCAAGACCTTCGACGATTTCAAATCGCAGCTCCCGAGAAACCCTGTCGAGTCCGCGAATTGCAATTCGGTACTGTTGCTCCGCAACGTCGAGCGAAAACTGCGATCGCGCTCTTTTCGCAGCTTCAAGTGCAAAGTGGGTTGCACGTTCCGGGGATAATGAACGGCTGTAATGGTAGGCGATCTCCGATAAATTATCGGGGACGACTCGTTCAAAGTGTTCAGCTGCTGCAGAATGCAGTTTTTGACGCTCAAGGAGCGGAACTTGCTCCAGTAAAGCTGTTCGAATTTGCTCGTGTACAAATGCATAGTTACCTCCGTCAGCTCGCGTCCAAATGAGATGGCGTTCGCGTGCCTCTTCGAGCGCTGCAACTGCGGTGAGGGTGCTGCATTGTGAAAGTTGGTCAACCGCATCAAGGCTGAAATCGCGTCCTAGCACAGCTCCCACACGCAAAACTACCAACGTTTCCGCTGGAAGTAGTTGAAGTCGATGTGCCAGCACACCCGCAGACTTTTGTGAAGACTGTATGTTTGCGAGCGCCTTGGAATCAGCTTTCCACACGCCATTGGTTGACTGGAGTACCTTGGCCTCAACCAATCCACGCACTACCGCCGAAGCCACAAACGGATTGCCATTCGCAATACCCTGAACTGTGTCAATCACATTCGAAGGTAGCTTGCCTGCCATGGATTCAATCAGTTTCTTCATGCTTACGTTGTCAAAACCAAGTAACGTGATGCAACGCTCCGGTTTGACTTGATTCAGCAAGTAATCAATATTTGATTCATCCGTTCGAAACGAAACAACAAATGTCGTAAAACGATCATCCTTCGGTTGTCGCTCCCAGCGCTTAATTAATCGAAGTGTAAGTGAATCAGCGTTATGACAATCATCTAGAAAGACCATGGTCGGTTTTACTAATTTCCCGATAAGCTCAAGAAAGCTTGCTATGGCTTCAATGGTATTGTTCTCGCGAAACGCCTCGGGAACAGCCTTCCTAGATGTCTCCAAACCGAATATCATTTGCACCTTCGGCAGAGCGGCCACGAGTGAATGGGTTAGCACACCCATTTCTTCTTTAATTTTCTCGATGATCTCGGTGTTTCCCTCAATACTGCCAATCGCCTCGCTGATGAGTCCCTCCAACATTGCCAACGGAGCACTTTCGACACCGGCTGAACCATGAGACCGTAGCAAGAGCAAGCCACGGCTGCGTGCGATCTTGGTTGCTTCGATCAACAGCCGACTTTTGCCACACCCCGCGTCCCCTTGCACAAAAACCAGCGAACCGTTGCCAGCGATCGTCGCAGCACATACCGCTTCCATATCCTCTAGCTCCAACGCGTGCGATAAGTAAGCGGGCTCGGTCAGAGTGCTTCGTCGGTCCGTTGCACCTATTACCAAACACGTATCGCCGGGGTTGTGAAACGACTTGGCGATCAACTGCAAATCCTCAGCCACAGCAGCCGCGGACTGATATCGATCTTGCGGATCCTTACGCAATAGGCGCTGGATCACTTCATTGACTTCGCGCGGCGCATCGCGGTTGAAAGTTCGAATATCTGGTACTGGCGCAGTCAAGTGCTCAAGTAGGATTTCGCTGCGAGAAGTTGCTTTAAACGGTGTGCGACCAGCAAGCCCTTCAAACAAGAGTACCCCCGCAGAATATAGATCGGATGGCCGACCAATCTGATGGCCAATCGATCCAGCCTCCTCAGGTGACATGTACAGCAAACAGTTGTCCACCTCGTTATTTCGAAGTACCTGCGGCTGACACCTCCCAGTTCCACATCCGAGTAATGTGACGTTGCCGCTACCCTCCTCAATCACAACGTTTTTGGGAATCAGATTTCGGTGTAGTAAGCCACAGGATTGCAGTGCATCGAGTGCTTCAAAGATGGCAATTGCGATTTCCAGGCATCTATCCACACTAATAGCGCCACGCTTAAGCAGTTCTTCAAAACTCTCGCCAACAACATTTGGTAATACAATAAGCAATTTATCTCCAGATCTCGCATATTCAATTACTTGCGGAATCCCTGGAGAGTCTAATTTTGAAAGAATTTCAGCGTCATGATGCAACCGAGCGAAAATGCCTCGAGACATTTCGCGCGCGTCAAATTGCTTAATTACCACTTGACGTCCATTTGACGTATCAACACCACGCATCCTCACGCACTCTGGGATCTCATAGCCGACTTCAAGGATGTCGTAGTTACCTGTGAACGAGCATTCACGCAATACATTTTGTAGGGAAGTGATGTCGCACGACATAATGGCTTAATGCTCTGAACGGTGGATAAGTGCTGTGCCTTTTGGCAGAACGAAGAATGCCAGATAAACCATAGCTCACAGGTATGCGTACAGGCTGACAAAATTGCACCACTAATGCTTGTTGAAAAACCTCCATAGGTGGGATTACATGCGTTAAAGTCCTTACAATCGTAGTTGCATGTCGCAATATTTGGTGTTCTTTAGACTTAACCTGTTGTGGAAATCCACATGCGCATCTAGAAAGTGGTCCTTCGCCCCAAGTTGTTGAAAACAACGCGTTTCTGTTTCAAAATCGACTTAGGAGTTCTCGATGTTAAAGTCTGTTAACCATGTAACTGTCTCTCAGCTCGATTCAAAGTTCCTCGCAGGAATTCACGAATTTAGATTGGCCCTGATTTCACTCGAACGAGAGATCCCAGCTGATCGCGTTCCCGTTATTGGGGATGCCTTTCACGAGCGAACGCTCGAAGCGTTCAACAACTCCGTCGCCGTGTGCAAGGAGTATGAACAGCAAATTGGGGAAGATAGAGCATTCCTCAAACAGGTACAGGAGTATTTCCGAACGGAGACTGACCCATGGATGCGTCAAAGCTGGATAGGCAACAGGGCGCGTGCGAAGCCGAGCGGTTTTGCTGGTGATTTTGAGATGCTTATCAAGCTCTACGAACAATCGACTCCGGCGACCGGCTTGGGAGGCTACCTCGACCTGTGCATCCTGGACTTGCAACTTGCTCGTGCTGTGCGCTGTCGCTTGTCTGCCGCAAGATCCTACTTGCTGGAAGAAATTGATCGCAGAGGCACGAGCGTTCGAATTTTGGATATTGCGAGCGGGCCCTGCCGCGAATACATCGACTGGCCAAGCCTTCCGAGTGATAAACCGATCGAAGTTGTTGCGTTGGACAATGATCCGATCGCGATTGAATACGTCCAGAAGAATATTGCCGCCAAGCTCGATGGTGCGACGAAACTGAACGTCGTGCGTTACAACGCGCTACGGACCCGCAACGCAAAGGCGACTGTCGAACGCTTCGGGCGGTTTGACATTATTTATAGTGTCGGGCTCTTTGACTATCTCACGGACGAACACCTCATTGGCATGTTCACGGGTCTCCGCGATTCGCTCAACGATCAAGGGTCGATGTATATCGCATTCAAGGACACAGAGCAGTATGAGAAGACTCCATATCAGTGGCATCTGGACTGGTTCTTCTACCAAAGAACGGAACAGGACGTTTTGGAACTCTACCGTAAGGCCGGATTTGAGGTGAATGGTATTCGGACAACTCGCGATGCGACGGGGATCATCATTAACTTCATATCGCATCATGAATCGACTGAAATCCAGCGTCTAGACGCTGCGTCGTCGGTGAAAGGGACTACCAAAATGCCTTCTCGTGTTACTGCGGACCAGCAGATTTGAGGCTGAGGGAATTCCGATTGAACAAAGTCGCTGACGCTGTCCTAAGCGTCAACGACCATTTTGGAGTTTGGGGTTTGACTTCGAGGGGAGCTATTGGCATTTCCATCCAATCGGCGTTTGATTTCCTGGAAAAGCTGCTGTTTGGCGATGAATGCATCTACGACGCGAGGATCGAAATGCGCGCCGCTTCCGTCGATGATTATTTTTGCTGCGACTTCGTGTGAAAATGCTTCTTTGTAAACTCGCTTTGTCGTCAATGCGTCATAGACATCGGCGACCGCAACGATTCGTGCGCACAGCGGAATTGCATCACCGCGAAGTCCTTTTGGATATCCACTTCCGTCAAATTTTTCATGATGGGAAGCAGCGATATCACAGGCCAATCGCAAGTATTCCGCATTCGGGTAGGCAGATAACGCAGCTTCCAAGGTTTGGCTGCCGATGGTGGTGTGCTGCTTCATCACCTTGAATTCATCTACCGAGAGCTTACCAGGTTTGAGCAAGATATTGTCTGGAATGCCAACTTTCCCAATATCGTGCAGTGGACTCGTAAGGAAGATTGCCCGAATGAAATCGGAATTTATTTCATTCGTGAACTGGTCATTTGTAGCCAAGTAGATTGCCAGCTCGCGGGAGTACTCGCGCATGCGTTCCAAGTGCGCGCCGGTCTCGGGATCTCGAGACTCAGCAAGTTTCGCAAGGGAAAATACAATGAGGTTGCGGTTTTCGAGCGCCACAATTCGGTTGGCCACATTTAATCGAACTTGCAACTCGCTAGGGTCAAATGGCTTTGACAGGAAGTCGTCGGCGCCGGCTTCCAACCCTTGGCACAAGTGACTTCCTCGACTAAGCGACGTAAGCAAGATGAAATATACATACTCGCCGAGTTGACGACCTCTTACTTTGTGGCAAAGTTCAACACCCGACATCCCTGGCATTTGCCAGTCGGAGATCACGATGCGAAAGTTCTCATTGCAAATGCGCTCGTATGCGTCTTCTGCATTGGACTCCGCCTCGACTTCTTCGTTGCCCATTTCATAGAGTGCCTCGCGTAGCAACTCTCCACAAACAACATCATCGTCGACAACTAGGATTTTAACAGGATCGTTATGCATCTTTCGATTCGATACAAATAGAGTCCAGAAAATTGATGATCCTGCTTTGTTCTTTCGATAAACTCACAGCCAGCGCGAGTAGGTCCGTTTTATTGGCTGTTTCGGCGAGCATCTCGATTGCATGTGCTATTCTCGACATTTCGCGAGCAGACACTGACAAAGCGGTTCCCCGTACCTTGTGCGCTAAACGAATCGATTCAATAACATCCTGTCCGGCGATTGCAGTGACAATCGAGTCGACATCGATTCGAACTTGATCAAGAAATCTATTCAGCACGCGCCGCACGAGCATTGGGTTGCCCATACAACGTCTCATAAGTTCGTCGCAGTCGATTGGATTTGTGTCATGGGTTACAGCCGATGCCGTTGCCATATATTGTCCCCAAGAGCGCGTTTTCTATAATGTTCCGGAAATAGGGAAAGTACGGGGCAATACTACTTTCGAAGAAATCTAGGTTGCGTGTGCGGATAGTCAAGTAACTTTGCCTAACTCGCTTGCCTCCTGCCACGCGGTAATTGACGCATTATATATTTCGACCGAAACAATCCTCACAATCGTTAAACTTTAGCCAGTTTCGATCCGTGCTTCAGCTCATCCTATTTGGCTCGGTTGCAGTTCAGCCGAGAGTACCGACGACTGTTTGGAGCACCAAACCACGACAACATGTCACCGCCATAAAAATTGCTATCCCGACGGTCTGTGCTGTGGACGCGATGGACAACGACGCATCGGCGGCGGACATGTCGAAACCCTTGTCCAGCGCTGCGGCTGCTGTTAGTAGTTGGTTGACGTTCTTCCTGGCCAAAGTCTTTTTGCCGCTGTGCCCATCGCGAATCAAGTAGGCTCGAAAGGCTTTCAGACGTACCGGTCCAAAGTGGTTAGCCAATTCTCCACCGAACTGATCCTCCAGTTGCGTGCACAGTCGCTCATGCCGAAGCATTTCCCGCCTACCGTTGGCAAACTTCGTCTTAATGTGCTCCCGATAGCAGGCTGTAACGTGCTTCACTAGTATCGGCTGGTCTGCCTGCTTAGTCGGCGGATCGATCGCACCGAGCAGTATAGCGATCTTGCTGGTGAGTTCCTCGGGATTGAAGTCGGCGGGTACAGTGTCGAAGGTAGTCGAGCATAAGCCCCGCCATGCTGATTTTGTCGGAGTCCAGACCGAAGGTGGAACTTCGGTTGCTGGCCAACCACTCGGCAATCAGAGCGTCATATCGCTGCCGACTAGCCTTGCTGCCGTAGCGGCCATGGCAGAAGCCTTACCGCTGAGAATTACGCGAGCCTGGCCGCTAGAGTGCTTGAGATATACCGGAATATCGGGTCGTTTGAGCGAGATAGCGCATCCTTTTTCGATTTTCGATGACAGACTGTCATTGAAACCATTGTTGAAAAAGTGCGCTCTGACCGGCGGTCAGGTAATCGTATTACCAACGATTCGCCTAGTGAAATGAACAGGGTGGATGACGGGACTTGAACCCGCGACCACCGGAACCACAATCCAGTTGATATCGCTACGGGCCGCAACTAGTATTAGAAAAGGACTAGCAGCAGAAGGGACTCGCACTTCCTCTATAGGTGGTCCGTATCATGCAGCTCATGAAAGCGTTGGAAACTCTGCGGCTTGAGTTTCCATTGGAGAAGGTCACCAGCGATCAATATGCTTTGGCGCTCAAGAGGCTCGAAGCATTTCTAGGCCGTGAAGCAACGGCGCTTGATTTGACAATGGAGACGATCAACGCGTTTCTGATCGATATGCCAGGCAAATACGAGGTTGGCAATACGACTGTTCGAAATCATCGATCTGCAATCATCAGGCTTTGGCGATATTGCCACGATACGCTTGAGGTCGCTCCGGACTGTCCAACGAGGCGTATTCGACGCCCCAAGGTGGATAAGGCAGTGGTCAGGGCATGGACGTTGCCTGAGCTCGACCAACTACTTTCCTCTGCTGAGGACTTGCCTGGGCAGCTAAAGTGCGGTGTGCCAGCGCGAGTATTCATGACCGCGTGGTTGTGGCTTGGCTATGAGACGGGCTTGCGACCTAGCGACCTGCGTGAGCTAACCTGGCGGGCAGTAGACTTCGAGCAGCGAACGGTGGCGTTCGTGCAGCATAAGACGGGCGGCGCTCATACGGCAATGTTCGACCAGGCATTGCCATCGCTGCAAGAGCTGCAGCTGTTCGGATTCGATCGAGTGTTTCCACTCTGCAAGTGGGGCGTTGGTAGATGGGAGTCCATCCTCTACGCTCGCGCGGCAAAGCTCTTTGGGTTCACTCGACTAAAGGGAATGGGAATTGGTACACTGAGGAAAACCCACGCGACCGAGATTTACCGCCAACATGGCATCGCTGCGTCTGCGGAGTCTCTTGGCCATCGGTCCGGAAGTAGAACAGCGATGGATCACTATGTCGACGCCAGAGCAATTAGAAGACCCCTGCCACCAAGCCCGAGAAAACGAGCGTAATCGTTGTGTCGAAATCATCGAACAACATATTGATGGGCAGCCCCCGATCGTTCAGAGTCTACTGATTAGGTTAATCAATTTGATTAACAACCCGTCGGATGAACCCGATAGCTAAAGTCTGGCAGACGCCCCCAGGGGGTAGGGGGGGCGAAATCTGGCGGTAGGGAAACACGGGAGACCGCTGCGAGCGCGCACATTTTTGGAGGAAATTTTAGGGGGGGGGGTATAGGGGGTGGGCTTGCCAGGGTCGGCGGTTTCGGCGACGCTGCAGAGTATGGGATATCCGGGAGGCAAATCTGGTCCGGGCGTTTACCAACGCCTGATAAATGAAATTCCGCCGCACGAAGTTTACGTCGCCGGGTTCGCCGGGCGCGATGCGATCGCACAATTCAAAAAACCAGCGGCGCGGAATGTCCTGATCGACTTGGATCCATCGCCGCTGGATTGGTGGGCGGAGTACTCGGCCGGAGACGCCGAACATGGCGACGCCGCCAGGTTGTGGGAGCTGCACAACTGCGACTCTCTTGACTGGCTGCGAATCACTTTCGGATTGACGCGCCATCACCGGCCGACGGATCCGCCGCCGGTCGATCGAGAGTCCCGGTACCAGAACTGGTTTGTGTTTCTGGATCCGCCGTATCTGATGGGAACGCGGTCGAGCGGTCCGATGTATCGTCACGAAATGACGGACGAACAGCACGCAGAGCTATTGCGAATCGTACGGTTGCTCCCCTGCCCTGTCATGCTTTGCGGTTACTGGTCGCAGCTCTACGCCAATGCTCTGGACGATTGGAGAGTCGTAGAGTATTTCTCAGTTGCGCGATCAGGGGAAAAACGCAAGGAGTTCGCTTGGTGCAACTATCCCAAGCCGAGTGTCCTGCACGATGCACGGTTTGTCGGGGGAGACAAGCGAGAGCGGGAGAATGTCCGCCGCCGGATAACGCGTCTCTCGAGGACGCTGGCTGCTCTTCCAGACCATGAACGGCAAGCGGTTTTGGACGCGGTTCTCGAGATCCAGCCGACGGATCAGTAGGCTCGGGCCCGTAGCCGACGGATTTGGCGACCGTGGCAGCCGCCGCGTTGTTGCGATCGCCAGCCGTCAGATTGCTAGGCGGTCGACAGCCGGTCGATCGATCGGCGGCGGATCCGGAGGCCTGAGCAGCTAGAGCGCGAGGGTGGCGAAGTTGGCGGAGGGGTAGGCTTTGAAGGTGGAGTACTCGGGAGGTTCGTCGGTGCCGTCGACTCCAGTGGCTAGCAGATTCCCGATGTAGGGGACATTGCCGTCGATGAATGGGATCAGGTTCATCGTGAGAGTGTTATCGTAGTAGTGAGAGCCCTGGTTTAGGATCACAAGATTGAAGCCGTCGGGGGAGACGGCAAAGCGGATGCGGTAGGTTACTTGCCAGAGCTGTACGCTGTCTTCGATGACTTGGCGGGCGCGGATGTTGGTCATTAGGGCGTTGCCAGGTGACGCGCCGTAGAATGCGAGCGAGTTGACGTGGTCCGTGTAGGCCAGGATCGTCGCGGGGAGAAACGTCGACTGGTACCGCTCTACGGTCAACACCGGATAGATTATGCGGCGCGTTGGTGGTGGGTCGAATTGGTGACCGACTGGATTCAGGATCGGTTTGCGGTCGGGCGTGCTGAAGTCTTGGTACATGACCTCTTCGCCGTATTCAGCATCCCATTCGATCGTGGCGGGACGGGCGGTAGCGCTGCCGGCGTCGCTTTCGTTCTCTTGGCTTTGGCTGCTGGGATCGTTGTCGAATTCACAACGGACGTACCAAACGAGTGGTTGCTTTGGTTCGTTGCGAGGGGTCTTGCGCTTGCAGACTGCGGTGGTATCGGATTCGCCGTTGTAGGTGTAGGTATCGAGTCCGACGTTGGGGAGGCCAGCCGTGGAGCGAATGGTTAGCGGGCCTTGGCTGGCGTTGTCAGCGATGACAACGTACTCGACAGCGTAACGCGAGATTACTTTGTCGCTGCCAAGCTCGATTGCGCCGGACAGCTCGCTTGCCTGGCGGTAGCCTTTAATGGTTGGCATCCTTGCCGATCCTTTTTGTTATCCCGCGCTGTGGACTATCTGCCCACGTTGTTGGGCTAGTTGGGCGATACCGTTGTTGATCGCTGCTAGGAGTTTGTTACCTTCCTTTTGGAGCGTCTGTTGTTCACCGGCCTTTTGATTGCGGAGCGCAGCGGAGAATGCTTCGACGCTTCCCTTTTGGAGCGCGCCAAACGACGGCGGTGGCGTATCGCGTTGTTTGTCGTCTTGCTTTCCGAACTTCGTTGCTGCCTCTCGGGCCGCGCTGGCGAATGTACCAAAGTCGATGGCGCCCACGTTTAGTAGGCCGCGAAGATCGGTCAGTTCCTTTTGGAACTTCTGTTGTGGCGTCGCGAACTGTTCGCGGATCGCGGCTCCGCGCTCCATTGCTCCCTGCAGTTCTTCGAGCTCCTTCTTTTCGCGCTGCATGGCATCGAAGCCAGCGAGTTGTTGGTCAGTGGCACCCTGGCGAGCTAATCGCATGCGTTCGACGGCTTCTGCGCCTTGACGAAGTGTGACTATCTCTTCGCGCAGGCCACCAAGTCGTTGACGCACACTGTCACGCAATTTTTGGGCCGCTTGATCTTTCTCTTCGGCTGCTTTCTTGGCTGCTTCAGAGGCTTCACGTTGGGCTTCGATAGCAGTCACGTCCACATCGCCGCCCAATGGTTTATTGGCGGCTTCTTCGGCTGCAGCTCTGGCCGCTTGCACCTTGGCTACCCACTCGCTGCCAGTCCCAAAGTCGAAGGCAGACTTCAAAGTGTCGCCAGCCCCGGCGAAATCGCCGCTGAGAATCTTCAGCCAGACGCGGCTTACAGCAGTTGATAGTTCGAATACGTCATAGATAGCCCCGGCAAACATCGTGACGCCGTCAACGATTCCCGGAAGAATCGTTTGTAGGCCTCCAAAGCTCCCCGCGACGCCAAGTATTTCGTCAGAGATTACCTTCAAAACAGGCGCAGTTTCGGCCGCAAGTTGTCGGAATACGCCGGTCGAAATCTCCTTCACGCGGCCCCAAGCGTCATTCGCAGCTTCGACTTGTTTTGCCTGTGCTTGGCTCAGCGACAGGCCCATTTTGTCGGACCAAGCAACTACTTCCTGCAGTGCATCCGGGCCGGCGCGCAAGGTGGTCACCAAGCCGGCCGCTTTGCCTCCAAACAGGTCATAGGCCAACGACAATTGGTCAGTCGGACTTTTCATGCTCTTTGTGGCCACGCTCAGTTGCTTTATCGCCTCGATTGGCCCGGCTTCGATCAATTTGCCAGCGTCGAGTCCGATCCTGTCCAGTTGTTCCTTGAGAGGTCCGGTCCCCTTACGCGCTTCAACGAGGCGAACCTGCATCTGCGAAAGTGCTTTGTCCGCTGTTTCCGCACCGAGCCCCGTTGATTCACCGACGGCTAGTCGAAATGCTTGCATCTCACGAAAGCTAACACCGGCTTTGTCAGCGCTCTTTGCAATTTCATCGATAGCGCCAAGTTGCTGGCGTATTCCCGCAATCGCGATTCCTGTGGCAACTGCAGCAGCGCCGACTGCGGCCACGGCACCAGCGGCTGCGAGGCCAGCCGGACCAAAGTTGGCTAGTGTGCTGGCACCCTGATTTAGAAACCCGCCTCCGGGCAAGCGACTGACCAGATCGTCCTTGAACTTCGAGACTTTGGCCTTAGATCGGTCGAGTCCCGCGTCCAGTTTCTCTGTGCGGGCACCTAGCAGGATATCTAGTACGGCGATAATTGACATTTGAACGCTACCCTATGGCTCGACTTCATGCTTTGCGTGCGAATTCTTCGATCCAACGCGTTGTTTCCGCTTTGTAAATGCTCAAAGCCAATTGCTTTTTGCTCTCAGCCGCGCGGTTCATGAACCGCGTTCCTGAGATTTGCGGTCGCGAATTGTTGCGTTTGGCCGCTTCGGCCTTCTGCGATTCGGTTCGTTTCGCGCCTCGCACAGCTCCAAGCTCCACGTTTCGCACGCGCCGGCCAGCTTTCCAGCCATATTCCTGCATTCCACCGTAGAACTGCTTACCTTTGAACTGACTGTCGTCCTCGCCGGTCGTCACTCGCGATCCGATCCGTATACGGGAGCGCTCCAGAGCCTTTACTTTGATCGACCGGGATAATCGCCCGGATCGTCTGGGGGCGTTGGCCTTCGCGGCAACGGCTACAGGGCGGAGGGCTTCACGGCTGGCCTTGCGGATCGCTGCTTTCGCTTGGGCGCTCTTGAGCTTCGCTAGTTTCGCGTTCAGTTCCGCGCTGCCAGTTACAACCACTGCGTTGGCCATTGGATATAGTCGTTCCGGAGGTGGTTACGATGGCGGAGAATCCGGCGAAGAGGTCTTCGTCGGTCTGCTCGGGCTCGGGCTCGAAACAAAAGACGCCTGGTTCGGCCATTGATGAGGCGGCGGCGTAGAGGTCGGTACGCTCCAGGCCAACGCGCTCGAGGCGAGCGAAGGCCACCAGTTCGGCATACTCTCGGGAGCTCAATTGTTTCAGCCAGGCGGTGCGACTCGGATAGCCCAGAGATAGCGCGACGCGCCATTGCCAACGGCGCTCGCGTGCCGAGTCGCTTCTTAGTTTCCCTCGAGCTGGTCGATATCTGCCTTCGTCAGGCCGTTAATGCGGCTGATCGTATTGAATAGGCGGCTAGTCGCTTTGCCGTTACGTTTGCCGATGGTTTCGGCGGCGTCGGCTTCGCGACCGCCGAACATGCGGAAACGGGTTTCGTCGCACAGGCAATAAGCGACGGTGAAGGCGCGGAAGCCGACATTGTCGTCCTCGCCACGCAGTTCCTTGTGTTCGACCCAGGCGGTTTCGAATTGGTCGCGCTCATCGGCGGATAACTCAGCCACGAACACTTGGCCACCGGGTTTCCACTCTGGGACGGCTACCGCGACAGCTCGCAGTTTGTCGCCAGCTAGAATGTCATCGGCGTGCAAGATGTCCATTGTGCTCATCGTGGCTGGTTTGGAGGCCTTGGCCTTGGTCTTTTGTTCGAGCGTACCGCTCATTGGAAATCCTTTTCCGGTCGTTTTTGGGGAATTGAGTCAGCCGACGGTTATGGGGCGACCACGCGGGTAATCGGAGTGGTCAAGCGGATCTCGACAGAGCGAGCAATCACGTCCTTTTGCTTGACTTCGGTGGGGGTCAGTTTCAACACACGACCACTGAAGGTGTCGGTAACAAGTGGTGAGAACATGGCCCACTCGATAGTAAATGCACCCTCACGATCTTCGGCGTCGGGATCGTCGAACAGAGTATCGATCAGTTGGCTGTTGATATCGCCTGGCTCCCAGACCACATCGAGCTTGAGCATCCCGGCGTTGGGCGGATCGGCGTCGAGATATTCCTGTACGGAATCTCCAAGGCAAGTGACCTCGACTTCGTCACGTGATTTTTCTGGTGGAGTGAATCCACGGACGCAACCGATAGCGGTGCCGTCGAGTTTAATTACGGCCTTATGGCCAAGTCTCTTGCGTGGCATCCCTGCCTCCTTACTTGGTTATTGATCCAGTCCATACACAGCCACGCGTAGGGCGTGCAAGTAGTCAGGTTCGCCTTCGCCAACCGATTGAAAAATGTAGTCGTCGTCCGCGTCTTCAACTTCGACAAGCTGAATGTATTTGTCGCCGACGTCCCCTTCGAATTCGGTGAGGGTGTCTACGAGGGCGTCGACCAAAGTCTCTGCGTCCGAGTCGCTGACGATCTCAAAACTAAAACGTTCGACGATCAACTCGGGTGAGCCATCGATACAGTTCGTTTCGTCGCGGCTGCTGCGCGTGAACCAGACGTGCGGGTAGGCACTGGCCTGGGGTAGCTCTTGGTAATGGAGTCGTTGGTCGATGGCGTCCGCGATCGCGGGGACCGCTAGCAGTCGTGAACGTAGCTCCTTCGGCAAGTCGAACCAGCTCATGAGCGATCCTCTCCGCAGAGCAGCAATAGCTCACGCTGGGTGCTGTCACCGTCGAGAACAGCTTTTACTTCCAGCGCGCGACCGCGAAACAGTATTCTGTTTTGGCTGCTAACGCCGGCGCGGTGGCGAATGGTGACGGAGTGGGAGGCGTCGGCTGCCATCTGCTTGGCTCGCTCGGATTCTTTGCCGCTCAGTTCACGGACTTCGGCCCATAGCTGGGCCACGTTGGTCCATTGGGTCGGTTGGCGGCTCTGCCTGCCTAGCGCATCGTAGGCAGCGGTTTGTTGCTGCAGCGTTACGCGGTGGCGTAGGCGTCCGATGCGGTTGAATGCGGCCACGGTTACCCCAAGTCAAAGTCTTCAAAGTCGTCGATTGCGGCGGCGTTGGCGAGTAAGTCGTCAATACCGATCGGGGCCTTGGCTGCCGATCCGTAGACTCCAGCTTCGCGTTGTTCAAACCACCAGGCGACGAGCATCAATTGAGCTCGAGTCCAGACGGCGGGTACGGCCTCGGGTGTCGTCCAACCGGCCAGGAACCGCAGGCGAACGGCGTCGGGTGTGCTGCGTGTGCTGGGCCAGTTGGCCCAACCGACCGTCGCCAGGCGTCCACGGCCTAGGTCATCGATCCGCAGCTTCAAATCGTCCGAGTCGATCGTTTGTTCGTCACCGGCCGAGTCGATATAGGTCACTGAGTCGATGGACTGAGCGGGCCAGCGTGGGAGTTCCAACGGCTTGGCACCGCAGGGGAACGCGTCAAAAGTCATTTCCCAAGTGGCGGTGAGCAGACAAACGTCGGTTTGCTCCTCGCAGTAATTTCGGGCTTGCTGGATCAGGTCGACCAGCGTTTCGTCGTGATCGTCACCGTCGACCGAACAATTGCGGCGTGCCTGCTCGAGCGAAATCACGTCCTCGCTAGGCGGCACGATCAGCCGTAAGGCGTAGCGGAAGCGATCGGCGTATTTGCTCATGACAGCGGCTAGTGACTAGTGGCTAGAAGCTAGGAAATGCGAGGGCGATCGTATGCTTTTCTAGCTGCTAGCATCTAGCATCTAGCATCTAAGCTGGAGCGAGCACGTTGAGTTTGGGTGGTCGGGGAGCATTGGCCGCGATCTGGGCGGCTGCGTCGCCACCGGCCACGCGGACAAATTGATCTTTCCAGGCGACGTAGGCGCGGCCTTCCTCGATCGTCACACGGTAGCCGTGAATGGTGGCAGCGTTCTTTTCGATCTCTTCCATGTAGCTCATGGTTAGATCGGATAGCTGATTGATCTCGGTTTCGAGGCTGCGAGCCTCTGACTCGAGTAAACGCTTCCGCTCTTTCAATTCGCAGTAGCGGGCCAGCTCAGCTTTCGTCGGCTTCTTCGCCTTGGCTTCCTTCGCCATGAGGAGCATCCTTTGGTTTGCCGCGCCGGCGTGGGGCCTTGGCTGGCGGTGAATTGGGTTGGGAGGCAGGCTTCGCGACTGGCTCCAGGTATTTCAAGGGTCGCTCTAGGTCGGCTTTCCCGTTCAGCTCTCGGCCGTAGCCAAAGGCGATAAAGCGGTTGGCTTGTTCGGTGGAACATTCGCAGATGTCGCCGGGGACAATGTCGAGGTTCTCGCCTGCCAAGGCGGTTAGCATTACTACTTGAGCCATTTGTACTTCCGCATCCTTGCGAGCGCCTGTTTGCAATCCGTCTGTCATTGCCGCAAGCCAGCGAGCGGTAGAAACCACTGGCTGGCTGCGGGGTATTGGTGGGCTACGACAGGTGACTGTCGTGCTACTCTACGCCTGGACCATCTTCTTTACGGACACTTGGGCGTCTGCGGTTGGCCTCAACAGTTTGCCGTCGACACGGATGTAACCCAGGAAGCCGACTTGCAGCTTTTCTGCGAAACGCTCCGTAGCGCGGATGATCCGCACTCCGTTGACACGCCTGAGTTTGTAATCGCGCAAGCGCCCGAAGAGCATCGTCAAGTTGGTAGTCGCCACAGTCGAGGCCATCGACTGGTTGTAGGCATATGGTCGATTATGCAATCGATCGGGAGTTCCGTCACGCATCGAGGTTTGCCACAGCGGGCGACCTTCAGCGTCCTTCAGCAATCGCAAGTACTGCAGAATCGAGTCGTGGAACATGAACTGCGAATCAGGACGATAGGCGGGATCAACGCTATGCTCCAGTCTGACCACGTCGTCATAAGCAATCGCGGCGACGGCTGCGGTGGTATGGCCCAGCGGGGCGTCCAGGGTAATTCCCTTCGGCTGCCCAGTACCGGTGCCGACGGTCGCGGCTGCATTGATTGAGCGTCCGAGACGCTCGCCCATCATCGTCGCCAGAATCACTTCCAAATCGAACATGGAATCTTCGTTCAGCGCGATCGGGACCTTGATCCACTTACTGTGCAGCTCGTGGGCACCCCAGGCGAGGCGTGCAAATGCTGGGTTGGGTTCGCCAATCGTTTGCGTGTCTTCGCCTTCGACGGCTACCCAGGCACCTTCGTTGGCCGTATCGTCGCTGATTGGCCAATTCATCGTTTCGCCGGCAGCGGTGGTGATCGTATCGACGTAGGTCAACATATCGCCGTAGGCCAGCATGGCCATTTCGAGCATGTTGACGAACGTCTGCGGAACCAGCTCCGGACCAGCGGTGGCAGTTACTTTCGAGAGGGCGCGAGTCTCACCCGACTCGACGGCCAGCTGGCGCTCCTCGGGGCTCATGTGAGCTAGCGACCGTTGCAGGACACGGTAGCTGCGGGTGTTGAGCAGTCCCACCACGGTACTTTGTCGGCGCGAAGAGAATTTGGTTCGTTCGCAGGCCTCTCGCATTTCGTCGGTGATCAGCTCGTCAGCTTCCGCCAGCATCCAGGCGCGGAACGACAGACGCTTGTCGTTTTGCCGCTGCGCTAATTCCTTGGCTTCGTCGCGGTCCAGTCCGGCATCGCCGTAGGAGCGATCTTCGCCGGGGAGGCGATCGTCGAGTCCGGGCTTGTGACCAGTTCGAGTGGATTGTTCTTCGTCCTTACGGAGCTGCTCGACACGGCTGCGGATTTCGTCGGCGTTGGTAGCATCGATCAGAGCCAGTTCGTTTTCGTCATACTCTTTGTTGATCGAAGTCCAAGCGGCGCGAGTTTCATCCGGCCAGGCGTCCTTTTCGGCGGCGCGGCGTTCATCGTAGGCCGTTGCTTGCTTGCGGATTTCGGCGGCGAATTTTGCCTTGTTCTCGCGGAGCTGGGACAGAGTGAGCTTTTTGCTCATTGCGACAATCCTTTGTCTGATCGGTGAAGTAGGGTTGGGGTCGCCTGCTCAAGAGGCGACGAGCGTGAAACCGTTTGTCCCTGGGGCTCGTCGCGTATAGACGCCGACAAAGCGTAGAGGCTGACTCCCGAGAGTAGTCGGCGTCTGGACGTCCGACCCACGGGGAAGCGCCGGGGTAAGCGGAAACTATAGCCCAGCCCCTGGCCATTTCCCGCTGTGCAGCTAGAGGCTAGTGGCTAGCGGCTAGAGGCTAGGTGGGGCTAGCTTTGCTTTTGGTGCACCTTGGCGAGCGGGCAAGGATCCCAGCCAGCCAATTGCAAGATGGCGGCGATATGCACATCCCAATTGTTGATCATGTGCTCATAAGCCAGGTGGTAGTTAGCTCGATTCCCGAACAGCCTTCCGGCGCGGTCGATTTGCTCTTCGGTATCGCTCGGGAACGGCACACAGTAGGGATTCTTTTGGCCAGCGATCCATACTCCAGATTCGCAGGCCTTCTGCCAGGATTCTAGTTGAGCTCGCCGATTGATTCGAAAGAGGTAGATCAACACGTCGGCCGAGTCGACGAGTCGCTGGAAGCCGTCGGCTGTGTGGTGCGAGCTGAAGACTTTGAACAGATTGCACTCTGCGAGCGGATCGCGGCCCTGGTCGACGATCCGTTGTACGATCGGTCGACGGAATATCGGGATTTGGAATATCTCTCCGGCGTCGATCGCAGACGGATGTTTGGCGAGCGAGTCCTGTAGGAGATTGGAGCCGGTTCGTGGCGTGCAGCCTATGACAATCTTGGTGGTCGCCATTCGTTTTGCGGCTCCTCAATCCGCGAATAGTCGCCGGCGATGAGACGGCGGGCCAATTCGAGTCGGTGGTCTAGTGGCTTGCAGCCGTTCAAATGGATGAAGTAGGCAGCGTCCAATCCACTCCACCAATGCGGGCCGATGTAACCCCAATTCCAGCGATCATCCATCAGCGTCAGTCTTTCGCGGTGGGTATCGAGTTGGTAGCTGCTCCAGTGCTGTTCTGCACACCAATGCATGGGATACGGCTTGGGGGGTTCGCGGTAGAGGTCGATGTCTTCAGGACCATACAACATTACGCCGCTATTGGGAAAGACATTCAGTTCGTGCGCGATACCTTGACTGGCGAGTAACTGAGCGACTTCCGTTTCATACCAGGTTTCGCGTTGGTAGTAGTTCTTTTTTTCGTCACAGATGCCGAATCCGCTGGGGTAGGTGTCGAAGATGTCTGGCGCGTCTGGCTTGATGACGATATCCGAGTCGACCCACAGCAGTCGGTCAAAGTGCCAGGCGTAGCTACTGGCTCGCCATTTGTTGGCCATTGTCCAGTCAGGCCGCAAGTCATCTGTTATCACAATCAGCTCCGCACCAACACGCCGTGCGTAGGCTCGCATCGCGGGTAGCGTGATGTCGAGCACAGGCAAGTGATCGCCAACCGCAAAGGTAATCATCCCGCGTGGCTGGCGCGTAATCCACGGAGCTTGGTAGAGTCCTTCAGCCTCGCGCTGACTCATCGGCAACTTGCGCGGGGTCGCATGGTGCGTCGATACGTGGTTATGGGCCTCGATGCTCCACTCAAAGAACTCTTTCGGTGACGTAAACACTGGCGGATGTTTCGCAGTGTAGTCGCGCCAGTTCGATTCGCACGAGCAGCCGTAGCTTGGAATCTCCGAATCCCATTGGCTGTAAAATGCCTTGGCAGCGCCCGTCGACCAATCGTCAGCGTGATCGACGGGGTATTGGTGGAGGGCGGGCCAATGCGAAATAAACTCTTTGCGTTTGTACTCAACTGTCTCCCGGCAAGATTTACAGATATAAACTGCATCTTGAATAAAAACAGCTACTTGCCCGCATTCGCATCTCATCATCATCAGTACTCGAATGTCATTACGGGAATGGCTATGGTGTCTATGTCAGCTCCGGATTCGCATGGGCCATTGTCCGGGAAACCGCCGTAACTCGCCCATCCACGCGAAAGAAAAGTAATCCCTACATTGCCAGCAGGGCAACCCAATGATTCGGCCAGCTGAATTTCGTACTCGAAGAAGTAGCCGCATTCCTGAATGCCGACACTCCATTCGTAGAGCAATAGCGCATAGAGTCGATAAACGATATCGGGGCCGACAAGCAATGTCTGCTGGGTCGTGAACAGACGGATCAGCATTCCGCCGGAATTGTAGATCGTGATTTCGTCCGTGCATGTGTATGGGTCCTCATTGACTATCGAGTAGGTGCCATCGACTACAGGCGTGACTGGAGATGTGGCAGCCTCTGAGCCGGAAATAGTCGCTGTCGGCGCGACCAAGCAACCACCAAAGCACGGGGGTCCAGTTCGGCTACAACTAGTAGAAACCTCACCGCATTCATTGACGGCTATGATCCGGTATGTGCAGTAGGGGTCTTCTACAATCAATCCTGTTGCATTGCCGTCAACGTCCAACTCTATGTCGATTATGGTTGTTCCTGTCCCGTAGTAGACGTAGCACGTCTTTTCGATCCAGGCCTCAACAGCATTGGTGACCGTCCATCGCAATGTGGTAGTACTAGGCAATTGTCAGCGTCCTAATATCATCGAAGCCGAACGCTAGAATCCAATCGTCAATATCCCAAGCCCCGTTTGAAAAAGTAGCGCTGTTGAAAAACGTCCCAAGATCAACGATGTTGACCGGACCAATCAGCCCGGTATAAGGTAGTTCGCAGATTTCGATTGTCGTGGGCAGGCGACTGTATAACGTGCGGCTTAGCCATGCCGTGGTTCCTCCCGCAAAGTCAGCAAATGCTAATGATTCAATCGTCCCAACTGCATGATCGAGCGTGAGTGTTGTCCTGACTTTGTTGATCCGCCCAACGCCCACCCCAGCGTTGTACGCTGGAGCGGTGTAGGTGCGTTCGGCGACCAGCACGGTTGGGGTGCCGCACGGAATTGAGTAAGGACCGCCCCAACCGAAGCCAAACGGATCGGTAACGACAACCTCTGTTGCAGGCTGCGTTCTGGCGATTGCAAACTCTTCGTAGTATTGGCACGCGTCTAACGCCGGCAATGCTGGATACGTTCCGTCGCAAAGCTCGCACGTCACTACTGGCTTATCGCAACCCGGCGTACAACATGCTGCCTCGCAGGGCTGCGGTTGTTTGTGCGGCATCGCAGCTACTCCTCTTCCGCCGGAGCAATCACGATCTTCACAATTTTGGTAATCGTGCAATCGTTCTCTTCGTCACCGGTTTTGGGGCTAGTGGCCGTGGCAATTGCGTAGTAGGTGCCTGCCGATGTGGGAGTGCCGCTAATGACGCCACCCGTCTCTGACAATCCCGGCGGCAATCCGCTGATAGCCAGATCGGAATTGGTGTCGGTCTCAGTGACGGTATGCCCCGCGTAGGCCTCATCCACGGTACCGCCCGGCGGACTGCCTACCGTGATACTCCCGGTAGGGACGCAGGGGACAACGCAGTTTCCCTGGACAAATTCCCAGTTGCCATCGATCAAGGAGAACATCCCGACGTAACCGGCTTTGGCTCCGTTGATGATGCCAAGCCAACTGACAACCTCTGTATGCCCGCCGAGTGATGCGCCAGTGTCGTCGCTATTCTGGGCCCAGACCGTGACGCGGCCGCTGCCGATCACGTCTTCGCGCAGCTTGAAAAATCTCAATTCTCCACCGATCACACGCGGTTGGCGGTTGAGCTGCGTCCGAGCTTTGGAAATCTCCTTGGGCGTGTTGGCGAATGCGGCTAGCCGGTCGGCAGTCGTTTTCGAAAAGCCCCAGATGTCGGCCATCGTTAGGCGTCCAGTGAGAGTAGCCGTAGTCGCATGGCCACCGCGTCATCATCGCGGCCGGGACGCTGGGCGGCGTATTCAGCTCGCAGACTGGCCAGCTCGCCAGCAGCGTCGCGCTCCTGGCTGCGCCCGGCCGTGGTGCCAGAGTAGGCGGGCCAGGTTACGGGCCCGACGTCATACAGATCGACGTCGAGAATTTCGCGGATATAGAGATAGTTCCCATCATCCATCTTTTGCTCAGTCCAGCGGACGGAGCGAGCGATGAAGGCGAAGCTGGAACCGGTCACGTCGCCCCGATCGAGTTTGGCGCAAACGCGTTGATGATCCGGGTCGCTCGGATCGGCGTCGATCTCATACGCCAGGCCAGTCGCATCGAGTGACAGGCGGCATGTTCCGCTGGAGACACGTCCCAGCAATTGGCTGGAGTCATGGTTGAACAAGCCGCGCGCGTCGTGCGCTTCGCTGATCGCGCGATCGAAACAGCCAGGCATCAGCCTTTCAACCATATCGTCCCATAACCAATACTCGGTACCGGGATCTGCGGCGTTATAAAACACGGCCGAAATACCACGGATTACGCTACCGGCTTCTGCGCCGGCGCGGGTCTCACGGCGGACGGCTGACAGCTCGCGCCGCAGTTGTCGCACTTCGCGGCCGTCGGTGGTTGGTCGGCTAAATCCAGCTCGTTTTTGCATCAGTTATTTCCCTTATCGTTTCAGTAATTGGCAAGTTAGCTTTACAAACTTGCGGTTTTGTTTCAGCCAGGCAAACGCAGGCGGGCGGTCTTGGAGCATTCCACGTTACGGCATACCCAGTCTGGAACGACAATGCTGCCGTGTTCGATCCGGAATTGGTCTTCTGGCTCGTCATCCAACATGAATTGGTCGGGGGCTACTCGTTCGAGCACATGCTGTCTTTTGCACAGCGGGCACTGGATCCGATAGCCGGTTCGCGTTTTTTCAATTGGTACGCTCATGTCTGGGCAGCCTCCGTTTGTAGTTCGCGAAGTTTGACATCGGCGTCGATCCCGAGCAGCTCGCAGACATCGGTGATCATCAATCGCATTGGCTCCGTTTCGGCGTCGATCGTAGATCGCTTTGCATCGGGCGTTTTGGCTCGATCAAGCTTGATCCGCAGGCGGTTGCGGGCTCGCTCAAAGGTCGCTTCGGCAAGTCGGCCAGCGGCGTCCAGGTCCACGGCGCTTCCCCGTGTGCCAGACGTCTGGTCGCCAGCCGACGGGTCGTTCGGTTCGCTCCCGACGGGTGATAGATTCAGCGGTCGATAGAAAGTTTCGCCACCATCGTAGGGATTCATGTTTTCCCATTCGCGGGTTTCATTCGGGCTCCACCGTCCGTTTTGGATTCCCGCGCTGGCGATGTCTGCCCGCGTCTTGGCATCGGCCCATTGCAGGGCGTTGATTTTGTAGTCGAAGTAGACCAGGTCCTCGGCGATTTCCTGCGGTGTGCGGAGTTTGGCGTTCGCCTCGCAGCGGCTGCCGATCAACCAATGGCTGAGCGTGCCATCGTGGTAATCACGCATGGCCATTTCGTCGCTGTTGTAACTGCTGGATCCTTCGACGCTCAGGCGGCTGGACCGGAGATTGAATAGCCGGGCCACGTCGCGGGCGTCCTGTTCGTTCGATTCGTGCAGCTGCGCCTTTTGTGGGTCGATCTGAGTGGAGAACCATTTGTAGCCGTCGCGTAGGACCAACGTCCGAAACGAGTTCTCGGTGCCAGAGTACTTTTGTTGCAGTCCGGCCTGGACTTTTTTCACGGTGGCAGGCTTCGCTCCGGGAGGGACAGCCAGCACGCCACCGGCCATCATATTGTTCCTGAAGAATTTGCTGCTGAATTTGCGTTTGGCAATTGCCTGGCCGAACAGGTCGCGGAACAGTCGAATTAGCTCTTCGCCTTGGAAGCCGTCCAGGCTGAGGCCTTCCAAGTGGAACACATCATCGGCGGGCAAGTATTCGATTCTGCCGCCAACCTCAGTCATGAAGAACATGCGGCCCTTCAGACGCACAGGACGCGTGCGATCGGGGAGCAAGTGATAGAGTCCGAGTACTTCCCCTCGGCCATTGCGATCGATCCACGCGTAACCGTTGTTCCATAGCAAGGCCGATACCATCAGCCGCCGCCAGAATTTGTAGGCGTTGCATTCGGGGTTGGTCATGCCGATCAGATTGACATAGCGAAACGCGTGGTGGTCGCGCATCAGATCGCGACCGCCATCGGGCCGGCGCTTGTAAACCGCCAATGGGATCTTGGCCACGTCTCCAGAGATCATCGACACGGCCTGGTAGAGGGCGGGGATCGACAGTGCTTTCTTGGGCGATACCGATTCACCCGACGTGGATTCGATTGAATCCAAATCGCGAACCGCATCCCAGACGTTTGAGCTGGGATCTTCGATCGACGCGCGGGTCTCGGACTCGTTCGCGGTTTGGCGTCCGAGTAATGCGCTGGTTACGTTTGCCCAGTAGCCCATTTATTAGTAGCGAGTAGCGAGTAGCGAGTGGCTAGGAAATGCAATGTTGCTTCCTCGCTACTCGCTACTCGCTACTCGACGCTCCTTAAATAATCTCGACTTCCATGTCGGGGTCGTCATACCAATCTTGGTCATCGACTCCAGTGACTGCGTCATGCAAGGCCATCAACATCGCTTGAGCTAAGTCGACCTTGCGGTAATCGCCTTGCTTCTGCTTGACCAGGCGTTTGTCTTGATTGGGGTTTGTCTTGGCCTTCGCGTTGGCGATCTGCCAGGTCATGACTGGATTGCCGTTGTGTCGGATATCGTGGGAGATAATCAACCGCTCCACGTCCTTTACCACCGGCCCGTAGTGGACAATCGTCTGAGGAAACTCAATTCGCTGGCAGCCGGTTTCCTCTTCCAGCCGCTGTGTTAGCCACTCGGCTTGGAATAGCGGATCGTAGAAGAACTTCGACACGCCAAACATTTTCACTAGGGCGCACATGTCTTCGAAGATCACGTTGTAATCTGCGACTTCGCCACCGGTCAGCCGCATGTGTCCGGCTTCGGCCCACTGGCGATAGGGGACGCGTTTGTTCTCGCGCTCGGCCTGGCGTTCAGGCAGCCAACAATAGGGGACCACGCAAATGGTTCCATCGTCGCGGCGGATGGCGACTACGGCCGCACAGGTATCCCGGACGCTAGCCAGGTCAATTCCCATCCACGCGTTGGCGTTGGTCTGCGCTTCTTCGTCGTCATCATCATCGTTGGAATTCGCGTTGCGAGTCAAACTCTCCAATGAAAAGTCCTCGTAGCAATCGATGCGGACCTTACGCTTGCTGCGTTCGACTTCGCCGCTGTCCCAATCGTAGATCCCACGTGGGCAAGCTTCATCGAGCCAGGCCGCTTCGGCGGTCGTCCACAGATTCAATCGCAGGCGTAGGAACGCGGGCCATTCGCTGG
The DNA here is from genome assembly GCA_041741715.1 of Pirellulaceae bacterium. Taxonomy (GTDB): domain Bacteria; phylum Planctomycetota; class Planctomycetia; order Pirellulales; family Pirellulaceae; genus Aureliella. The sequence goes on along the minus strand of JBGSJT010000017.1, from coordinate 7,291 downwards.
GTGTGGTCTTGGCCGCTTCGTAGTCCTGCCGAAAGGTGCTGAGCTTGATCGGATGTTCGGCGCTGTCACCCAGGCTAGGGTTGGCTTTCAGCCAAGTCGCTTCGTCGTGGGGATCGTCATCGGGTGAGGCTGCGTAGATCTCGCCATAGTGAGCTTCGTCGATTTGTCGACCAGCGTTTACCGCTTTTGTTTTGTCGTGGACCGCTCGGCAGGGACTTTCTAGGTCGCTTCCGGCGGTGGTGATCGCGGCAAACACCCCTTCGGGCTGCGAGGCGATCATGTATCGCAGAGCGTTGTAGAATTCAAATCCACGCCAGCGGTGGAATTCATCCGCCAGACAATGGCCATTGACACCGTCCGCGCTATCCGGGTCCGCCGCTACGACGTTCCACACGTTGTCCCCGTACTCGATGGAGTTGAACCCCTCCAGCTTTTTCACAGCGGCAGCCGCCATCAGGTCGGGTGCATTTTTGACTTGCCGGATCGCGTGAATCAGGCAGCGTTCGGCTTGCTTGCGCGTCGTCGCGGCCAGGTACAGGTTGATTTGTCGATCCCATGAATCACCAAATAGTAGGTAGTTTCCGATCAGACTCAGCAGCGGAGTCTTGCCGTTTTTTTTCGGCACCTCCAGATAAAAGTATCGGAAGCGCCTGACCGCATAGCCCCACTCGGGCGAGTGCTTGAGCCAGCCGAACAGCCGGGCCGTACTGGTGGCTTGCCAGTCGAGCAAGGGGAACGGCTTGCCTTTCCAAGCACCTTCGGTCAGTGTGCCGTATTTGTCAGCGAAGGATAGCCAATGGTCTGCCCGATGCAGATCGAAGTAGCAGCCAGCCAGCAGTGCACGTTCATCCGCCTCTTCGCCTTCGCCCTGACGCAGGTACCGATACCAGCCATCGCGTTTAGCCAACGCGATCGCTTCGAGTAGTTTTGTCGTGCTTTTGCGTCTTGACTTAGCAATTGGCTGCCGTGCCTTTCTAGCTTCTACCTACTAATAAACCGGGAACAATCCTTCCAGGATTTCAACTTCGCCGCCGCCGGTCACTTCCAGCAGCCGCCAGCGGAGCGTTCTTTTCTTTGCGGTCGTATCGAGATTGAGCGGAATGGTAAAGGTTCCACTTGCCCTAGTAATTCCGCCATCGAGCACCGTCAGTACGGTCGCCTTCCGGTAGTCGGTCGCGACGAACTTCAGCGTTTTGCCAGTGAAGTCGATTGGCGCTCCGTCGCTTTGGGTCGCTGGGATTTGGACCGATCCGGTTTGACCAATTTCCAAGTGGACTGAACGCGACACGCCATTGACGATTGTCACTTGTCCGCCGACGCCACCAGCGCCGAAATTCATACCGATGCCGAAGGTCATCTCTACTCCCTGTAGCCGCCCAGGCGCTGTGTGGTCGGATCGGTCAAATCAGAACCGTCAGTTTGCTTGGCGGTCTTAGCTGGGATCAGCTCGTCGGTTGTCCCGCGCTTGTAATATTTCAGTTTGCGGACGCCACTCACGTCCTCGAGTACTTGGTCTGCTTCGAGCAAATCTTGCACTGCGGTCAGGCTGCCACTGCCGCCGCCGAAGAAGTTCGGTGCAAATAACATGGTTCTAGCTCTTATCTACGGTTAATGCCGACTCAGTGTCCTCAACCACGGTCAACGTCTCGCGCGGACCATCTCCGGCCCAGACCACGTAGCTATCTGCTAGCGTTGCATCGCGGACTCGCAGCTCGTAGCTGGCTGTTCCTGCCGGCGCGGTGGCAGTAAATCTTCCTGACGTTCCAACCTGGGTAGCAGCGATTCGATAAGAGACGTAATCGCCGTCGGACCAGGCGACGAACGCTGCACCATTCCATACCGCGCCAGCCGCGTTGAAACAGAAAAAGTCATGGGCAGTGCCCGATTGTCCGTTGCCACGCATCTAGCGTTCCTTATGAAAGTGATTTAAGAAGGGTGACGATTACCAAGCAGCTACAAGAGTTTCAACCGCTGTTTTAATCGCAGCCGCCACAATGCCGTACCCAGAGGGTGTCATGTGAGAGCCGTCCGTGTAGTAGTTTGTGTCAGCCGCGTCGGCGTCGTCACCGATGGTGCCTATTGCAGCAAGATCAACGTACCCATCGGCATGACTGGCCCACTCTGCGGCGAGCAATCCATTAGCCGAAGCCCTCGAAGTGTTGAAGCCAGCCGGTATTATCGTGCCGTCCTCCACACGAGGCAGGACGTTAGGCACAATTACCTTTGCGCCTAAAGCCCTCACCGCATCGCAGTAGACCCACATTTCATCGACTGCGGTACGGGCCGTTACAAGATCGACTAAATGATTCGTGATTTCCCAAGCTACGATTAGCGTATGCCCATCGACGATCAGTGGATTCACTTGTGACACACGATCGGCATTCATCGCTGTTGTCCGCTGTCCACCGACTGCGATCATATGCACCGTTACGTGACGGTAAACGTCACCGAGCAATTTCATCATTTGTGCTGGGTAGCTAGAATCTAAAGGAGAACCAAAGCCCGACGTCAGACTGTTACCGTCCAGAATCAGGTTATGCAGCTGTGCCGTGATTAACACAGGTGCAGTCGCGGTGCTCATAGCAGAATTCGACTTGCGTTGCGGCGTCAAAGTCAATTTGCCGACGCATCCGTTAAAGGCTCCCAGTCGCAGCCGTGTCGGCGAAACCGGCAGCGTAACAGACGTATCGGTAGGCTCTACTAATCCGGCCTTTGCGATTGTTGCCGAATTGGCCTCCATCGTGAGCGATAGTTTTTCCGTCGTTCTTCCGCTCAATACTTTGCCCGACGACGTGAGCGATAATTGGCCCACGCCTCCCGATGCGATACTTCCGACCATGCGATTGTTCACCAACGACAATTCAGCCATGTTATCTGCTGTTGTGTCGTCGATGGAAAGCACCAGGCCACTCTGCGGCACCCCTTTTCGCACCTCGACAACTGCGGTGGTTTGTGGCGTATAGATTCCAGTGAATGGTGCACCGGACACAGACACGATATCAGCCGCACGCGTCACCGTTGGAGCAGTTGTATAGATTGGCATGGACGGTGCATCGCCTTGCTCGAACTGTGCACTGTCAATTGTCATAGTGCCTGTAGCATCGCCCTGGTAATCTTCGCCGCCTTTCGACATCCAGAATTGAATGTTCTGTGCGCCTGTTCCTGTTGCTATTACTACATCAGAACAACGAAACCAACCGCCTGGATATTCTTCAATTTCTCCCACACCAGAAAAGTAGGGATCAATACCCGCTACGCCGTTCTCTAGGTCGAACATCACATAGAACGCTAACGGGTTGCCGCATTGCATCAGCAATTTCTTTACCGTCCCAGGCTTCACAAAAATCGATGCACAGTATTGGAGTCCATCAGTGACGTTGACTGCTTGGAACCATCGATGTAACTCTGCTGAGCCATCATTTGAATCGGTCACTAGGAAGGCATCGCTGCCCCCGTATAAATCTGCTTGTCCTCCAGTGAGCGTGACATTGTTTTTTGCCCAATTCTCATTAGTGAATAGGCGACTGACGATGAATTTGTTCTCGCGTTCTGGCTCTAGCAATAGCCCAGCAGACACTATTTGTCCGCCAATGTAGTAGTGATGGAATCGCGGTGTGTCGATTGCCGCCTCGACAATCACCCCGCTGGCGTTGAGATAAGTTCCGACGCTAGCTCTGGTCAGCGTCGGGGTTGGTCCGACTGACGCGGCCAATGCTTTGGTGCCTGCAAAATCCCATATCAGTGAGGGATCGACTGCGACTCCAGATTTCGTCAGTACGCCGTTGTCGAAGTACAGGGCGTCGCCACCCGGATCGGAATCGGGTAGATCAAGGAGCAATCGTTCGAGCTGCTTGTAATTGCTGATTACTTGTCCGGCCATACTATGAGAATTCCTTCATCAGTTCACTATTAGTTTAAAGAACATCAGTGCCGGGGTACTTTGTTTGTAGCCCGCGCGCGGGTTCAATCGGAAGTTTATTTTCTATAAAACTCTTGCACGCGGCTCATGACCGATTGCCAAATCTCGCGACGTACGCCGTCGACATACCGCACACGCATAAACCGTGTGATGCCTAGCCGCTGCAGCTCGGCCAATACGGCCGCGTAGATCGCGCGGGTGATAGGCTTGTCGTACCCGTAAATCTCGACCTCGCTGGGCCGGATGAAATGCATGTCAGCGGTCCACTCGTAGGGCGAACCATACGGTGCATCGTCGTCGGCCCACACTCTAAGCTTCCATGTCCGCGCTTCGGCTATGCACTTCATTCGTACTTACTCTTTGCGAACTGCGAAATCGCGGGGATTTGACTGACGTACTTGCCGCGTTGTTTATTGAGCGTAGCCAAAGCGTGCGGAGTTAGCCCGAACTTCAACCACAGCTTTTGCAGTTGATCCAGCGCTTTGTCTCGCTGGCGTACCTGCGGCGTCTCCGATTCGTAGCCCTTATCCGTACAGAACGTGTAGCGGCTGGGATCGTCGCTGAGCCATTTCGTGAGCGAGCGATAGGTCTGCCACTGCTCACACAAGACGCGAAACGTTTGCACGTGCATCGGGGTGAGAATGCCCGCCTGGCACAACAGCAACGCATGTTCGCGCCAGTACTCTTTTCCGAACTCGCCTAGATCCTCAGGTGGATCGGGAGCAACGATCGGATCGTCGTCCGTGGATTTCGCTGGGCTGGTATTGGCTTTGCGGCCGCGTCGGGTTTTGGGCATGGGGGCCAGTAGCGAGTGGCGAGTAGCGAGTGGCTAGGAAATCAGATTGCGTCTTTCTCGCTACTCGCCACTCGCTACTCCCCTCTATTCTCTTCGGCCGTTTTTCGGTCGTGACAACGCTTGCACAACGGTTGCCAGTTACTCAATTGCCAGAACAAGGCCTTGTTGCCGCGATGGGGACGAATGTGGTCGACGACCGTGGCGGCAATCACCAGGCCGCGAGCCTGGCAGTGTCGGCAGTAGGGCCAGTCAGCGAGGAAGCGACGGCGGGCGGCGCGCCAACGTCTGTCATATCCGCGTTGGTGTGCGTTGGGTCGCCCGCGTTCGCTTGTCTGGGCGCGCCGGCCTGAAGGCGTGCGACTCAGTCGCTTGGCCCGCTCAGGCATCGGCGGCTACTGTCGCGCCACTGGCTTCGGTTCAATACCGGTAGCCATGGCGACAAATCGTTCAAGGGCTCGCCACACTTGGTAGTGATCGAGCAACGGATTGAGCCAGTTGCTCATCACACAGTATTTGATCTCAAAGGGGCTGCGATGATGGTGGCCATGATGCAGCGGCGATTGGAGGAAGCCCGTCTCTTGCAGGACGGAAACCCACGTCGAGACTTTGCCTTTGCTATGAGCCCAGGCGTGAATCTCGTTGGCTTGGCTGACGAACAGGAATACTAGCCAACCGCTGGGAAACAGCATGGCAGCGATCGCAGCCGGGACAATCGTGGTCCAGTTGCGTTTCCAATACGTTTGGAAGAGGAACGCCGTCGGCTGTTCGTGGTGCAGTTCGTTCGGTTTGGCGATGTACTGGCCGATAAACGGCCAGGTTATGTCGAAGTAGCGATCCTCCAGCCAGTGCCAGAAGCCAGCGATTAGGTCGGCTGCCAGCCACGATGATAGGATCCATCCCACAAAAGTCATCATGCTAATTGGATTCGCTGAGGGTGTAGGTTTCATCGTCGCCCAGAATTAACGATCTGCCTTGGGCAGTGCGGAACAGGCGTTGGTGGATTCGCTCCACATTTTGGAACGTCGTTTCGCTGGTCAACAGGTGCAGGTCGTAGCGCAATGCACCCGCTTGCACGATTTCGTCTCTGATGGAGATTACGAACGCTGCCATCAGCGCGAAAACTAAAACTATCGCTAGAGGGAATCGCAGCCGCAAGAGCATTGCCGACCCTATCGAAATCGCGAGAGGTATGCCAACAGAAACAACACAATCAAGAGGCTGAGCATGATCTACCTCAGTTTCGCGAAGGCATAACCCACAGCGGCGGCACCGGCGGCGATCGCCAGGGTGATCAACACGCGGCGGATCCATTCACTGAGGTTTGCAAACGGCCGCCAAGGTTCGCGGTTGGGCGATTCCGAGTCGGGCTTTGCCCCAGGTCGCAGGCGTCCTAGGAATCCGCCATCTTCGGCAGGTTCGTCCGGGCCATGTTCGATGATTGAATCGATCGTGGGCGAGTCGGTTTTGCCGTCGGTTTCACCGTCGCTGTTGACAGGTGTCAACTGTGCCAGGGTAAGCGGTTCACCGTACAAATTGCAGGGCATGACTCTGAACTTCGTAGGGCTTGAGAGCTCATGCACATCGTTAGGTAGCGCTTCGAATGATTTGGGGAGCTGGCCACGCATGGCGTCCAACAGGAACGGTGTCGATTGTCCTAATCCTTCTCCGCCCCCGCCCCAGGTCAGCAGTCCGACGACTCGGGGACCGGCCGCTGTGTGGTCGACCAGGCTGGATCCGCTGCGCCCGCCAATTGCCTCGGGGAGCCAGCGCAATACTTGGCCTTCGTTCCGAGTGATCTTGAGCACCTGCAGGCTGGGCCATTCGCAGCGCGGGCAACCGTAGGTGGTTACTCCGGCTTTGGCGTCTGGGTAGCGGTCTGCCAATGGTATCGGCGTAACATCCTTGGCAAAGCCTGCAGAGCATTTGAGCAGAGCAAAGTCGACGGACAGACCGCGTCCGTAACCGGCGGTGATGATGGCACCTGTGCCGCGTTCGCTGCTACCGTCTGGATTCCAGCGTTCAACGTTGACGGTGCGGCCGCGTTGGGTACCCGCCACGTGGGCGTTGGTGAGTACCAGTGAGTTGCCGTCGGCATCGCGGCCCACGACAGTTCCGGATCCGCAGATGCCAGAGACGGTGATTCGGCAGGTTGCGCGAATGACTCGAGTGAATCGATCTTCGGCGTCTCCCAGCTCCATGATGGGTGCAGCCGTGATGTCTATCGCTTTGTGATCGTCCTGAAGAGGCGTAAGCAGCAACTGGTAGGTGGCACACGGAACGCGGACATGGCTTTCGGTCTGCGTGATGGGCGTTATGACGGCGGGCTGGCTAACGATGGGTGGTAAAGGCACCGGGCAGACACCACCAGGGCAGGTCTGGGGGGTAGCCTGAGGTCGCTGTTTAAGTCGACTGAAGATCTGCGCATCGGCAGAATTGGGAACGCAGGTAGCAATGGCGATCAGAGCGCACAGGGCAAGGCGGATCATCCGTGATTCCTTTTGGGGGAGAAAATTAAAGTGGCGAGTGGCTAGTAGCGAGTGGCTAGGAAGAAGACCGGAATTGAGTCTTTCTAGCTA
>JBGSJT010000016.1:0-1564 GCA_041741715.1 Pirellulaceae bacterium | reverse complement strand
TACTTTGACGCCGGCAAATACCTGACAATTGCTTTCCTAAAGGAAAGGCAGGGAGATCTTGCAGCGGCTTATGCGAGTGACCTATGGCTCTCCATTTTTGTCTACTTCGCTGTGTATGTCGTCGCGACAGCTTTTTCCTTTCCGGGTGCGACCGTCCTAACTCTTGCCGGCGGAGCGCTGTTCGGATTTTGGACTGGGCTAGTTGTTGTATCCTTCGCCAGTACTATTGGGGCTACTGTTGCTTTCTTGATGGCTCGCTACTTTCTTAGGGACGCTGTTCAGAAGCGTTTCGCAGAAAGGCTTTCCTCCCTAAACGAAGGCATTAAGCGCGACGGCGACTTTTACCTGTTTACACTGCGGTTAGTTCCGATTGTCCCATTTTTCGTGATCAATCTTGGGATGGGTCTGACGCCAATCTCAACGGCGCGGTTTTTTTTCGTTAGCCAAATTGGGATGTTTTTGGGCACTGCTGTTTATGTCAACGCAGGAACACAGCTTGCAAAGATTGACTCGCTAAAAGGAATCATGTCTCCGGCGATGCTAGTCTCGTTTGCTCTGTTGGGTATCTTCCCAATCGTTGCGAAGAGACTAGTTGAGCTGACGAAGGCAAGAAAGATCATGAAGGGTTTTCGCCGCCCGAGAAGCTTTGACTACAACATAGTCGTGATAGGGGCTGGCTCCGGTGGCCTGGTAGCGTCATATATTGCAGCGGCAGTGAAGGCAAAAGTCGCACTTATCGAAAAGCATAAGATGGGTGGGGACTGCCTCAATACCGGTTGTGTTCCCAGCAAGGCGCTTATCCGGTCGGCCAAGACCGTCGCACTCGCAAACAAAGCTTCAGATCTCGGAATGAAGTCGATCGACGTGAAATTCGAGTTTTCCGAAGTCATGGAACGGGTGCAACGGGTCATCTCGAAAATTGAACCCCACGACTCGAAAGAGCGTTACGAAGGATTAGGGGTGGAGTGTATCGAAGGTGAGGCGAAGATACTCTCTCCTTATGAGGTGAAAGTTGGAGGGCGCGTTTTAACCACGAAAAACATCATCATCGCGACCGGCGGTACCCCGCTTGTTCCCAGAATCCCCGGAATTGAAACGGTTGGATATCGCACTTCCGACAATATTTGGGAGCTTAGGATTTGCCCGAAGAGGCTCTTGGTTCTTGGTGGTGGACCAATTGGAGCAGAACTGGCTCAGGCATTTCACAGACTGGGCTCGACTGTAACGCTCGTCGAGATGGCGAACAGAATCTTAGGAAGGGAAGACGAAGAAGTCTCAACGTCTGTTGCAGACAAGTTTACTGATGAAGGCATTGAGGTGCTTGTCAGTCATAAGGCGACCGAGTTCGTTAATCGGGATGGTTGCAAGCTTTTACGGTGTGAAAGTCCATCTGGGATCAAAGAAGTTGAATTTGACGAGGTTCTGGTCGCGCTCGGAAGGCAGTCAAATATTGATGGTTTTGGGGTCGAAGAGCTGGGTATTGCTGTGACTGATCGCAAGCGACTTGCCTCGGATCGCTTTATGCGAACCAATTATCCGAATATTTTTGTTTGCGGTGACGTGA
>JBGSJT010000015.1:0-2451 GCA_041741715.1 Pirellulaceae bacterium | reverse complement strand
CTGCCAACAAAGCTAGCGTGCCGCATTCGTCCAGCAACTTTTGCACAGCTAGCGAACTACCTTCCTTCGGCAGTATCTTCTGTCCAGTCGCAGAGCGAAAGTCGCCGATGTAACGATCGATGTAGGGGTTGTCCATCGGTCGGGCGATCGTCGAAGGTGGCTCGCCAACGAGGCCCACCGTGTGCCCCGCTACTTCGAAATTTCCAAAATGTCCAGTTACCAAAACGATGGGCCGTTCGTCCATCATCAGCCGGAACACCTCTTCTTTGAACGGCATGAAAAAGTGGTCCCGCCAGTTCGTGCGATGGATTTTTCGAGGAGCATGCGCTATTTCGCAGCACATGAGCAGCAAGTTGTGCCACATTTTCCTCCGCAGCAGCGACTTGTGGCCGCGGGACAGCGCACCGAATACCAATTCCAAGTTCGAATCGATCACCTTTCGCCGCAGACTCGTCCAGTCCGCCAAAATCACCGACAGCACTCGGCAACAGCGGTCGCAAGCTTCCAGCGAAAGCGATTGGATTACGCAAATCGTAAGCCGCAAGGCGACGTATGCCAACCACTCGCCCATCGTGCCTCGGCTCGGCGAACTTGCGTCTGTTTCACTTTTGTCCGTCACGTTCTTGCTTGCTGCATTGTCAAAGTTACCGCGTGTGACCGGTCAGCTTGGGCTTTTGCGAGACGCTTGGCGTGTCGCTGCCCGGTCAGTGTCATGGATTTGCCCGAAGGTATGAGGTAAATTACCTAGCATTGTTCGGTTTTTTATTGTCGCCCGTCGCTCCGCGAGAGTCGTGTTTTCGCGTTCTTTTGCGGAGCGAAAGGCGAACCTTATTTTCCGCTCGATGCTTAGCTGGACAGCGCCGACTAGCGTCGAGAACGCCGTGTTTTTCATAACCCGAAGCGTGAGCGAGGGATTGGACGTAAGTTGTTTCCTCGCTTACGCTTTTTGAAGTTGCGCTATTTTAGAGCTAGCAAAGAAATTGGTCTTGCGTTGAAAAGCGGATCCCCCCCATGACGAGTTCATTGAATTCTCACCCTGCACAGGAAGGATCCGCAATGATTATCGTCTCCGAATCGGCTGCTTCACTCAAGGGGTTTATCGCAAAAACTGGGTTGAACGAATTGGCGCGGACGATGTTGCTGCGAGTGGTGCTTGCTTTCATCATGCATCGAGGTCGTATGACCTGCTCGGCAGCTGCAGGTAGTATCGCTGCTGACTCGATCCATCGTGGTGAACTAACGCGATTCATGGCGCGTCCGCGTTGGCAGCAGCACGACTTCAACGAACCGCTGATGAAGTTACTGCTGGCTCGAGAAAGTAAACGAGGCAAGTTCATCTTCATAATCGATGCGACGTTGGTCAGCCAATCAGGCAAGAAAACAAAAAACACTTACAGCACTGGCAATCGTGGACGCAATTCGGCCAAGGGACGCCGGTACAACAAGAAGAAGGTTGTCTACAAGAAGGTACATAGCTTTACGTTTGGGATCTTGATCACACCCTCTGGCATCCGCATTCCCATGCAGATCCCACACTACACGAAGGAATATTGCCTAGAGCATGGCATCGAACATTCGACCACCGCTGAAGCCGCCGCGCAGATGATTCGCAGCTTGCCACTTCCGGAGAATGCCGAAGTGATCGTGCTTGGAGATACGGCTTATGATGCTAAGGTCGTGCGAGAAGCCTGCGATGAAAAAGGATACACTTGGATCTTTCCGGCGAACCCGGAACGAGTATACGAAGGACCGAAGGGTGACCGCCCTAAATTGCGTTCTCGTTTGAAGGATTGGACGAGTCTGTCGCTCAAAACCATCAGGCTTCGAGCGTCCACAGGGAAGTATGCGTCATATCGACGACTTTCGAAGTGGCGTGTTGGGCCGAAAATGAAATCACGCGCGTACTACGCGTATCAGGAAAAGCTCGAGGTGCGCAGCGTTGGCAGTGTGCAACTTGTTTTTTCGACAATGAAATCAGACTTGAAAAGAGCGACACCAGACGATGTGAAGATCCTGATGACCAATGCAGTGGACCTAAGTCTGAGCGAGGTGATTGAACTGTACTCTTTGCGCTGGCAAATCGAATTGTTCTTCAAAGAACTAAAATCGACTCTAGGCTTTGCACAGTACAGCTTCCAAGATTTCCGAGCAGTCAAAGCTTGGGTTGAGATGGCGATTACGACGGTGCTATTCCTGGAGTACGAACGTATCAAGCACATTCAGGATCGGCGTCTGAGTAAAGAGGCACGGCGCTGGTGGGAGGCTCAACGATTGCATGGCCTGTGCCATGCGTATCGCCAGGAGTGCACAGGCAGCGAGCTAAAATATCTCGCAGATCGCCTAAAAACTTCTGGGGGCGTCCAAAAACTTAAACGCGTGCTCGCCGCCGCCTTACCAACTGAATTCAGGGTCGCCTCATGATTTGAGCTAAAATAGCGCAACTTCAAAACT
>JBGSJT010000014.1:0-20950 GCA_041741715.1 Pirellulaceae bacterium | reverse complement strand
AGCATCAGCTGGCTCGCAAAGGCGACCAGCTGATGTTTTTAAGCTGTGCCTGGCAGAACAATCAGTTCCGGCGGTAACTCGAACCGTTGGAATTCCTTTCTAGGCCGGGGACGCCGGCAAGATCGTTGGGGACAATCGATCCAACTGGATCGACCAAGTGTCCAAACCGCTTGGCATGTACATGTCGCTGCATGACGCGAGGTGACATTGCATGGCCACCCACTCCTGAGTAATAGAAAGCTGGCTAGTCAACAGCTCGTAGAATTGCCTCGTCTTAAAGGAGACTCAGGCAATGACACAGTCCAGCGAGAATGACCAACCTCAGTGGAACGTCCAGTGGGGAATTGAAGATGCCAGCCCCGGAGCTCGCCCAAGGGGCGCGCCGAATACCCCACATGGACAAAAGTCTTCGAGCTCCGTGGACTACATTGCAGAGGCATGGTCGAAACTGCAGCCTCATGTACGTGAAGCGATTCTGACACTGGTTGACGCTTCTTTGACTCAAGTCGACAAGGGGAAGCGACTATGAGTTTCGTTGACCATCAACCTACCAGCCCATTGCAGCAACTGGCGGTGGCATTGCTTGCGATCTCGCCCAGCAACCGTGGAGCGACGATGCAAGCAGTGATCTCGTTCCGCGCAGAGCCAGCATGGAAAAAGAGTCTCGACGTTGGCTGGCTCCGTGCGTTATTTGCCGAAGTTTGGGAATTGCGTTTCTCAGTTGCTGTGCCTATAAGAGCCCCTGCGCCGAGTTGCCGAACCGTATGCCGTATGGATTGGAAAAGTGACTTCGCAGCCAAATTCCGCTACAATTTCTTCATGACAGTTACTTACCTGCCCATGGCTGATGCAATCGATGCTCTCGTTGATTTCGGTGACGAGATTGCAGCGTATCTAAAGGAACAAGGTTCAATCGAAGAGCTAGAGTCCCTACCCCAGGTAACATCCTTTTTAGTTGGCCAACTAACTGCCTTGCATCCAGGCGACCCTCAAGCACTTAGCGACGAACAAGCCCTTGGAACGCTGCTCGAATTTGGAAACCACTACACCGACGCTACAATTGCCCAGCACGATACGCCTGAAGGGCATTTAGCATCGTGCGGGAAATAACCGTCCGATCTTAAACGTAGCTGCGGTCGCCAGACCGCAGGGAATCGACGTTCTGGCGAACGTAGCTACGACAGTTATTTCCCGCACGATGCTTAGTTGAGTTCACGCAGATGCTGTTAGCCATCCTGACGGGCGATGCTGCCTCACCATTTGATGTCGAAGCGGTACTTCCCTACGAGGGAGTACTTACGGACGCCTAGCAACTTCCACGTGGATTGCTGTTCGGAATGTCGGGCGTGGTTCAAATTAAGGGTGCTGGCGGCCAGAACGCAATTTAAGACTCCCAAGGCGTGCAATCTCACGCAACCGGTCGAAATTTTCAAGTATAGTAGTTGAGCACTCGTCATCTTCCGTTCGGTCTCGCTCTAGCGCACCACAGAACTGTGCGCAACGGAGCTTTGAAATGGCTGTGCCGCACTAGAAAGTAACTTTGCATGCACGCTACAACTAATCGCGATATAGCCCTTGACCACACTCAGGTTGATGCAATCGAATGCCAGTTCCGGATGCTTGCCCGAAGAATGCTCGCCGGTTTTCCCGTCGTTAGGCGCTGGGAAGAGACCGATGATATCGTTCAAGCAGCGATTTTGCGTTTACTTGGCAGTCTCCAAACCTGCAAGGTCGATTCGTTGCTTCATTTGCGGCGATTGTGCGCACTTCAAATCCGTCGACAGCTTCTCGATCTAGCGCGCAAATACGGCTCGCCTAACAGTCACGCTGCTAACTACGAATCTCGCGACGGCAATCCTCCGTCTGGATCACGCCAGTCTGAGACTCCCAATATGGAAGAGTGGGCGGAGTTTCATCAATGCGTCGCAACTCTACCGATGGATATTCGCGAAACGTTTGAACTGATCTGGTATGCGGGCCAGACGCCTGACGAGGCGGCGGAACAACTGGGGATTAGCTTGCGACAATGTCAAAGGCGCTGGCGAACTGCCAAAATTTCTATTGTAAAACGGGTTTGCTGCGATTCCATTTTCCGTCATCAATAGCGATTAGCTTGTTTCACTTTTTCCGTGGTTGAATGGAGCGAGTACTTTGAGTGACTCCGATAGCACCTCTTCGACCAACTCGTTCTCCGATGACGAGTTTGGCATCGGCGAAGAACTCAACTCGGTACTTGATCGCTGGGAAAAACTGACCGCCAGCGGCACACCGACCTCTCCCGAGGAACTTTGTGGTGGGGATGAAAAACTTGCCGCCCAGTTGCAAGAACACATTGCTTGCCTCAAAGGCTTTGAGCGCTTTGACCGACACTCCGCACCAGAGCCCCCGGAACGAATTGGGCCCTACAGGATTCTAGCTGAAATCGCCCATGGCAACTGCTCGATCGTGTACCTTGCCGAGCAGGAATTCCCTCCACGCAAAGTGGCGCTAAAGTTACTATACGACGTCACCGCGAGCCCGCGTCGGTTAAAACGCTTTCGATTGGAAGCAGAGTTGCTGGGAACGCTCCAACACGCGAACATCGCTCACATTTTCGACGCAGGTGTTGCAGACGTTTTTGGGGCTTCTCGCCTGTATTTCACAATGGAATGGATCGAAGGCAAGAATGTCCTAGAGTATGTGAGAGCGCAGCAAAAGGACGCAGCCTGGACATCCGCCGACACAATCAAATTGTGTCTCGACTTTGCTGACGCGCTCTCGGAGGCACACTCTGAAGGAATCGTGCATCGCGACCTTAAGCCCGCAAATCTGTTGGTATCGAATCAAGGGATTCCAAAGCTCATTGACTTCGGACTAGCTACCGTTAGAAAAGACGACACATCGTTCTCAAGGCTCTCGACCGCCGATGGCATTCTGGGCACTCGCTGCTACATGAGCCCGGAGCAGTTCAGCGGTAATCCTGCTAGCGTCGATGTCCGCACGGACGTCTACGGATTTGGCGTCGTGCTCTATGAACTCTTGGCCGGCCAGCTTCCCTATGACGTGAAAGAACGATCGTTGTGGGAGACCATGGAAATCGTCAAGCATACTCCGCCTAGACCGATTGGGAATATCGATCGCCGCTTGGGTCGCGACCTGGAAGTTATTCTCGAAACGGCGCTCGCTAAGGAATCGTCCGAGCGGTATCAGTCGATCGATGCCTTCGCAGATGACCTCCGTTGCTATCTGGCAGGACGACCGATTGCTGCTCGACGAATCCACGCTGGGACCGTCATTTGGAAATGGTGCCAAAGGCATCGCCGAGCCGCAGTCTTTTCTGCGCTCGCTTGTACGGCGCTAGTTGCGCTCGCACTATCGACCATCGTTTTTGCAAGACATGCATACGAGAGAGCCGAGAATCTTGACATGGCCAATCACCTGCTGGAATCGAATCGGTCTCGGCTAGAGGAATCGAATCTCCGACTTGCCGAAACGGGTAATAAGCTGCGACGAACGGCCTTCAATCAGGCACTTCAACGTCTCGGAGCTATGGCGGACCGCGATGCAAATTATGTTTTCCAGCAATTGCATAACGAGTCCGTTTGTCCGTCGGATCTGCGCGGATTTGCGTGGCACATTCTCGAACAGCGAGTGAAGAACCCCATCTCTCAGTGGATTGCTGACGAAAGCGGTTTGCTTGACTTGGCTATCTCCGACGACGGAACTTGGCTTGCGACTAGTAGCATTTCTAGCGTCCGAGTTTGGGATTTGCAAACGAGAAAGTTAATCGCTGATACACATCAGCAAGCAGCCTCCCCCGCCGTTCGATTAAGCATCGATAACGAAAAGGAAGCTGTGCTCTTTTGTCGCCGAGATGGTAAGCCAGTTCGATTCGATTTAGCGACGCATGCTGTGACTGCATTGAAAAAAACCTCCAGTGCGCGCACGACTGCTTTGGCAAGTATCCCTGGGGATGGAGGCTATTTAGTTGCAGACGAAAAAGGATCTGTTGAATGTTGGACCGAGACTCCCGAATCCATGCGCTGGACCCAGGCCATAAGCCAAAATGCGATCATTGGACTAACCGTTGCAGCCAACGGAAAGCAATTCGGTGCCATGAGCGCTAGTGGCGAATTGATAGTCTGCGACCTTGCGAATGGTGAGCGTATCGACCACCAACAAGTTATCACCTCCGTAAAAGGTCTAGATACCTGGTTTCGTGGTCGTTTCTCAAGTGATCTTAAGCGGGCATTTCTCTGTGCCGAGACTTTCAAAACGACAATTTGGGATTTGCATGAACGGAAATCTGTTCGCGTTTTCGAGGAACAAAAATCCAATCCGGACGTGGGGCCAGTCGAATACTCATCTGACGTCGATGCTCCTGTTTTCCTGGTGGCCGGTCGAGGTAGAGTTAGCCAATGGGAGGGAGACGTCGAAACAGCTACGCTCTATCATCGCGATTACCTCGCGGAGCAGAATCTAGCCTCTAAATCACCATTGGAAATCCAATTCGATCGTGATCCCGTGGCGGTCGATGCATCGAATGACGGTGCAAGGATCGCCATCGCGCTACGAAACGGTGAATTGTTGCTGGTCACGGCATCGCCTAGACCGTTCTTCGAGTCATGGGTAACGCCACGCCCCACGCTTTCGAAACTGGGATTCTCAGATAGTGGCGAACAGTTGATGGCGCACAGTGGTGGCGGCGACTTGTGGCTTTACGCGACGAACACTGGCAAACTTCAGTGGCACAATTCCACACCGGGTGAAAACAACAGAATCCACGATGCCCATTTTCTTGATGAAGATCGCCACATCCTTGTGCGGCAGTTACGACGCGGACTGTCGCTGCGGCGCACAGACTCAGGAGAGTCTATGGCTTCAGTTCACGTCACCGAAGCTACCAAACAAATGATCCCAATCGGTAATCGAGTACTGCTTGGGCTGATCGGTAATCAGGCCGCTTGGCTACCAATTGAGCAGCTATCGGAAGGAATTCGTTTGGGGCA
This sequence comes from Pirellulaceae bacterium, assembly GCA_041741715.1. GTDB lineage: Bacteria > Planctomycetota > Planctomycetia > Pirellulales > Pirellulaceae > Aureliella. The sequence goes on along the minus strand of JBGSJT010000014.1, from coordinate 15,962 downwards.
ACCACCGCAGGATGTCGACACCTCCATGGATATTGCAGTTATAGATCGTTCTTCTGGTCTAATTGCTACTTTACGAGAGCCCGGAATAGTCGCCATTGGGTCCGTTGATTCCGACAACGTCTTTCATGTCGTCGGCGAGCGGCAACTCAATGAAGTTCAAGAGCTGGCCCTGTTACCTGGTGGCCAAGTCTTAGCGACAGGCTTTCGCGATGGATCGATTGGCGTGTGGAATACTTCGACGATGACGGAAATTACGCGTGTTGAAGCCAATGCGACACCCGTAGGGGGATTGGACTTTGCGGCAGATGGCTCAGTTATGGCCAGCGGACATTTTGACGGAGAGGTTCTATTTTGGGATACGACCACTTGGGAACCACAACTCTCGGTAAGAACTCAGCTTGACCCCATACGAGATGTTCGCTTTTGCCCTTCGGGAAATACGCTAGCGGTTGGCGGCAAGGGAGGGTTCATCGCCATTTTCCGAACGGAATCGGGCGGAAACGCACGTTCTACACGCTAAACACGTGTCTTTGGCGACTCCGACGCAGAATTTCGATCTTTTTGGCGGATTCCATGTCGCCATTGTCGCGAGTGTACGCAAGGAATGATGTGCAAAGCTTAGCCATTCTGGCTGGGCAAAATCTCTTCCACTTCTCGTTAGACCCGACGGCTGATGTTCAAGTTGCATCTTGAGCGGCTAGAAGACCGCCTTTGTCTTTCTGCTTGGCAGAATCCTGATAACCATCTCGATGTTGATGGCTCGGGTTTGGTCACGCCGTTAGACGTATTGCTAGTCGTTGATCAGCTCAACAAAAGCGGCAGCCAAGCGATTGATGTCAGCGCCGACTCATCGTCACCTTACTACGACACAAGCGGAGATGCCGCAGTGTCCCCCATCGACGCACTCTTGGTCATCAACGCTCTCAATGAATTCGGTAATCGCTCCATGCCGTTGGTGCTGAATCTCGACCCGGCCATCGATCGAAACGGGACGCAGAGTATTCTTGTTCCGGTTGCATCGTACCAAGCCACGAGTCTTCCGCTGACAAAAGTTCGGGTATGGCTCGAATCGGACAATTCTCAAGTCGTCCATAGCTTGCAGATTCAGGCTGATAATCAGGGTAAGTTCGCCTTTGATGTTCCGTTAACGGATGGTCTTAACCGAATCAACGTGTCGCTAAAGAATCCCTTGGGAGTCGAACATGTCTTTCGGCGCGATATTCGACTGGGTAGCTCTGTAACAGAATGGAACGCAGCGATCCTCAATGTCGTTCGCGAGTGGACGAGTACCAGCGACGACCCTTACCAGGGAAGAATCGTTTACGCGGAGCCGCCACGCGTCGCTCGCAATCTGGCCATGATTCACCTCGCATTGTTCGAGGCATATAACGCAGTTGCTCAGGAATACGATAGCTTACTTACAACAACAAGCTCAACTGCCGATGCGTCTGCGGACGTAGCCGCCATTGAGGCCGCCTATCAAGTTGCGAAGAAGCTCTATCCTGATCCCGATGCATTGCGAACTTGGGAGGCAACGTATGCAGAAACCATGCAACACATTGGAGTTGCTGGTAATGTGCAAACGCAAAATGGCTTGGCATTAGGTCGAGCCATCGCACAACAAATCCTTGCGCTGCGACAAGACGACGGAAACTCCGCGGCGCACGAATATTTTCCAAAGGACGAAGCCGGGGCCTGGAATCGCACTCACCCCGGTCGGCTACCTCCACTACTGCCGCAGTGGAGATTCGTCACTCCCTTTGCGTTGGATTCGTCAAGTCAATTTAGACCGCCGCCACCGCCAGACTTGACCAGCGTCGAATATGCCCAGTCCGTGGACGAGGTAATGCGGCTTGGTGCGGCAAACAGCACCGAACGCACAGCCGACCAGACTGAAATTGCTGTGTTCTGGGCAGATGGTGGAGGCACGTTCACTCCACCTGGACATTGGAACCAGATTGCGACGGATGTCCTTGGCCCACTGTCCTGGAATCGTCTGGAAGAAGCACGGCTATTCGCTTTGCTAAATCTAGCACTGGCCGACGCTGGTATTTCGGCCTGGGATGCAAAATACGAGTTTGATTTTTGGCGACCGATAGACGCTGTACGGAAGGCTGCTGTTGATAGCAACTCGCTCACGCAAGCAGATGCCAACTGGTTGCCATTGTTAGTATCACCACCCTTTCCAACCTATACCTCCGGCCATAGCACGTTTAGCGGAGCCGCAGATGCGGTGCTGACGCAACTCATAGGTTCCAACATCCCGTTTATCAGTTCGATTGACGGGCACACAGCACCTGGTCAGCGGCCTTTAGGTTCTGACCTCATCGTTCAGCGCGCGTTCAACAGCTTTTCAGAAGCCGCTGAGGAGGCTGGAGTTAGCCGAATCTACGGTGGCATTCATTTTAATTTTGACAACGTAGCTGGATTGGAAGCCGGCCGCGCGATTGGCAATCTGGTCGTGGGTCGCTTTCTGCAGCCACTTGGGGCACGGGCGTAGCGATAGATCCCCTCATCAATCAATATAAATCTTACGAGTTACCGATGAATAAACGAAAACTGAAACGCAGCAAGCAATCCCGCAAGGCGCGCCGCACCCGACTGCTGATGTGCGAAATGCTCGAGGATCGCCGTGTTTTGGCCGCTGGCTGGCACAATCCAATCGATGCACTGGACGTCAACAATGATCGCTTCATCTCCGCGATCGACGTGCTGCAGATTATCAATGACATAAACAGTTTCGGCTCGCGCTCTCTCGATGGCCCCAAAGATTCGTTGGATTGGAATTTTGTCGATACTACGGGTGATGACTTTGTTTCACCCATCGATGTCTTGCAAGTCATCAATGCCATCAACCAGGGCTATCAATTCAGCAGCAGCGGCTTTGTGCTCAAGGAAAGTGCAACTTCAACCTCTGAGATGGAGGTCCCGATTCAACTCGGGCAAACCAGTGGCTCCCGTACGTATAGTTTTGAAGTGCGAACGAATTTTGAATCGGCTGATAGGGCGTCGATCGCGGAGGACACGTTTGCCGTCTACTTGGCGGAACCTGTGGGGGCGTTGGCGTCGTATTTAGTCGGGAATTGGGATGGGGCGTCTCCTATTTTCTCGATCTCAGGAACAGCGACGTCCTTCGTTCCAGGTTTGGTACGCTTCGATGGCAAACGCGTGGATGTAGATCTGTCGACCATCCAAGGCGCAGAAACTGGAAAGCTAATATTTCAGCTACTCAACACCGATTCGGACTTCGGTTCTTTCACGGGCGTTCAGCCGCTGGGTTATCAATTAGATCCCGAAGGGACGACCAATGCTCCCTTCAGTCAGCGACGTACCGTCGTTGCGCCATCCGTGGCACTTGATTTAGCAGCCATGACGCCCAGCGCAGACCTCAACGTCACTGCCACGAGCCTCGCTTACGATGCATCTGTTGGTGCGTTCCGAGGCCAGATTCAGTTGAGCAATGGCGAAAATACGGTAGGCCGCAACGTCGCCGTAGCCTTCCCTGGACTTCCCGCCGGAGTCTCATTGCGCAATGCTTCTGGCACAACTGCACAAGGCGTTCCCTATGTCAATTTCAGAGATGCGATTTCCTCAGGCGGACTAGGCAGAAACTCACGTAGCGCGCCCATTGAAGTTCTCATCGATTCGCCTGAGAACGCTAGATTCTCGCTCGCCTTTGAAACCTTTGTTGGCCAGTCCAATCGCGCTCCCAATTTAGATCCAATCGACCCCATCACACTTTATCCTGGAGAGGTTGCGAGCGTGCGGTTGAACGCATTGGATCAGGATTCAGACACAATTCGGTACTCTCTGACTCCCAGCGCATCGATGCCCACCACAAGATTGCAAGGCGACGGCACGTTGGTCATTGCACCGGGTCCCAATCAGGTTGGGAACTATGAATTCGTGGTTAGCGCGAGCGACGGAATGCAAAAGAGTTCGCGGACTGTGTCGGTAACCGTAGCAGCAGATCCCGTTACAAGTACGCGCATAAGTGGTCAGGTTCTGGATGTAGACGGTGCCGCGCTGGTAGGGATGCAAGTCGAGATTGGCGGCGTCAGTCAGCTTACGGATACCAATGGCCGTTTTACGCTCGACCTTGGTTCGGGACCAATCGTCAGTGAAACGCTACGAATTCGCGGTGACCTCTTTGCCAGTTCAGCCGTCTATCCATTCATCGCTGAAAAACTGCCGCTAGTGCTCGATCACGAGGTCTACGCTGGTCAGAACAATCATATTATTCGCCCGATCTACCTGCCGAAGTTGGATGTTGCGGGAGGTACTGCAATTGATCCTTTGCAGGACACGACCGTTACTCAGTCAATAGCTTCCGGTGAAACCGCCACCGTATTGGTCAAGTCCGGAACTCTTCTCAATCAGCAAGGGACCCCCTTCACCAGTGTTCTGAGTATTACTGAAGTTCCGCTGGATCGCACGCCTGCCGCGCTTCCTCCAGGACTTTTTCCCGACGTGGTAGTCACTATCCAGCCAGGTGAAATGAGTTTTATGACACCTGCTCCGCTCACACTCCCCAACCGCGCCGGCTACGCCCCCGGCGAAGTGATGGATCTCTGGTCGATCAATCCCACTACAGGAGACTTTGACAATGTAGGTGTGGGGCGGGTGTCAGAGGACGGCGGGACGATCATCACGCAGTCCGGCGGGATTCAAAACAGCAGTTGGCACTTTTTTGCCCCACCACCCCCTGCTCCAGGTTCTGGTCCGTCTGGCCCATGCCTTTCGTGTAAGGCAACCGGAGGATTGACTTCGGTAGTTGAGCTTGACTCAGGTGCACTTCGCGAAGAGCACAGACTGGTCACCTATCAATCGCTTGGATCGACTCGTGGGGTCACTTTGAGCTACGGTTCACTTCAAGCCATGCCGACCCCAATACTCAGTTTCAAATATGAAAACGTTCCATTCGTTCAAGGGCCATGGCGTCTCACGGCACGATTGATGGTCGAAAAAGACGGAGTTCGCATCGTAGCTCAGGGTGCCCAAGCTCAACCTGGTCTCAGCGGCGGCGAGCATTTCTGGCGTTTGCCGCCAGCTGGGGGCGACTTGGAAGCATCCATCCAGATGGATATGCAATCGCTGGAGTCAGGGATCTACGACTACGAGTTGCAAAGTGGTTTTCTGAGAGTTGCCGGGACTGTCAGCGGTTCGATGGATACAACTGAAGGATGGCTGATTCACGTTAATCAGTCAAACAGCGCAATCGGTGCTGGATGGTCAATTGCAGACGACATATCGCTCATTCGAGACTCCGATTCTCGGATACTCCTGCTCGGTGGAAATCACACTGCACTGGTCTATTTTCAGAATCCAGGGACACCAGAAAGCTTTTTGCCTAGTGTTGAGGACTACACAACCATCAACGTAATGCCTGATGGCAAACTAAAGCGAATGTATAAAGACCAATCAGCAGAGATCTATTCCGCTGATGGAGCGCTACTGGAAAAATCAGATAAAAACGGCAACACGACAACCTTTTCACGCGACTCAGACAATCGGCTCGTTGCCATCATTGATCCAGTGGGCCTTACGACCAATTTCGAGTACTCTGACAATCTACTTTCTACGATTACTGACCCCGCCGGTCGCATAACGCGATTGACGCATGATCCGCAGGGGAACCTCGCAACAATCTCCGATCCCGATGGAGCAACCCGTCGCTTCTCCTACAACTCTCATCATCAAATGGTGGGAGAGATTGATGCCAACTCCAACGAAGAATTTGCGACCTACGGACCGCATGGTCGAATCATCGCTGGTACACGAAAGGACGGCACAGAGCTGAGCATTCTTTCTAAGCAGGCACAAGTATTCTTCGATAGCAAACTTACTACGAGTGTCGAACTTGCTCCTCTCCCTCGAATTCCTCAACTTGTAGAAACCGTTTTCCAGCACGATGCATCGGGTGCGGTTACGGTAACTCAGCTTGATGAATTTGGGCGTTCCACAGTTCTGACCGACAAACTGGGAAACATCGAGCGTGTCATTCGAAATGGCACCTTGGTTGCTCAGACCATTGATGCTCGTGGAAACTCTACAGAATACGAATACGACGATTACGGAAATGTTATTTCCATCACCGACCAAGTCGTCAGATCAACTCTTGATCATAGCCCCCTTTTTCCGTCAAGGAATTTTGCAACCGGGCGAGCTCTTGCCACGGATCTTGATGTCGGTGACCTCAATGGTGACGGATTTCTAGACGTCGTTGCGACAAATGACAGTGAAGACTCCATCTCTATTCTGATTGGCAATGGGACAGGCAATTTCACTTCAAGAACAGATCTAGCATTAGGAATTGATTATCCCAACTCACTCACTCTTGCTGACTTCAACGGAGATTCAATACTTGACGTCGCAGCAATCGGGGCAAATTCAAGAGTCGTAAGGCTACTTTTTGGAGATGGTGAAGGCGGATTTCCAGAAATGCGCGGGCTGAGCATCGGAACCTTCAGGCCAGAATCTGTCATCCACGGCGACTTCAACGGCGACTCAATTGCTGATATCGCGATGGTAGACGGCTTCTATATTTACGTGCAAATCGGAGTTGGTGATGGAAGATTCGTTTTCGGTAGTCGGATCGCACGAGAAGACGGGACTGGGGCGAACATACTCGCGGCGGATCTCAATTCTGATGGGAATGACGAGCTAATCGCGTCAATTTCAAGCACTCGATCAATCTACATATACACTAGCAATGGGGACGGTAGCTTCGAGTCCAATTTGCCGCATCTAACAACTGGAAGGCCCACTTCTGTGGTGGCGGGCGATATTGACGGGGACAGCGACGTTGACATCGTCGTTGCAAACAGCGGGATTACGATTCTAATAAACGATGGAACGGGAGTCGTTTCAACTACTAGAACCATTGGTGCGACAACCAATGTAGATACGGTCCAAATCGAGGATCTCAATAACGACGGACACCTAGATATTATCGCTATTGAAAACAACAGCGAAGGAAGAGGCTATGTCTATCTTGGCGGGACCGGTGTTTCGTTCTCAGAACCAACGACATTCTTTTCAGATCCAAACAACGGAGCCATCGCAGTTGCAGACATCAATCTCGACGGACTTATGGACGTGGTTTCAGCGAATCACAGTTCCGGGAGCAACCATCTAAGCGTACTGCTTGGAACTCCAGATATTGGCTTCGCAACGCGACAACTTGCATTTGAAATATGGAAGGATGCGGACTCGCTCCGAGGTGGAGACTTTAACGGCGACGGGCAAAGTGATTTCGCCTACGTCAATACCGATCAAAATGTTATTTACGTGCGCTTTGGCAATGAGACACAAGGTTTCGGAGACGCGATTTCTATCTCGGTTGGAGAAGCTCCAGGGCAACTTGTTGTGGCTGACTTTAATTCCGACGGCTACGATGATCTCGTGTCTTCGAATTTCGGATCTCAAGACCTGACTGTCTGGTACTCGGACACACAAGGAGGTTTTACAGATCGGACGACGTTGTTAGCGGCACCCACGCCGAATTTCCAGGCACATCGTCTTGCCGCAGGCGATTTCAACGGGGACGGGCGACAGGACTTCATCCTTAGTGATGGAACGACTTACCTAAATATGGAACACCGTGTGTTTACCGTCAAAGAATCCAATGTTTCGTGGGGACTAACGAGGGATATCGATGTTGCCTTGCTCGATGACGACCAATATGCGGATGTAATAGTTGCGGATCATGGCAATGATCGAGCACGTCTATACTTTGGTTCTGCAACCGGAGACTTCAGCCCGCCTACGGCAGTAGCTCTGGGAGACGGGCCGACTTCAATTTTGGCAGCTGACTTCAACGGCGACGGCCGTCCGGACATCGCATCAGCTAACAATCGAAGCCAAGATATTTCAGTCGCCCTCAATCGAGGCGATCGGACGTTCTCAGTGAGCCAGTCTTTCAGCGTTGTCGACGATGACCGCACGATCGCGCTCGCGACAATGACCCATGGAGACTTTACAGGAGATGGCGTAGTGGACCTCGCGATTTCAGGTCTCAATAGTGTTTATGTCTTGACGGGTCTGGGCGGCGGCGCATTCTCTCCAATTGGCGCCTTCTCTATCGGTTTCAATCCGTTTCCGAACGGAGTCAATCGGAATACGTTTGGGTCGATCGATTTCAATGCCGACGGACTAGACGACATTTATGCACAGGTTCGGGGCGATTCAGCAAACAACGTGGTTGTGATACTAGAAAGCTCTGGGGCAAATTCATTCGAGTTGCCGCCAGCAGGTTCTCGAAAGTTCACGTATGATTCCGTATTCAATCAGCTTACATCGCAAACTGATGAACTCGGAAGAAAGACGCTCTATACGATCGATCCGGCTACTGGCGACAAGTCTGAGGTCCGTATGGTCGTCGGCAATCTCGACACTCAGGACAATGGCGAAACCGATGACATCGTGATGACGTATTCCTACACTCCAGCAGGATTGATCGCAACCGAAACAGATCCGCTCGGACGCATTACGGAATATGAGTACGATGAGTTTGGGCGTCTAAACGTACAACGTTTCGCGGTTGGTAGTGACGATGAAGCGGAGAGGCGATTTGGTTATGACTTGGCAGGAAACCAGACAGATCATTGGGATGAGAATAACATCCACACAAAATTCGAATTTGATACTGCCAATCGTCTTTCTGTCGTCATTCAACCAGACCCGGATGGTGATGGGCCGCTGCAATCGCCTTTGCAGCGGTTTGTGTATGACGCCAACGGTAATCTGAAAGTATCGATCGACGCCGAGGGAGCTCGAATAGAGCGCAAGTTCGACAGCATGGACCGAGTGTTTGAAGAAATGGGCGCCGACCCTGATGGTGACGGGCCACTCGCAGCACCTCTGACAAGTTTTGTCTACGACCGTAACGGAAATCAGACCCAAATCGTTGGCCCGCTTTGAAACGTGACACGATTGAAGTATGACGTCAGAAATCGCCATACCACCACGATTCATCCCGATGGTGGGTTTGTTGAATATCGCTATGACCTCAACAATAATTTGATCGGCCTCACCGATCCTCTCGGGAACACGACCCGTTTTATCTTTGACAGCCGTGACAGAATGACACTTGAAATTGATCCGTTTGGAAAAGCGACTGAGCTCCTTTACGACGCGGTCGACAACCTCAGGTACAGAATTGACCGGAATGGCAGAGTAACCAAATTTGACTACGACGAACTAAATCGCTTGGTTCAGGAAGACTGGGTCGCGTCGAGAATCGATCCAACTCTTTCGAATGAAATTTCCTACACGTACGACAAAACTGGAAATCTTCTTTCGGTTGAGGACTACTTCAGCAAGCTCACGCATACATATGATGACCGTAATCGAGTTAAAACCGTAGACAACGCGGGCACGCCGGAGGCACCGCATGTTGAGCTGACATACGCCTATGACAATGTCGGCAACGTCTCAAGCGTCACCGACACGATTGACGGCCTTCCTGGAGCGACCACCGGCTATGATCACGATGTTCTCAACCGATTGGTCCGCCTCACTCAGTCCGGTACGGACACCAGCGACAAGCGAGTCGACTTCACTTACAACGCGCTGGGGCAGTACACGGCAATCGATCGTTACTCGGACCTTGCTGGTACGCAGCTTGTCGTCGCAACTGAGTATTTCTACGACGACTTGAATCGGCTAAAAGATCTCGAACATGCAAGCTCAAGCAATGAGCTACTCGCGTTCTATCGGTACAGCTACGACACAGACAGTCGCATTACTCAAATCGTTGATATTGATGGAACGACAGACTACTCCTACGACGATCGAGATCAATTGACAGGTGCTGATCGCAAGGCTAGCGATATCAGAGGCGACGAAAACTACCGGTACGATGCAAACGGGAATCGACTGGAAAGCCATCTTCATGGCGTCGTCTACCAGACCGGCGAGGCGAACCGTCTGCTTTCTGACGGCACCTTCAGCTACGACTACGATGACGAAGGCAACATGATCCTCCGCACGGAGATCGCGACTGGAGACACTCGTAAGTTCGAATGGGATCATCGAAACCGCCTGGTTCGCGTGACAGACAGGTCCAGTGACTTAGTAGTCATGGAGGCGAACTACGTTTATGATTCGCTCAACCGCCGAATTCAAAAGCTGGTGGATGCTGATGGTGCGGGGAGCGGGAGCGAGATTTCAGAACACTACGTTTATAATCACCAACACGTAGCGCTTGAATTTCTCGACAGGGATGGATCAGCCGTAGCTGAGCAGCCTGCACTTGAATTACGGAATGTGTTTGGACCTGATGTAGATCAGGTTCTTGCTCAGGATGCGGTCAATGCCAGCCAGACCCGGTGGCTATTAACCGATCATCTTGGCACCGTCCGAGAAATCGTGGGCGACTCAGGGGAAATTCACAATCGCATTCTTTACAATAGTTACGGCCAAAGAAACTTTACGAGTCCAGAACTCGGAGAAAGTCGCTACGGATATACCGGTCGAGAACACGATGAGGAGACGGGCGCGTTGTATCTTCGGGCCCGGAATTACGATCCAGCATTGGGTCGGTTTATGAGCCAAGATCCGATCGGACGTCATTCAGGCGACACTAACTATTATCGATATGTTGCGAATAATCCGGTAGCTGGTCGTGACCCATCGGGACTAGTCGAATGGTCGGGCACAATACGGACAGACTCTGTATCGCTTCCGATTCCATACATACCAGTTCCGGGCGCTTTCTCAATCTTGTTTGACATGAGCACGACAATGTGTGTTGGCGGGAAACGGGCACGTGTCGTCGGTACTGCGATTCTCGGAGGGGTTTCGCAAGGACTGGCGGCAACGTTTTCAAACGGATCGATAACAATGAATGACGATCGCACGACCGTGGACACAACAGTTTTCGTGGGCCGGGCGTTGCTTGCTTCAGGGGCAGGAGGCGCTGGGGATATCTCATTTGGCGGTATAGAATTGACCCTTGGAGGCGCCTTTGGAAGGTCGTCAGGTAGATTCGACTCAGGTGTTGACGGATCACTCGGGTTTGGTGCAGGATACTCTTTTGTGACCAAGGAAGACGTGGCAGACTGTGTCTGTAGTGGCGGCGGTTTTCTTTAATCCTTTAACCTTTGACGGATCGATTTGGAAGCGTTCAACTGCCCATTGTGTTCAAAGTCTATGATTCATGGTGATTCATTGGTTGCGGCGAACCGAAAGCACTTACCGTTAGTTGGCTTTTCAAGTACGAATTTGATTTTTCGAGATCGAGAGCCGCTTTGCGTTTCTACGCTAATGACGTCGAAGCCTCTGTTTTGTAACGCGGCGGCTTACACGAAAGTGGCTTACATGTGCAATGCCTGCCAGTGTGTTGTCATTCTATTGGCTTCCGATGACAAATAAGCACCAACGCTGGTGTTTTCTGTCTTCTTCGACAACCCTGCTAACGCCAAAACGAGCTATTTACTCGGAGAAACTTATGCGCACGTGTTTAGCTCTTTGAGATCAATCTGCCATTTTTCGTTCGTGTGAGTGTTGTTGTACGATGGAAGTGCCCTCACACAACAGTCTATTTTCTTGCCCAGAGGTCCAAGGATCGCGAATCGAATAACGTTTCCTATTACTTGCAGAAGAATATCAAGTAGTTTGAGCTTGATGGCCACGTGCGATGCGCACCTTTCGCGCGGCAGATTCTGCATCCTCTTCTCGACGAACGTAGTATAGTTCGGTAGTTCGAATATCCGCGTGTCCAGCGAACTCACGAACCTCGTGCATTCCGGCTCCATTACGAATGGCATCAGTGATGGCAGTTTTTCGGAGTGAGTGAACACCGACGCCGCGCCCGCCAAGTCGCTCTGGCGATATTCCGGCACGTCGACAGTAGTGCTTGACCAATCGCCAGGGTGTGGTGCGACTCATGTGTCGACGATCGAATGCGCTTCCATCGGGAGTGGTGGGACGGAACAACGGTCCACGCGCGTCTTTTCCGATTCCGGCTGCATCGAGGTAAGTCTCAATTGGCTGGACTGCGGCGAGTAAAATCTTGCGAGCCTGCTTGCTTCGCTTCTCAGTGACCCGCAAGCAATGCTCGACTCCGTCCGTTTCAATATGGCCAACGCAAGCGCGGACAATGGCGCTGACACGGCAACCAGTGATGAAGAAAGTTTGAAGCAAAGCGAGATCGCGGATGCCCTTAAGGGTGTCGTCGGGAATGGCCGCGAGCAACTGACCTGCTTGCTGGGCGGTTAACGCGGGCGTGGTATTTCTGGCCACGGGCGGGGCCTTGACGGTGGCCAACCGCTGGGCAGTTTGCCAATCGACCCAGCCCTTTTCAGACAACTGCGAGTAGACGCCACGGAGCACGGACAAGCGCCTGGCAATTGTGGTTGGCTTTAACTTGGACTTCAACATGGCCCCCTTGTAAAGCCGCAAGTGGTCAGCGGTGACCGCTAGCGGGCTGACGTCAAGTTCCGCCATATAACCAACGAAATCGCGAATTTCGCGACCATAAGCTTTCACCGATTCATCGGAAAGCAGCACATCGCAGATCCAGGGAATGAGTGCTTCTGCGGGTGTCGTGTTGCCAGCCAATCCACCGGAGGCTTTGAACGAAGCTGATAAAAGCTCACCAACACGATGCTGCGTGCTTACATCGCGCTCGACACTGGCCAGTGCCAATTCGGAACGCTGTTCGATTAAATTGCTACTGTCCATCCCTGCCCTATTTGAAAATGTTTGCGTGAAAGCTAGCAACATAAAGCACATTATGTTGCTTGCTCTGAATATCACGGCCTGTTTCAAAAGCGCAAGTGGGATTTAACAAAAGGTCGTAACCCGTTGATTCGATTCGCGAACCGTCGGGTGTTTTTTTGGCAGTCTAATGAGCGACAAGTTAGCCGGTCAATTAGACTCGTGCTGTGCGACGCAACTATTCGAGATCGTAGCTGTTTTGTGTTCGAACGAGAACGAGAAGTCCAAAAGTCTAATCAAAAAATAGGGACTTGTACTATGGTCCTGGACTGTCGTAGGATCAACTTGGGACAAAGTGAACAATCCAAGGCACAATGGCAAGGCGACGAGAACCAGATAACGCAATCATCTTGACTAGTTACGCGCAGCTTGTCGCCTACATCAACGCGTTTGCCCAGGGACACATCAACCTCGTTATTGTGGTTGGCTCGCATGGACTTTCAAAGAGCAGGACCGTTCGAGCCATACTGGGAGCTGAGGCTTGCTGGATTGAAGGGAACGCTTCTGCTTTTGGTATTTACCAACAGTTGTACCGACATCGCGACAAGAATTTTGTGATCGACGATGTGGATTCACTGCATTCGGATCGCAACGGGATTCGCTTGCTGAAATGCCTGTGCCAGTCCGAGACAAACAAATCGATTGCATGGCATACCGCCACTCGGGCACTAGAGCGTGCCAACATCCCACGGGAATTTACAACGACGAGCCGCGTGATCATCATCTGCAACGATTGGAAAACGGTTAACCGCAATGTGGCGGCGCTTCAAGACCGCGGGCACTTGCTCACTTTCAAACCAACGGCGGCGGAGATACACTCCAAGGCGCAAGAGTGGTTCTCCGACGACGAAATTCTGGCTTGGTTCGCGGATAACCAACATCGAATCGCAGAGCCATCGCTGCGATGGTATTTGAAGGCGCAAGAACTAAAGCGATCGGGGCTTGATTGGACACAGATCCTTCCCTTGGATCCCCTATCACTTCGACGCAAATTGGTGGTTGAACTTATGGACGATGCCAGCTTCGAAACACAGGAGGCGCGTGCCCACGAGTTCATTCGTCGCGGCGCAGGCTGTCGGGCAACTTTCTCAAACATGCCAAACGCCTGGGTTAAGCCATTGCAAAAAAGGGCAAGCTAAATGGCTCCCGAAAATTGACAACCGGCGTACAACGCAGCCAGTCAAAGCAAATTTCTAATTGCTTCACTAAGTGGAAGATAGAGCACATTGGTGAGGATCGGGAACCTAACGAATCCATGATGTTCGTAAAAGCGAATCGCGTCATCACTTTTTGCGTCAACCACTACCGCATAAGCGGCAATCTCGCTTTTCACGGCGCGACTGATGGCATCGATCAGCAACAGGCTTCCAAGTTTTCGACCATGATGCTCTTTGGCGACTGCTAAGCGGCCAATGCGGATCACCGGTACAGTCGGATAGCGTGGCAATTTCCTAGCAACGTCCTCAGACAAATCACGAATGCCAACACTGCCGGCTGAAAGCGTATAGTATCCAGCCAATACAGACGAGGCGTTGTCAACGAGCACGTAACAGGCGGCGAACCGTCTGCGGATATCTTGGCTGACCAGTGTTCTTAGATATGCGTTTAACTCTGGCTCACCACAATCGAATGACTTCCGATCGTGTTTGTCGAGCAGCTCGATGCAGTATTCGATCACTTGGAATCGACTTGCTTACGATGGCGCTCCGCAGCGGCCTTTAGGGGATTTGAAACCGGCGGCGGACTTAACAGTGCTTCCGCAAAATGCTGCTGGTCCGCAACGGCTAAACTGATTACGTCGTGATCCGCTATGGCGCGTTCTGCTGCCTCGCGAGCCGAGTTCACGACAAATTCGGAGAGCGACCTCCCCTGGATTGAAGCTGCTCGGCGCAATAGATCCAGAACCGATTCTGGCAGTCTAGCGTCAAGGCGCGCTGTTCTTTGGTCATTAGGGAGCATGCTCTTAATCCTCTTTACCCTAAGTGTACGGTACATTCCCGTACAAAGTCAAGGATTTTCGCGAATCTGAGGAATGCGTACGTGTCACGACGTTTCAGCCTGAATTGACCGCCGAGCCTTCGACTGAATCAAGTTCAGCAAACTACCGACCCGCGAATACGACTCCAACTCCTCCTGCTCTTTGAAAGAAACCTGCCCCAGCCGGCTTTTTTCCGCCAGTTCGTTCATGCGATCGATGTCGCGATCAGGAAAACGGAGCGATAGGAAAGAATTGGCTGTTTCAACGGTCAAATTGCCATCACGAGGCATTATAACGCGAGTAAGGATCTCAGTCTCGAATTGGGGTGCCGTCTTTGCCATGACCCAATTCTAGCAGGACACCCTCAGGAAGTGAAATCCGTTCTTCCTACCGCCACAGAGCATAACTCGATGTAAGTAGGCCAAGTGACTGATCGACGCTGGTATTTTGGCTCCTCCGCCGAACGGCGTTTGATTAGCGCTGAGTTCTGATTCCACGAATAGCGGATGTCGGCTTGCTTGGTCGCCCTCCGTCGCCCTGGCTTTTTCTCTTAACCATTCGCCCCGTCGCTTGCCTGGAGGTGAGTGCCAAACACCCGAATGGCGAAAGTAGCCGAGCGGAGAGCATCGGCGGCGCTGGACATTGGCACGAATCCTGTGCTATGCAACCGGGAATTGAAAAACTCAGAGAAGGTCACCGACATAGATGGCCATGAAGGCATGGCCGGCTTCGTGATATGCGGAGACTTCGGACACTACGCAAATTTCCTTTTCGTTGATGCTGAAGCCGGGACCAGCTCTGCCATCACTGGTGTGATCGTTATCTTAGCTTGTGCGAAAATTCGGTGATGGGCACGTTATGCCACAAGACCATCGTCGGAGCAGCACTAGATCGACATTAACCGCTGCTGGCGCGAGTGGCGGCTATTGCTCTGATTTGGGCGTCGCCACCCATCGACCCATGCCTCACGAATAAGCTCTCCGAGTTTAGGCTCGCTCGAAGCACGTCCGAGCAGCCACGCAAGGTTCATTTCGAACTTGCGGACGACAAGAGTCAGAATCGACTCGCGAATATGTGGCGGCAGTTGGTGCCAGCGGTCGGCAATGTAGCCGATAGGGTAGGAAGTTTCCTGGTCAGAATCGGCAGGAACGTGACAGTAAGGGCAATCCGTCCGCTGCCTATCCGCTGCCAGCGAGTTTAAAGAAATCGCAAGTCGTTGACTAGCAACGACTTGCGAAGTGGAGGCGGCGGGAATCGAACC
>JBGSJT010000013.1:0-4632 GCA_041741715.1 Pirellulaceae bacterium | reverse complement strand
TGAAGTGATCTCATTTAAAGGACACAAAAGAGCATGCAAGGTCGGTCACTCCACAGTTCGAGGCTACTCCTGGAATGTCCACGAGAGCAACTTCGTGCTGCTGACCCAGCAGTAGATCGCACTGTGCAGCAATGCCGCTTTAGAGAAACATTATCAATCGCAATTAAGAACGAGCCATTTTCGTAGGGTGGTTCCGGAGTGGGTTGCGGTTTTGTGGTGCGTTGACAGGCTAAGTAGGTTTGCTTGATTCAATGTGTCCATTCAACTCAATGGCAGATTCCCTGAGGGTTTGCTGTCGATACGAACTCCAGAAGTCCAGGACATTGCCTCGACTGCCGCAGTGGAAGCAGCAGTACACGTTTTTGCCTACGTGCACACTGAACGACCTCGCCGTCGTTTTCGATCCACTCTCTACATGCGGATTGCAGTCCGCTAATGGACAAGGGCCGCGGAGTTGTTCTCCGCGGCCCTCGGTACTTGCCCAACCTATACTCGACAGTAGCTCCGCCAATCGGATTCGGCGTTTCAACTCTCCATAGTTGATTCTCATGCCTTTGACTTCTTGGTCAGCTTTCTCAACGCTTCGCCTCGTATCGATTCGCCTTCGAACTTGATCAGATTCGTTTGGTCCACGACGCGATCCAAGAGTGCCATCGTCATCGGTGGATCTCCTAAATAATCTGTCCAGTCATCGAAGCTCACATTTGTGATCACCGCTGTCGAGGTTTTTCGATTCCGGCCATCGATCACTTTATACAGAAGGCTCAGTGCATCGGGCACTTCCTGCCGCTCCAGTTTGTCGAAACCGAATTCGTCGATGACAAGTAAGTCCCACGAGCAGTAATACCGGACCTTCGGCGTTAAAGCCTTGATCGCGCGGGCTCTGTTCAATGCCTCGATCAGACTGGCGCTGGTTTCATAACGCACTCGGTAGCCCAACGCACAACACTTCCTCGCGATTCCTTGCATTAGATGTGTTTTTCCAAGTCCGCTTTCGCCTACAAACGCAACGTTTTCTTTCCTCCGAATGAACTCACCTGTTCCCAGTTCTAAGAACGGCTCGCGCGTGATGGTTGTTGGATTGCGACTCCAATCGTACGATTCAAGCGTCGCTTCGGTCGGGAAGCCTGCACGTTTGATGCGATAGGCAATGGCTGTTTCTTGGCTTGCATGCGCAGGGATTTCTAAGAACATCGCTAGGATCTCTAGGATACTATGCTTTCCACCGGCGTGTTCCTGTAGGAAGCTATCGAGTTGTTCCGCCTTCAGTTTCATTTTCAGAACTTTCAGATGGCCCAAGATTGTCTCCCGATGGTTTGTAGTCGGGTTCGCAATGGGAGTCGGTTTCGGAATCGGCTTGCGGGGCTTGGTCATGGCTTGGATCGGTTTTCTCTTGGTCAAACAGTTGTTGATACTCCTTGCTCGAGCGAGCTTCGACGCGGGTCGATTCCGTGATTCGTTGTAGGGCCTCTTGCTCGCGCTGGCTAAGCAATTCCCAATTGGGCTTCGGCGTTCCCGTATGAGCCAAGATCCGCTCCAGCGATTGATAGCCGTAAGCGTGGTACTGAATTCCTCGTTGCATGGCCGCCAAGCCATCTTTTTTGGGATACCCGTATAGCAGTGCTAAGATTCGCTGCGACTGGTGCCTGCTATTGCGACACTTGCGAAGGATTCCTTCGAAGTATTCCAATGCCACCGGTCCCAAGTGCGTATACTTTTCGCGAAGGATGGCAAGTTGCTCATCGTGATCTTTGGGCGGACGATGGCTGTCCTGGCATTGCTTCTGGCTTCTGCCGCGAACCAGTTCATGGCTGGCCACCCGATCAATTGTTCCATTAAAGATTTCCAAACGATCTTCGAGAATTCGCACGGGGATCAACTGGCTAATCAACCTCCAGGGTACGCTGTACCGATTGTCGGCGTAGTTGATGAAGCCTTCGCTATCGACCCTCCGATAGACAACTTGAGCCGTGTCGAAGCGAACTGCTGGAAGACTGACTAGATGTGGCTTCTCTTCATCATGCAGTTCTAGCGGTGTTCGTTTAGTTGTTCCGTGAACTCGAACATCATTGCGCTGGGCCAGCCACCATCGAGCTACTTCATTGAGATGCTCTAAAGATCGAAAGGTACGGCCATTGAGAAGATTTTTTTCGGCATAATCGAAAGGCCTCTCGATCTTACCTTTCGTCTCAGGATGCCGAGGCTGGCATGCCCAGGGCTTGAAGCCATAGTGTGTGGCGAACGACAGGTAGCGGGGATTGTAGATTGGCCCGCCGTCTTCCCAGCGTGTCACCACGACTTTCATGTTATCGTAGAGACAAGTGGCTGCAGCACCGCCAAGATGCTCGAAGGCCAAGACATGCTGGCTAACTGTCGATTCAAAGTCTTGGCGTTCGGTAAAGCAGATGTACTGTCGCCTGGAGTAGCCCAAGATGTAGCTGAAGAGCTGTACTCGACGAGAGCCCTCTTGCGTGAAGTCAATCGTGTAAGTCGACCAATCCATCTGGGCCTGAGCACCAGGCAGAGTTTCAAAGCGAATCACTGGAGCTTTCGGCTTCGATCGATGCCTCTTCATAAAAGTGCGGAGAGTCGAGTAACTGCCTTGGTAACCCAGCTTGCATAACTCCTCGAAGGCCCGCTGAGCTGTGATATTTGGGTAACGAGCGAGCAACTGCTGCAAGGATTCAAGGAATGGCCCGAGCTTTGACTTGCGAGTCAAAGCCACTGGGCCGAAACATGCAGGTGCCGCATCGGCATCGATCGATTGCGTTTGCGCCGCATGCTGACGAATAACTCGCGCGACTATTTTGCGACCGATCTGCGTATCGGTGGCGATGCTGCGCAGGCTCTGATGATTTAACCAACGCGCGACGATGTCGTTCTTGATAACAGGGTCGATGTTCATGGCTGCTCGAGTTCCTTGATAAAGTCGGTTGTGGCTTCGACAAGCATGGAAGCTTCGTTTTGGAGTTTGACGAAGCTGGGCAAGAGGACCGGGCGATCGCAGGCCCCCAGCTCGCTTCGACCGGTCAATCGCAGCCAATGATTCATCTTGGTGGCAGCATCCAACAGGAATCCCAAGCGTTTGGCAGCTCGATTGCCTGCGGTGCTCAAGCGCGGATCCCACTGATGGACATAGCTGTCTTGAGACTGCCTGATGGCTTCGCGTGGTTTTTCTAAGACGAATTGCGTTTGCTCGTGAGTGCTGGCAGATTGCAAGAGCCTCACTGTCTCGAAGATTTCTCGCGAAGTGAGTGCATGCTCAGAAGCACACTGCAGGGCTGCATTTTGGTTGCCGCGCGGCAACTGAGTTAGATGGCGTGCTTGCGTTGGTGAAAGTAGTCCCAATCGAAGGGCCTCTCGAGCCTGATCCGTCAGCCGCTGAATCAGCGCCAAGCGACGATTGACCCACGACTTGTGACGGCCAAGCATTTGAGCGACTTCGATTTGCGGCAAGCCGTCTTCGTGGACCAAGGCATAGATGATCCACGATTCTTCCAGCTCGTTGGGCTTGGAGGTAACCAGATTGAGATTGAAGATAGCCGCCTTGGCGGCTTGCTCGTCAACTTCAAGAAGTCGCGCAGTGAGGGACATGACTCCTTTGAGCGTGCGAGCAGCCCGAAGACGTTTGAAGCCATCGACGAGTACCAACGAACCTTCAAGCTGACAGTAAACGACGGGTGCTAGCTGATCGTACTTGACCAACGAACGAGCCATGAGCAGATCGGCTTTGGGCTGGATCAGCCGATAGCGATCGAACCTCAGGTCGAAGTCGGATAAGTGCAAACAGCGAACCGAGTCCCCCGCTGGTGACGTTGTTGGAAGTGGCATCGCCGATGGCCTCTCACGTTTTTGGAACCAGTCAGACCGCGCGGAGACAACTTCGCCGGTCCATTGGGCTCAACAGCGTAAGACAACGGACTCGAAAACCCTAAGCTGGGCACGCGAACCGGGCTTGGCCAGCAGCACGTGCAGGCGGTTGGCAGAGGTGATTCTTCCGATCGAACCACAAGCCTTGTAGTAGCGCTCAACTCGAGCACAAGCAGCGCGTAAAGCGTTGTCGCACAACGAACTACAGAGTTTTTTATGAGGCGCTCGTCGATCGAAATTCCAGGAGACCGAACAGCCAGGCCGTCGACAAGAAGATTTCTTTGCGCGTCGAGTTTTTTGCGGATTTGTATCACCCTCGCGCGGCGATTCCGAAGGCCCGATTCCTGTCGTTGGCAGAGGGCTACAAAGAGCCTCCAGAGCAGCTAGTTCCTTCTTCCTTTGGCGGTATTCCTTGCAATACTGAGCGTGCTTGGATCTACCGCGATCTGTTCAACGGTATTTTTTGCGAGCTCTGTCGCGGGATTCGTTGCGTCGCCGAGTCCGTTCAGACTCGACGGCGGCCAGTCTACAGCCCTCGCAGCAGAAGGTCTGAGCAGGATGGCTGGGCGTAAAAGAACGATTGCACGGTTGCCAAAGGCACCGACTGTGAAAGGAAGCAGGCTTCGCTACTTGCCAAGAGCTAGTTGACGGACCAGGATTGTAGTCGGGCAAGCGGGAGCACTATCCCGTGAGTCAAGTCTCGTTGTAGAAGTTGAAGATCTACAGCGAGGCGATTTTTTTAAATTCGAAACGAGAGTCCAA
>JBGSJT010000012.1:0-14206 GCA_041741715.1 Pirellulaceae bacterium | reverse complement strand
TGTTGAGGGATGGCTTGCGCCTCGAGCGCCACGTTGCCCTGCGTCAAGGCTACTATGCGTTCGGCTTTTTCCGTTGCGATCTGATCTCGAAATTCTTCGGCTGGTGTCTCATCAAGATCGATGGTCATTCCCAAGGCGCTTAAGACTGCATGCAACTTGGCGAACGAGTAATCATGGTCCTCATCAGCCAATATTCGAATGACTGTACCGCGAGACACACCACTTCTACGAGCCAGATCCGAGACAGATATGTCGAGTACTTGCTTGCGAAATTGAATTTTTTTAAGTAGCTCGGATTGGACCATGATTCCTGCCTAGGGAAGCCCGTTTACATTTCGCTTGCGACATCTAACGCTCCACTGCCGAGCCGAAGTGTTGCACGCATGATACAAAAGTCAAGCTGACCCTCCCCGAACGGTACCTTTACACGGAAGGCCAACAGCGGGACATCATTCGTAAACGCCCATTTGTAAACAACTTGTGACTTTCCGTTTCCCCAGATTTGACCGGCCGCAAAGGTCTGAAGAAGTAACGGGGATAGAGCTCTATGCCGGGCTTTCAGCTGGGTAGCAGGTATGGCTAGAAACACAGCGGAACAACGACTGTCAGGTGGTGGCCATGCAGCCCCCCACTGGAATGCACTGTCCCCGTTAACTGCCCCCTAACGTGTGAAGTCAAGAAGGGTCGCAATGAGTTCAATGTGGACATCACATCATCGAAAAAACTTCAAAAGTAGACAATGAAAGACCACCGCTTGATTTGATACCATAGTTGGCTCGGCCTGAGGGGTCGTAAGATCCACGCAACCACGGATTTGCCGGTGGCATTGTTTGGCATGGCGGGTTGCAATCCGCGCCGAGGACGCGCAAGTCAATGTCCAGACGCTTCAATCTTTAGCAACTCCAGTTCTCACTGCTGAATCTGTTCTCACTGCTGAATCTGTTCGGTGTCGAAGTGGACGACTTCATTGGCGGCACTAACAAACCGATCAAGGGCTTGGTATGAAAAAGAAAATACGAGGTGTCCAACACCCTCCGCGTAAAGTGCCCAGCGCATTGGGCGTTGATCACGCGGAGTGTGCTAACCGCTTCTGCGGACTTCTCAGTTTCGTGCTGTGGTGCGTGACTTTAAACCTAGCCGTTGGTGCGGCACCCCGCCCGAGCGAAACGGAAACACGTTTCGTGCGCGAGGTGCTGCCAATGCTCCAGACGCGATGCGTGGTCTGCCATGGCAAAGACAACAATGATATTCGTGGCGGTCTCGACCTGCGTCTACGTGAAACCATGATGCTGGGCGGTGACAGTGGACAATCGGCGATTGACTCTGATTTTCCAGACCAAAGCCCAATACTGTTGTCGGTGCTCCGCGAAGACGATCAATGGTCGGCCATGCCGCCCAAGGAAAACGATCGACTGTCCGAAAGTGAGATTCAATCGCTTAGGAAATGGGTTCATGACGGCGCGATTTGGCCCTCGGAGAAACGCATTACCGAAATACTTGATCAGAGTGTGTGGCCCCAATCCACTAATTCGGTAGAGCAAACGGTTGCGACAAGTCCAGCGCTTGATGCCGCGTGGCAAAACAGGGGTTATGAGGCAGCCGATCTATGGGCCTATCGTCCGCTACTTGAAGTCGAGCCGCCAAAGCCGGCGGAGCACCCAATTGATGCATTCCTCGATGCCCGGCTCGAGGCAGAAGGAGTCACCGCCAGCCCTCGTGCGGAAATAAATTCATTGATTCGTCGTGCGACGATCGATTTGATTGGACTCTTACCAATGGTGGAGGACGGTCGCGAATTCCGGAGTGATCCGTCGGACAGTACTTGGGAACGATTCATCGATCGGCAATTGTCCGACCCCGGATACGGCGAACAGATGGCGCGTTACTGGCTCGACGTCGTGCGTTACGCCGATACGGCGGGCTTTTCGAATGACTTCGATCAGCCACATGCCTGGCGTTACCGCGACTACGTCGTTCGGAGCTTCAACGACGACAAAGCATATGATCGATTCGTTCGCGAACAGATTGACGGTGACGAATTGCCTGATGCCACGGACGAAACGGTGATTGCAACCGGTTTTTAGCGGATGGGCCCATGGGAGCATATCGGGATGGCCGTCGAAGCAGAAACTCGACAGCAATGGCTTGACGATGTCGTGAACACGGTTGGAAATACGTTTCTGGGATTGGAAATGAGTTGTTTCAAGTGTCATGACCACAAATTCGATCCACTACCAACTCGCGATTATTACTCGATGCAAGCGGTTTTCGCGACCACGCAACCAGCGGATGTGGGAGTTGCGTTGCGTGAAACTTCCACGGGCAACGACTATGAGCGGAAGTCGGTGGCGGCCAAGGCACTCGTCGATCGACTCAGTGCCGAAGATAGTAAGGCAAAAATTGGCGGCTTCGGACGAAGCGTGACGTTGAATCGCTTGCAGCGTTGGAACAAGCAGTTCCAACCGCTGGCGATGAGTATTTACAAAGGACCGACACGAACTTTTAATTCAAACTCACTGAGCAACCTTCCGCCGTCAATCGATAAACGCAGCGGCGATTTGATGATTCTCAACATTCTTGCTGGCGGCTCACTTGCCGCTCCGATTGAGCCCGTTGAACTGGCAGCGCTGAGTGCGGTTGAAAGTCTAAACGAGTGGCAGCCCAGTCCATTTCCGGAGACGGTCGAGAATCGGCGTCGCGCCTTGGCCGACTGGATCGTCGATGAAAGTAATCCACTTCCAGCGCGTGTGATTGTCAATCGTGTTTGGGGATGGCACTTTGGTGGTCAATCACTGGTTGCAACCCCGAACAATTTTGGTGTTAAGGGTTCTAAGCCATCGCATCCTGAATTGCTCGATTGGTTGGCTCGTTGGTTTGTGGACCATGGCTATTCGTTCAAGAAGTTGCATCGGCTGATCATGACTAGCAATGCCTATCAGCGGTCCATCATGACTCCGGACAAGATCGACTCCGCGCAAGCCAATAAAATCTTGGCGTCGTTTCCGGTGCGTCATGTGTCTGCGGAAGAAATGCGTGACATCATGTTGCAATGCTCTGGCGAACTCGCTCGAAACCTTGGTGGAATTCCATCGCGACCGCAAATGAACTGGGATGCGGCGATGACCGCTGTAAACGTGCAAGGTGGTATCGACATTCCGTATCGGCCCGACTTGACACCCAGCGAGCGCAATCGTCGTAGCATCTACACTTATCGCATGCGCAGCCGGCGTGATCCGTTATTTGAAGTATTCAATCAGCCATCAAGTGAACGTTCGTGCGGAATCCGCGACGAGAGCATCGTTGTGCCACAGGCGTTCACGTTGATGAACGGTGACTTCATCGCGGATCGCTCGCTTGCGCTGGCCGATCAATTGCTCAAGCGGTTGACGACGATGCCTCAATGCGTCGATGCAGCCTACAGCACGATCTTTGGACGGGAACCCACCATTGCCGAGAAAACGAAGTGTCTTGACTTTGTTGCAGCGCAGTTCGTGCACCATAAACAGTATCCAACACCGAGATTCGATGTTGCCAAGAAGATTGCCGGCCTGACGCCGTACGATCCCGAGTATGCGAAACGCTACGTGGCTGACTTGCAAAGCGCCGATGTTCCTCCGCGAACGCGAGCGCTGGCCGACCTCTGTTTGACGCTGTTCAACACAAGTGAGCTGCTGTACATACCATGAATCACAAACGATTTCCCTGTGGGCAGACACAACTACTTTCGAGGCGCGATTTTTTTTGTGGACTTGGAACCGGAATCGGCACGGTCGCGCTCAATGCCATACTGCAAGAAGAATCGCGAGCGGAAGTAGTAGATGTGACCATGGCAAAAGCAGCCCATTATGCATCCTCGGCGAAGGCTTGCGTCTTTATCTTTATTGAGGGGGGACCATCGCATCTGGATACTTTCGACCCCAAGCCCAAACTGCGTGAACTGGAGGGTAAAGAGTTCGTTCGCGAAGGCAAGTTTGTTTCGAATATGTCAGCTGGTAATCGCTACTACGTCCCAAGTCCGTTTGAGTTCCACCAGCACGGGGAGGGCGGCCTATGGTTTTGCGATCGATTGCCGCAGCTGTCGCGGATGGCTGATGAATTGTGCATTTATCGCGGGCTGACAGTCGAGTCGGTGAATCACCCGGAAGCCTGTTTGCACATGAACACCGGCAGCCGATTTGGCGGTGAACCGTCGATCGGCTCGTGGGTGACCTATGGACTTGGCTGCGAGAATGCGACTCTCCCGGCTTTCATCGTCCTGCCCGATGCGGCACCTCACGGTGGACCTGCGAATTGGTCCAATGCGTATTTACCCGCTCAACTACAAGGGACACCGCTCCGGTCCCAGGGCTCGCCCATCCTCGACTTGCAACCGCGCGCAAACCAGACTCCGGAAAGCCAGCGACGAACACTCAATTTGCTTGCCGAATTGGATGCTGGATTTCAGCAAGATCACCCGCTTTCGGACAACTTACGCGCTAGGATCGAAAGTTATGAGCTTGCATTTCGAATGCAGACTTCGGTACCTGATTTGATCAAACTTCAAGACGAATCGCAACACACGTTGTCTCTGTATGGAATTGGCCAAGAGCCGACCGATAGCTTTGGACGAAAGTGTTTGCTTGCTCGAAAATTTATCGAGGCCGGTACCCGTTTCGTGCAATTGATCAGCAGCGATTGGGATGCACATGACGACATCGAAAAGAACCATGGTGAAATGATGTCGCAGGTGGATCAACCAATCGCTGGATTGTTAGCCGATCTAAAGCAGCGGGGTTTGCTAGACAGCACGCTCGTTGTCTGGGCGGGGGAGTTCGGTCGCTCTTCCGATAACGGTCGCTGCGGCGGCAAAGTTGTTGTCGGGCGAGATCATAATCCCGACGCGATGAGTGTTTGGCTCGCCGGCGGTGGCGTTCAGGGCGGCCGTTATGTTGGCGCGACCGATGAAATCGGTGCTAAGGCCGCCGAGGTCGTCCATCCACTAAGGGACTTTCATGTCACGCTCTTGCGCCTGATGGGCCTGGACGACAATCGCTTGACGTATTTCAATTCTGGCCGTTTTAAACAACTAAGCCAAACGGGCGGAAGTGTAATTCAAGAGTTGCTAACTTGATATGAAATAGGCAAGTTGCAATTCGCGATCATCCATCGGGCGAATACAACCGGAATTTATCATCGAACGCTTTGGTAAAAAGATACGGATAGCACTGAATGGCACGCGGTTAAGACGTAGCGGAATTCGCCCAAAATTTCGGAAAAGCAATTTCCCATTGGCAGGCTGAAACTCTTGGCGAGTTCCGCTACGGTGATCCACCTACTGACGAGAAAGCGAGCAAGCATGACCAAGAAAAATTCCCAGGTAAAGATTCATCCGACGTCACTTCTGCACAGGCGAATTAACTATGTGACGTTTTCACAACAGTGCGTATTAATTGCGATGGCTACAGCACTTACGTGGGGCCCCTCACCTTCACTTCGGGCTCAAGACAACTACTTTCGCGTCGAAAAAAATGATGGCAGATGGCGGATGATCGACCCTGACGGAAAAAACTTCCTGTTGCGGGGTTGCAATCACTACGGTGACGGTTCACATATGCCGTGGAATCTTGCCACGAAATATGGTGATACGGCGCGTTGGCGCGAGTCGATGCGCGACCGCCATCGAGAATGGGGTTTTACATTTCTTCCGACATCGGTTGGACCGGTGGCCATCGATCCGGCTACTGTCGAAGGACCCAAGACGAAGCAGACGCTGGTTACGCGTCTGGCCGAGTGGCCAGCCGCAGACTATGCAGCGCTGAACTTTCCATTCACAGCATTCCTTGAAGTTCCGAAGCAATACATGTCCGGCGCGGGCATGCCGGATGTGTTCAGTGCCGAGTTTGCTGACGCCGTCGACTTGCGATGCCGTACCTTTGTCGAGCCGTTGAAAGACAACCAGTACTTAATTGGCTACCACTTTGCCCACAATCCACCCTGGAGCATTATGGCTCCCAGTGCCGAACAATGGATCGCGGATTGCACCAAGCCGGGGAGTGCTGGGCGCCGCGAATGGATTCAGCTCATGCGACGTATTTACGGCAGTATCGCTCGTTGGCGGGAAACATACGGCATCCCAATCATGGAATGGTCCGACATCGAATCGCTTGACGACCCGCTGAACGGTTACATTTCCAAGTCGCGGGCGACGGAGGATCGGGAAGCCTATCTACAGCGAATTTGCGAGCAATGGCATCGGGTCTACTGCGAATCGATCCGTCGCTATGATTCCAACCACCTAATACTCGGCGACCGCAACACGTTGCATCTACAGCCGGCGCCAGCCGCATGGGCTTTCCACATCATGAGTCGTTACCTGGATGTCCTGTCGGTGAACGTCATGGGGCCGCCCGAAACAATTCAATATGTTTTGGAGGTGGCCACACGTAATTGGGATGGCCCGATTTTTCTTGCTGACACGGGGGCAAACATCTATACTGGCGAACCTCGTAAATCAGGTTACCCGGCCAAAGACCTTAAAGAATTTAACGATGTCTATGACGGGCTAAACCGCCTGAGTGTCGAGCACCCACAGATTATCGGCTTTGGCTGGTGCGGATGGTTTGAAACGCCGCATCCCGGCGGTCGTGGCGGGTTGGTCGACGTCCGCACCGATGAACCCATCCCCGAACTACTGGAGATTATCTTACAATCCAACGCACACACCGTTGGGGACTGACTGATTTCTCACGGAGGATTCATCGCAGTCAAACTCGGAAGACTTGCAGAATTCAACGACCATTGATTGATTCGCTGGGCTCTAAAACCAGCAAAGAGACTACTCGTGCGTGTGTTTCAAATCAAAATCGAGTGTGTTCTCGCCGCCTTTTACTACAGCGGTCAGCGTCGACTTCACGTTGTATTCCTCGGGGACCAGCTCTGGGGTGACCTCAGACGGCGAGATCGGTTCCGAGGTGGAGATCGTGACACGATGGTTACCTAGCAATGCACCAGCGCGATCGATGGTGTAGTAAAGTTCGAACTGCCCGCCTTCACCAGTGATTGCCTGAGACATTCTTCCGTGGCTTGGACGGAATATGACTCTTGCCTCTGACAGCGGCTTTCCGTCGAGAGTTACCTGACCACTCACTTGCCCTAAGCGGACATCGGGCCCGCAACCTGCGGTGTTCAGGAACATGACTAGTAGTATGAAAGCGGCGCAGCCACGATTCATCATAGCGGAGTACATTGGCCAAAAACCCTGCGGTTGGTGATGGAAAATCCGCTTTCTATTTCGAAGTAAGCTCGAAGTCAATCGGATTGTTGCCAGCTTTGACATTCGCCGTCAGAGTCGTATTTTTATTGTATTTAGCAGGAATCACTTCCGGCAGGAAATACTCCCGACCCGTCTTATCGTCGAGTACTGGTTCGCCGGTGGAGATCACGACCTTATGCTCGCCGATCAAGGCACCTTTTTCGTCAATGGTGTACCTCAGTTCAAAATCGCCGTTGGCCCCGGTGACACCTTGTGACATGCGGCCGCCGCCCACCGGGTGGAAATGTACCCGCGCTTTCTCCACAGGATTTCCATCCAAGGTAACTCGCCCATTGACATAGCCCTTGTCTCCTGGTCCACAGCCAGTACAAACGGATGCCGCTGCGCACAGCAACCAAATCACACTCTTCCTTGACTTGAATTTCATTGTATTAATTCTCCGATATTGGTGACCGCCAGGACCATTCCAGTCTGCCCCGGCGAATCATCAAATACTAAAAGCCATCGCACGTTGGCAACTTAGAATTCGCTAACCACCTGACCATCGCTAATAGCAATTAATCGCTCGTAAGCACTGTCGACATTACTTTGATCTTGGTTCCCGTTGTCCATGTTGTTGTGATCGATATTCTCCGAGATGAAATGCACAGAGCCATCGTACAGCCCAACGTTGACTCCGCCCGTATGGTTGCTTGCTAGAGACGATCTGCGGTAGGCAGCTGCGCCTAGCACATCATTGGGTGAAAGCTTGCCTGTGGCGCCCAAATCGAATGATGGGTCCGAAACATGCGACGCTCTTCCCGAACCGAACCAAAGTGCCGCTTGCATATCTACTCCGTGGACTTGATAGCCGCGCTCGCCGATTGCGATGGTATTGCTGGTCCCGTCGCTAAGATCACGAAAGGCCTTTTTGTTATTACCTCGCCCGAAATCTCGGTCGGAGAGATTCATAAAACCGCCGTTGAGAGAGAAGCTTGAGGAATTACGAGTAGAGGAGTCGACCAGGCCCACATAGTTGGACGTTCCGGCCAGAACTGTCGGATTGGTACGTTGAGCGGTGAAAGATTTATCGTTGAGATCCGGGCCAGTGTCAGACGGACAGCGCGCGAATGACAAGGTGGATTGAATTAGATTAGTCCGACCGCCTACGGCAGCATAGTGGTTCGATGGCAGTTCTCTGTTCACGTTCATTTGATTAAACAGCGCAGACTGCTCAATAAAAGGAAATAGGAAGACCTGCCAACCCCATCCATCGCGAGCTCCCGCATTTACAGGCGTCATGGGAAATACGATCGGATTCTTACTATCGGCGCAGCTCAGGGGTGGGATTATCTTGAACGTATCATGATAGTTATGTATGGCCAACGACCACTGCTTTAGATTGTTGGTGCATTGCATCCTGCGCGCTGCCTCGCGGGCCGCCTGGACGGCTGGGAGTAGAAGACCGACTAAAATTCCAATAATGGCGATTACAACCAGCAACTCTACGAGCGTAAAGCCGCGCGAACTTGCGACAGGTCGCTTGCGAATCAAGGCCTTCATTTTTTTGCTCCAACACATTGAGATATAGAACTAAGCATCTGCACCTAAGCTCCCTGCTCCGAACAGTCAGCGCTGGCGGTCGAGCTTGGCGGATACCTGATAATCTGCCGCTAGCTAGCCCTGTTGGACATTAAAATCCCGAAGAAATATAGATTTTGCGAAATGATTGCTATCGTAACGGAAGTCTTGGTGACTTCCGCTACCTAATTCTTGACCGCGGTGCGACAAAAACAGGTTGGCGACAATGGGATGAGGAAGCGAGTTATAAAAATACCTTCGAATTGACTAAGTTTCCGTCCAAAACCTGCGATTCGATGCAGACTTTCCATTGGTGACTGCTGGTTCAGGCATAGGCCAATTTAAACTCTATTTGAAAGCGGAATCTTGTCAGGGGAGTCTAAGACTTCCTCCCAATAGTCAGACTGCGCAATTAAACAGCGCTTGGCACAGAGACGTCGGATGGTGATTCCTCTCAAACGAATGAAATTGTAAGACAATGAATATGGTGCGAGCCGCTGGCTGGTTTCTAGCTCACGTTGTTTGGGCAATTGTACTTTTGGTCATTTCTCCCGTATGGGGTGCGGATAATGAAGCATTGGAACGGCAGTTTGTGGATCAGGTTTTACCGATCTTGCGGGAGCGCTGTTTCGACTGCCATAGCCACGCCGCTGGCGAAGCTAGCGGTGGGTTGATTCTCGATTCACGCACCGGTTGGGAAGTAGGTGGGGTGTCCGGGCCTGCCATCGTGCCCGGGACGCCCAGCGAAAGTCTGCTGTTGAAGGCTGTTCGCTACGAAGACCCAGATCTCAAGATGCCGCCGGATGAAAGGCTGTCGGCAAATGAGTTGAAATATATCGAAAAGTGGATTGAGCAAGGGGCCGTCGATCCGCGCGCGTCCGCGATCGAGAGCGTCGACCATTCTGCATCTTCCTCTTCGGACGGGGTGCTCTGGTCGCTTGCTCCGATTGTCCAACCGGTCGTTCCTGGATTGAGGAGCATAGGCTGGAGTCGCGCTGAGATTGATCGTTTCATACTGGCAGAGCTCCAGCGGAAGGGGCTCAAGCCGGTCGACGATGCGGAGCGTTTGCGTCTACTGCGCCGCCTCCACTTTGACCTGGTCGGGCTACCACCCACAGTCTCCGACATTACCGCATTCGAGAGCCGATTCAAAGTCGATCGCGCGCGGGCAGTCGAAGAAGTGGTGGATCGGCTACTGTTGTCAACTCACTTTGGTGAGCGCTGGGGAAGGCACTGGTTGGACGTGGCGCGCTATGCGGAATCCAACGGCATGGCGTGGAATATGACGCTGCCACACGCCTGGCGCTATCGAGACTACGTCATTCGTGCGTTCAATTCCGGCAAGCCATTCAATCGCTTTTTGATGGAGCAGTTGGCAGGAGATCTATTACCGTCGCAGTGTGAGGAAGAGCGCGTAGAAGGAATTGTAGCCACGGGATTTCTGGCGCTCGGCCCCAAGACTCTCTATGAAAAGGAGTCCGAAATTCCGCGGGAGCGTTGCGAGTGGGTGGACGAGCAGATCAATACGGTCAGCAAAGCCATGTTGGGACTCACGGTGGGCTGTGCGCGGTGTCATGACCACAAATTCGACCCCATTCCAACTCGTGACTACTACGCGCTGGCTGGCATCTTTTTCAACACCCAAATCCTTAGTGGTCCCAAGGTTGGTAAGCCCGCTGAATGGAAGAAAGCCGGCAGCGTTGAATCCGAATCGATTCCCATTAGTTCCGCACAGGAGATTTTCCAAGCGCGGCAGTTGCAAGAAAACATTTCGGAACTAGGGGCTCAGCTTGATCAGTTGAACAAAAGGAAGAAAGCCGAGGAGAAGTCCCAAGTCGCTGGCCAAGAGGGTTCGAGCTCAATTCCTCGGGCGGATAATGCACCCAGTCAGAACTTATTGCAGGAAATAGAGAGCGTGCAGGCACAGCTGGATAGCCTGAACAAACAAGCGAATCCGCTGGAGTACGCCTTTGGGGTGCAGGATGCCCAGGCGATGGAGCCAAGCTTCATTCGCCTACGCGGACTGTGGAACCAACTTGGCGACGAAGTTCCGCGAGGTTTTCTCTCATCGCTCAAGATGAGTGATGAAATAAAAATCCCAGAACAGGCCAGTGGTCGTTTGCAATTGGCACAGTGGATCTCGCATTCGCAAAATCCGTTGACGCCACGGGTGGCGGTCAATCGCATGTGGCATCACTTGTTTGGTCGCGGGTTGGTCGAGACAGTCGAT
Organism: Pirellulaceae bacterium; assembly: GCA_041741715.1. Lineage (GTDB taxonomy): Bacteria > Planctomycetota > Planctomycetia > Pirellulales > Pirellulaceae > Aureliella. The sequence goes on along the minus strand of JBGSJT010000012.1, from coordinate 3,164 downwards.
AATTTTGGTTCCAGCGGCGCGCTACCTTCGCACCCAGAATTGCTTGACTATCTGGCGGATAGATTCGTCCACGAATTGGATTGGTCGGTAAAAAAGTTGATTCGCGAAATTGTCCTTAGTCGAACCTATCAATTGAGCACTGCGGTGGATGCGGCGGACTATCAGATCGATCCCGAGAACCGATTGCTGTGGCGCAGCTCTCCCAGACGCTTGGATGCTGAAGCGCTGCGCGATTCGATTCTAATGGCGGGAGGGTTGCTAGATACCTCTCCGGTGCAGGGTTCAGCGGTAAGTGCTCTGAAGTATACGATGCTCACGCCGGGATTAGTCGAGAAGATCCATGGCAGTTCCCAACGTCTGCATCGCAGCGTTTATATAGCTCCACTTCGCGGGCAGGACACGGATGATTTCTTGATAGCCTTCGATTTTCCCGATCCAGGCGTGGTGATTGGCGATCGCGAGTCGACCACGGTCCCTTCGCAGTCATTAGTATTGATGAACAGTCCACTGGTGGAAGAAAGCGCGCGGGCAATGGCCGTACGTTTACTGTCCGATGGGTCAAGCATGGACCAAGTTAAACTGGTGGAGCTCGCGCATAAGATTGCGTTGGGACGATTACCCTCGCCGGCTGAGATAGATCGGGCACAAGCTGCGTTGCAACAGTTTCCTGGCAATCAGCTGCAGCGTTGGACCGCCTATTGTCAAGCTTTGATGATGAGTACCGAATTCCGCTATTTATACTGAACCTGATACAAACTGGAGCGCGATATGCCACCTGTGGATTCTGGCTACTTCCCAAACCGACAAACTTTGTCGCGTCGCCAATTGCTTTTGGCAAGCGGCTGCGGCTTTGGACATTTGGCGTTATCGGCCTTGGCAACTCGGCAGGTTCAGGCCGCGCAATCGTCTTCATGGACCAGTCCGCTGTTTCCCAAGCAGCCGCATTTTGCCCCACGAGCCAAACGGGTTATCTTCCTGCTAATGCGCGGCGCTCCGTCGCAGATGGATACCTTCGACTACAAGCCGTATCTGGCCACTCGTCACGAAACCCGCGATTGGCGTTTCAAATTCAGTCAGCATGGACAATCGGGTTTGGCGATCTCGGAACTGTTTCCACACATTGCCAAGCACGCGGACGACCTATGTCTATTGCGCGGCATGCATACCGATTTTCCAATTCACAACGAAGCCAATTTGCTCCTGCATACTGGTAGTGCGATCTTTCCACGGCCATCCATGGGCGCTTGGGCACTTTATGGCTTGGGGACGGAAAATGACAATTTGCCGGGCTTCATCGCCATGAACATGGATCATTCCGCAGGGGGCGCACAGAATTGGGGAAGCGGATTTCTACCGGCCTCTTACCAAGGTTTGCATTTTGGCTCCCCCGGCCACAAGCTGGGACCTGGGGACGTCAAGCATGCCGGACAGGGCGCGGCGCAGGCCTCCACGCAGCGTCAGCAATTGGAGTTGGTCAAACAGATGAATTCGGAACTCGCCGCGCGTGATCCACTCAATTCGGAACTCGAAGGAGTGATTGAATCCTACGAACGAGCATTCCGCATGCAATCCACGCTTCCGAAACTGATGGACATTTCGGACGAACCACAGCATATCTTAGATATGTATGGCGTTACCAATCCCCAGGAGCGGAAGGCCATGGATCGCACGGCGCGGATGGACGTAAATGGGATCCAGTGCTTGTTGGCCCGTCGTTTTATCGAAGCGGGCGTCCGCTTTGTCGAAGTCAACGATCAATGGTGGGATGGACATAATGAACATCGCTCATGCCTGGAGGGTAGATCATGGGCGTCGGATCAACCCGTGGCAGCGCTGCTGACCGACCTGAAACAGCGTGGAATGCTAGACGACACGTTGGTCGTTTGGGGAGGTGAGTTTGGTCGAACTGTGGGTGACCCGACCAAGGACGGCAGCGATCACAATCCGTTTGGGTTCACGATGTGGATGGCCGGTGGCGGGGTCAAGTCGGGCTTTAGCTACGGTGGCACGGACGAATTGGGCGTCAACGCGGTCGAGGGCCGAATGCATATCCATGATTTGCATGCAACCATCTTGCATATCCTGGGCTTGGACCACACGCGGCTGACGTACCGATACGCGGGGCGAGATTTTCGTCTGACCGATGTTTACGGAAGGGTCGTACAGGACATTCTGGCCTGAAACCGGAATCACGAAGTCTCGATTGTAAAGCAAGTTCCCAACTGATGATGAGAGAACCTTTTAAGCTGATGCTGATTTGCTGGTGCATCGCACTTGCGGCAAGTCCTACTTGCGGTGAGCAAGTCGACTTCGATCGTGACGTGCAACCCATCTTGGCGAACTTTTGCTACGAGTGTCATGGGCCAGACGAGGCGTCACGCGCGACCGATATGCGACTGGATGTCGTGTGGGAGGTGAATGGTGCCGACGCTTCGCAGGCGATGATCGTTCCGGGGGATGCGGCCGGTAGTGAATTAAGTCGGCGATTGCATTCGGATGACCCAGAGGAGCGAATGCCACCACTTGAGTCTTCAAGAAAGCCGTCTCATAGTCAGATCGAGACGCTCCAGAGATGGATTGAGCAAGGAGCCAAGCACGAACAACATTGGTCGTTTGTCGGGCCGACTCGTCGCGATCGGCCTGCTGTATCGGATGCGGAGTGGCCGCGAAATGACGTAGACCGAATTGTACTGGCTCACCTCGAAGCGGAGGGTATTGCGCCGCAGCCGGATGCTGAAGCGACCGTGCTGGCAAGAAGGTTGGCTCTGGCAGTTAATGGACTGCCGGTGTTGCCGCAACGCCTGAATCGATTCGCCGCGGCGTTCAGGCTAAATCCCGAATTGGCTGTGGACGAGCTTGTCGATGAGCTGCTCGCTTCGCCGGCATACGGCGAACATATGGCATGGGGTTGGCTGGATGCGTCGCGCTACGCAGACACCAACGGCTATCAAGCTGACGGCGAGCGAGTGATGTGGCCGTGGCGCGATTGGTTAGTTCGGGCGCTCAATGCGAACGTACCATTTGATGAGTTGACGGAACAGATGCTGGCCGGCGATTTGCTAATGCCGGTGGAGCTCCAATCGTGGGAGAGCGGTGACTGGATTGAAGATGCCCAGGCGAGTGAAATGTTGCTTGCAACTGGGTTCTTGCGAAACCATCGCTAC
>JBGSJT010000011.1:0-21618 GCA_041741715.1 Pirellulaceae bacterium | reverse complement strand
TTCCATGACCACATCCAACAACGCCTGCGAATGATTGGGGGCCAAGCAAATTCCATCTACTTGGCTAGTGATAAAATTCTTGACGACGGCGATTTGCCCAGCAGTGTCCGCTTCCGTTTCGGAACCTTTCCACAGAATCTCAACGCCACCCACTTCCTCTGCAGCCGCCTTGGCACCCGCCCAAACAGACAACCAAAATTGGTGACTAGTCCCCTTGGGAATAACCGCAATCCGCAACTCTCCATCGCTCTTTTGATTGGCGGTCTTGGCATTGGGCTGGCACGCTGACAAGCCCATGGCAGCAACCAATAGGAGCGTAAAAATTAGCGATTGATGTCGACGAGTCATGATTGTTTCTCAGATGAGTTTAGTGGGTTGGGATTAGTGGATCGCTCCTGCCGAGTGCGACTGGCTCTCACGCTTAGACTTGAGCCACCGTAGGGACTTCAAAGCCGGGACGGTTGGTATCCTTGAGCAACACATCAGCCGCCTGAGCGTGCTCGCCGGTGTGCTTCTCTGTTTCTGGATCAAAGGTCAACCATGGTCCTACGGTGTAGTGATTTCCATCTTGAGGTATCCCCACGCCATCCGCCATGACCTCGTGCAAGCGCCCGAAATGTTCAGCCGCATCGGCATTGTCGCCAAACTTACCCGCTTGTTTGTTGAACGGCATCTGTTCACCCAAACGATACGAATTGTTCATCAAGTGTCCCAGCACGCAACCGTAGTGCGCATCGTACACATTGCCATTGGCCTTGTTCGGATCACCGGCGCGACAAGCGGCGATGAAGGCAGCCCAGTTCCCTCCGGGAGTCACCGGTCCATCTTCGACCTTGACCTTCTCTCCTTCATAGCTCCCCTTGGAGTAGTACTTGCCCCCTACAATTCGACCACCATCCTCAAAGTAGTATTCGTTCTCAACTTGTCGCTGGTAGTTGTCGTAGTTGACATTCCGCACATTGAAAAAAACTTGTTGACCATTGGGATACTCAGCTAGCGCAAACATCGTGTTGGGAGTTTCGCCCTGATCGTTCCATTGAAAACGTCCACCGATGGCCATGGCGCGCACGGGATGAGTTTGATCGGGATCGATGGCCCAGCGCGCGACATCGAGTTGGTGCGTCCCTTGGTTGTTCAGATCGCCGTTGCCCGTCTTCCAGAACCAGTGCCAATCATAGTGCACATAGTTGGCATGGAACTCCTTGATGTCAGCTGGACCGCGCCACAGATTCCAGTCCAGGTAGGCCGGCGGCTCGCCGATCGGTTCGAAGCCGATCGAGCCGCGTGGCTTGCAGCAGTAGCCATAAGAGATCTTCAGTCGTCCGAACTTGCCCGCATGTATGGCCGCATGCAGCCCGGCAATTTGCGCGTTGCTGCGGCTCTGCGTACCATGCTGAATGACAACACCGTACTTCTTCTGCGCTTCGACGCAAATGCGTCCTTCACCCACATCGTGACTCATCGGCTTTTCCACATACACGTGCTTGCCCGCTTGTGCGGCCCAAATCGTGATCAGGGAATGCCAGTGATTGGGAGTGGCGACCGAGATGGCATCGAGCGATTTATCTTCCAGCGCTGTCCGCACATCGGCAGTCCCCTGGGGTTTCGATTTACCTTTCGAGAGCCCTTCGATCAATTTCTGTGTACTCTCCAGCACCTTTTGATCGGGGTCGATGACCCACGCGATTTCGACATTGGGTTGTTCGAGCCAACCACCAATGTGGCTCTTGCCGCGCCCATTGAGTCCCGCCACTGCGATACGCAAGCGATCATTGGCCCCTTGAATTTGCCCCGACGCCCGCGTCCCAGTCAGCAGGAGCGAACCACCTGCCACAGCGGACGTTGCCAGAAAGTTACGACGCGAAGGTTTGCTCAACATAGCAGGCTCCAGTTTTAAAAGAATAACAGGCGGGACAACAGGCTGTGAACCTCAGGCGCTAGCCGTGGGCTTGGGTGGGTAAACATAAGCCTACCAAAATTTTCAGCGGGTAAGGAATCCGAAACTGAATTCCCCTAGCCCCTGTGCGATGGTGCAGAAACTACTGCTCCATCCAATCTAAAGCTTGGGATTGGTACGTAGTGGACGAGGCAACTAGTCCCTGTCGTGAACCGGGTCACTAGGACTCCTTGCCTCGTCCACTACCCCAGTACTTAGGCTGGATGAAGCACTAGTTTACCAAAGCCACGCTTGATCTTATGGCATAGCAATCATCGGAGTTATTCATCTTTTTGCCGCACATCTTTTTGTCGGCGCATTTCAGACCTGCCACTGCTAAGCTAGGTACATGTCGACAGTCGAACCCAATCAGCCACAAGTAATCTTCGACAAAAAAATGTGCGGCAAAAAGATGAAAGACTCGGAATCACTAGAATCTAGCATGCTGGATGGAAGCGATTATGGCTGCTTCAGCCCGCCAACGGGATGTTTCGTCAATTGCTGCACCTGTTCGGCGCTGAGTGTCGCTGGAAAAACAATGAGATCATCCATCAGACCGATGTAGTTCAGTCCCAACATGATCGCAGCCTGCTGTGGATCCCAAGTGAATTTCATTGATCGCGCGTAAGTCCCTTGGTGCTCGCCATTAAGATACAAATCACTCTTGGCGGCGGAATCAGTGGCCGAATTGACATCGCTCCAAGTGAAACACACATGTGTCCACTCGCTACTCGAAAACGGCGGTTGCTTAACGACAACCATCGGTCGCTCGGCCACGGGAAACTGCTCCCACTCTATCTCGCGCGGGTTCCATGTCTTCAAATCAGCAAACACTCCCAATCGAAAATCTCGTGGTAAATCTTTATCGAAGTCGACAAAGAACGCCGCGTCATTCCATGCCCGCTCAGTAATCTGCAGCGGATCGCAGAAGCCTGGTTCTAAGTCTTGATTGGGATCGAGCTTGAGCCACACGGAGACACTCCCCGACCAATCACGCGGTTGATATCCGCATTCGATACCTTCGTAAAACACAACCTCTTTCGTCTTGGCCGAAAACCGAAGCGCGTCGCCGTAGCGTCCCTTCCCCCTGGCAATCGACACGCGGGCCACCTTCAGATCATCGAGCATTTCCTTGCGGTCGATCGTCTTGGCGATGTGCAATTTGCCACTCCCTGTCGTCAGATTGGCATCGGTCGAACCATCAAATGAAGCATGGAAGATCGGCTGAGGCATGTTGGCGGTTGCAGTAGTCTTAGCGGCAGCGTCATCCACAGGCAGACGTTTGATGGCGATGTTGCGGAACATGACGGGATCCTTGTGACCCGCGAAACCAAAGTGCCCCCGCTTGAGATTCAGTCCAGGGTGCGCTCGATCGTCCTTGAACTGCGTGATCTGGCTAACATCGGTATCGACGATCACCGTCCCGTTGAGTTCAACGGTGATCGCTGAACCCTTGACCGTTACCTCTTGATAATTCCACTGGCCGGTCGGCCGCAGGTAGCCGCGGTGGGCGGGGGCGATACCATACACCGCGCCATGCGACTGCCTCGGATCGTGTCCAACATATTTCACCGCACCGTCATCCAGCACTTGCAATTCACACATACCATCGTAGGCGGCGCGTCCCGTGCCAGGATAGCGAATCGCCAGGCCGTTGTTGCCAGCGGGTGGCAGTTTGAATTCAAGTCGCACGACAAAGTCGTCGTATTGCTCATCGGTAAAGAGCACGCCCCCTCCCTTGCCTGGTTGGCAAACAATTGCCCCATCGACCACTGCGTAGTCCTCTGTGTCACCTCGCCAACCACTCAAATCCTTTCCATTGAACATAGACGTAAATCCGTACTTGGCATCATCGCCGCGCAGTCGACTGAGCGCTTCGTCGTTGCCGATTTCGCGAACCGCCAAATTCCGCCAGCGGATTTCGCCACCATGGGTTTGCAAGTGAATTGGTCCAGAAACAGGGAGTGGCAGACGACGCTCTTTGTCCCAATAGTTCTCCATGATCGCGCCATCGACCACCAGCTTGTGATTCAGTTCGACCCAGGTGCGACTTCCGATCTGCACGATGCGAAACTGATTCCAATCGCCGAACGGTTTGTCAGCTAAGACCAACGGCAGTTGGCCTGGCGAAGTGGGACGATTGTTGAACAGCCCCCCCGAACCCCGATCGGCATGGCGATCCCATTTCCCTCCCGCTTGAGTTGTATCCCAGATCTGAATCTGAGGAGTACCGCGCAGGTAAATGCCGCTATCGGCCAGCGCCACGGTCCGATAGTCGACCAGCAATTCCACATCACCATAATCTTTGTCGGTCGTCGCGTAAGGACCATGTCCATCGTTGATCAACTCTCCCTGTTCCACTCGCCAGTGCGCCGCGAACTCAGCTTGTTGATCGGCTATCGCCCGCGCTCGATCCGCCGGAGCTGACTTGGCGGTCGTATGGGGATTGTCTCCATGCCAACCATCTAACATGTCGCCCCTCAGCAGCGAAACAAAATCGCCACCCGCACTGGGCGAGCCAGTCGAGGCATGCGGCTGTTGAGCACACAACAAATGCGTCGTGCAGATCAGCAACAGTCCAGTTAACGTTAACGTTTTCAAGTAGTTCATCGGACTCTCGGTGGGTTGAATGGGGAAGGCTGCAAGGATTAGGTCCTGTGAGCGGAATGGGCGCGAGCCTACCGGTGTATTAAAGTCGATTTTCCAATGCAAAACCGGTGGGCTCGCGCCCATCCCGCTCACTACGAAACGCTTAACCTTGCGACATTCGGGTTAAAGGGGGCGGAAATACGGGAAAGCTAATTCTAGCCTAACGCAAGGGTGAAGAAGTATAAGGGACAAACCATTTAACGCTCGTCATCCTAGAAACGTTTGGACTAGCTGATCCCGCGCGAGTCAGAAAAACAATTGTGTTCAACGAGTGTTCGATCTTTTTGCCGCACATCTTTTTGTCGGACGATACTACCGATTAACTGCAGTCGATTGGTCGTTTCAGCACGACGCAGAGGCGCCCACACCGGAAACTCTCCGACAAAAAAATGTGCGGCAAAAAGATAATGCACGGTGATGATCTACCACTTGCTCACACGACTCCCAACATACGGTCGAGCGAATCAGCGGTCTGGTAAATCAGTGCTTCGGGATGGTGCAGGTAGGGATGGAAATACTCGAAGGTCAAATACTGGTCATAGCCGGTATGCTCGAAAGCGTCCAACACTGCGGGCCAATTGGTCGTCCCATCCAGTAGTGGGCGAAAGGCCTCCAACGAGTGATCGGTTCCTTTCTTCGAGTACTCTTTCAAATGCACATTCTTAATTCGCTTTCCCAGTATCGGAATCCAATGTTCCGGGTACTGGTACTCCATGATATTGCCCGTATCAAAGTGGATCTGCACATACTCGCTGGAAAAACTATCGACAAAGTCATTCATCTCAAAGGGACTCATTAGAAAGCCATTGAAAAAAATGTTTTCCATATTGAGATGCACTCCCAGCTTTTCAGCCTGCGGCAGTAGCTTGCCTACTGACTCTCGCGCTCGTCGGTGGCAAACATCATTGGGAGTGGGATCGTGTTCGGGACGCCAGGGCATGGAGACAGCACCTGGAACAACCAACAGATTTTCCGTCCCTACGGCATGCGCGGCTTGGGTCATCAGTCCAGCCAACTCCAGCCCGCGCGCCCGTTCGGCCGGATCATTGCTGGTCAGCGGATAGGGCCAGAATAAAAATGAACAGAGACCACTAATGCGAATCCCGATCTCATCCGCCATGCGACGAATCGCAGTGTAGTCTTGCTCGGTCGCTTTGGGACTGAGATCATTCTCGAGATCGTAATTGAGTTCGATCCCATCGAAGCCCGCGTGCTTGGCCAGCTCCATACACTGTCGCAACGTCAGCTTATCCGGGTAGGGAAAGGCCCACAGATTGATCGACTTTTTCATCTGATAGCGTTTCTTCGGCGCGACGCTACCCGCAGAGTCAGTCTTCTCTTGCGTTTGATTCGCCACGGCACCAGCGGTCGCGGTTAAAGCAGCCGATGAGAAGGCGGCGTAGGACAGGAGTTGTCGACGACTGACCTGACTGTCGTGCGGATTCATGGCGAAAGTCCTTGTGTTGTTTTCCCCAGCACCAACTAATTGAACCAATTCGTGTCATAATACCACACCATGAGTCAAACTGCCCAACAGCCTAAAACTTACCCTGGATGCCGATTTTACGGATGCCTGCTGATGCTGGGACCATCGCTACTCATCCTAGGTTTGGGTTTGCTGTTGCTGGTCGGTCGCGAATCGTCGGGCCAGCGTCGCCTGCAGTCCAAGATTAATGCGCTGCGAGCCGAGGGATTGCCTGTCGACAACGCCTCGCTGAAAAAGTACTACGACGAACAGACCGATCCCCAAGATACGCCGCGCTGGCTGGCCGCGCTAAAGACTCTATCCAGCGATGCATTTGAGAAGTCGGCTAAAGGTGTTCCCCTCTTTGACGCTCAGGCTGAACATGACGCACCACTCCCGAGTCAACCCTGGGCCGCCGAGGCCGAGACCGCCACGCGCGAGTTCTTGACCCAGTGGAAAGAACTGCATCAAGAAATACAGGAGTTAGCGCTGCGTGCGCAACCTGTGCAATTCCCCATTGAGTTCGATTCCATCGACACTCCACTCGCGCATCTAAACGAGATGAGGCAGGCAATACGTTTGCTTCATTTGCGAGGGAAAGTTGCATTGAGGGATGGCGATTCGAAGGCTACGCGACAAACCGTGATGGCCATGTGGGGTGGGAGCAAGATACTTTCCAGTGACCCACTTCTAATCTCACAGTTGGTCGCCACGGCCTTCGACGGCATGGCCATGGACTTGTTGAAAGATGGGCTTAAGAGCGGAGTCTTGCAGTCGTCCGAATTGCAAGAGTTGCTGCCGATGCTACTAGCACAAACCGAAATCGACGCTGCATGGCGTTCGGCCGTGATTGGTGAACGCGCCCTGGCACTCCCCGCGTTCGAGGACACAGTGCGAGCCGTCGGCGTGAGTGTCCCTGGCCGCGCACAGGATACGCTGCTCTATTTGGAGATTATTCAAAAAGCGATTGAGCTACCTACCGAAGACCTGGATGAGTTCCGCAACTCAGCCAAGCTCTTGGAAACCGATCTTAAAAATCGCGTCATGGGGAATTGGTTGACCGTCTTCGATTCGATCATGACCGGCACACTCACTCCGGCCCTACATGCTTCGGCGTCAGCCTTCACGCGACGCGCCCTGCAACATCGCCTGGCAGCCGTGGCTATCGGCTTGCGGCTGTTTGAACAACAGCACTCGCGATTTCCACAAACGCTGCAGGAACTCTCGCAGCTCGAACTCGGCTTGGAACAACTTGGGCCTTCGACTCAAACAACCTTTGGGTATCGCGTCAACGAGGATGGAATCGCACAACTCTGGAGCTACAACATGCTGACGGATGAGACTGTCCCCGCCGAACCATACGCTACGACCGATCCGCAAAGTAGTGACGCCATGTGGGTTTGGGAGTTGCAGCCGCGCGATTGATTGTTCAATCCGCGCGACTGTCTCGCTTGGCATCGCACGGACTCCCTGCGTTACATGCGTCACAATCACTACGACTGCATTTGTTGAAGCTGCCCAAGCCCAGTTTCACGACGACACGCTCGACATCTTGCGAAAAAATATCCCAAGCTATTGAAGGCATCACTCGCATATCGATGGTCTCCAGAGCTGCATAACCCAGGTAGGTTCGTGATGGGAATTCGCAATTTTAACAATCAAACTCTAAGCGTTATGGCAAACGCGACCCACCGTCCAGCACGGTGCGGCACGGCGGTGGTCGAGTTCGCGCTGGCGCTCCCTCTGTTGTTCCTCATCGTATTTGGCTCGATCCAAGCGAGCAACGCAATTTTCTCGCGACAATTCATCACTGAGGTCTCCTATCAAGGTGCCATGACTGGCTCTAAAGCCAATGTGGCCGAGTCAGCGGTAATAGCGGAAATGAATCAGCTGCTGACCGCGCGGGGCATAACCACCGCCACCTTCGATATCGTGGGCACAGACAGTACGAACTACGATCTACTGGCCCCCGGTCAGATGTTTAAGGTAAGCGTTACTGTCCCTCCCACAACCAAACAGGCGGGACCGTCGGTGGCATCGTACAGCACCCTACGGGGCGAATCGTTTGGGAGAAAACAATGAACCCCTCAACTGAAATCAACGCGCTCGGTCGCACGCCTCATAGCCCTGCACAGTCCAGGCAACATTTGCGGCGCGGCGTGATCATGATTCTCACTGCGCTGCTCTTGCCAGTGCTAGTTTTAATCGTAGGTTTTTCGGTCGACTTCGCGCACATGCAGCGTGTGCGCACCGAATTGCGACGCTCCGCCGACTTGTCCGCCAAGGCAGCCGCAACGGTCCTGTCGGAAACCGCTGATGTGGCGCAAGCTCGACAGACCGCCAAGGATGTCGCCCTGCTCAACAAAGTCAATGGCACCGGTTTAACTCTTACGGACAGTCAAATCATTTTTGGCAGTTCACAACGGCAACCCAACGGCACATGGAACTTCACTGTTGGCGGAGCCAACCCCAACGCGGTTCAAGTCATCGGTCGTCGTACGGCTAGTTCTCCCGATGGTGCGGTCAACACCTATTTCGGAGCGATGTATGGCCAAACCATCTTCGAGCCACAGTTCTCGGCCACGGGTGCGTTTGTCAATTCTGATATCGTGCTTGTCCTGGACCGCAGCAGTAGCATGAAACTCCCCACCACCAGCCCTGACCCGTTGATGTCTGGCGGCGACTCTCGCTTTTGCGATCGGCCACGTCCCGACTGTCGCTGGGTCGCCCTGGAGAGTGCCATCGACATTTTCTTGGCCGAATTGGATAGTACGAGTTCCCAGGAACGCGTGGCTGTGGTCACTTTTGCCAGCGACTTTGTCGATTGCTCAACGACCTCGAACAAAACTGCAGTCGATTGTCCCATGGTGACTGATACCAACACCATTAGAAATACGATGAACAGTAAGTCCAATGAATTGTGGAATGGCATGACCGACATCGCGGCTGGCATTATCGCCGGTCAAGACGTCTTGCTCGGACCTGGCTCACGTGCCAACGCGCAAAAGTTCATGATCGTTCTGACCGACGGTCAATACACCGAAGACAATCCCCTGGTGGCCGGACAAGCGGCAGCCAACGCAGGGATCGTGATTTATACCGTCACTTTTAGCCTGGGTGCCAATCAAAGCGACATGCAGCAGTTGGCGACAATCGGCAATGGACGACACTACCATGCCGACAATCCAGTCGAGTTGAATTCAGCCTTCCAGGATCTGGGAGGCTCTATCGCTAACCTTGTGCGGTAGAGGCCATACCCATGGAAAAATTGAATTCGCCACTTATGCAATCAATCCCACACAACAGACGCGGTGCAACCACCATCGAAACGGCACTCGCCGCGCCGTTATTGTTTCTGATCTTCTTTGCGGGCTTGGAATTCTCCCGCGCCAACATGGTTCGCAACGTGACCGAGAATGCAGCCCTAGAAGGGGCGCGGATGGGCATTCTGCCTGGGGCGCTAGCGCAAGACTGCGTCGACAAAGCCAACGCAGAGCTGCTCAAACTCAAGATCAATGGCGCTGCCGTCGCTGTCACGCCGCCTGTCATCACTCACACCACCCCGCATATCACGGTGACGGTCAGTGTGCCATTGGCCCTGAACTCATTGCCCCTTTCCAAGTTCGTGATGGGCACAACACTCGTACAGTCAATCACGCTAGCTCGCGAAATCGATTAGTCTGCCTGCGCGCGATCACTGCAAAGTCTTGCGAGCAGCCCTCCCCTCAAGCTACAATGAACGAACCACTCGCGTCAACTCGACACGCTCGTTTCGACATTATGCATTTACGATCGCGATTGTTTGCTTAGCGAACCTCAGGCGTTTGCTGTGGGCCTAAGCACTACATGCACCCAACGAAGTCCACGGCTAGCGCCTAACGTTCACGATCGCAACCGCCGCGTTAGCAAGGCAAAATTGTCCCGCAATGAAAAGTCCATTTCCAGGAATCGACCCGTATCTCGAACAGCACTGGGGGGATATTCACACGCGACTGATGGTCTACATTAGCGATCAGATCAACGAGCAGTTGCCAAACGATCTGCAGGCGCGAGTCGAGGAGAGTGTTTGTGTCGATGTCGAGGAAAAGTCTCGGTGGGTCTATCCAGACGTTAAGGTGCTCGAACGTAGCCCGGCATCCGATACATCGGCGGTCGCAGTGGCCGAAGCGACCGTGGTGGAACCAACTATCATTCCACTAATGAACGAACCACCCACACAACGACATATCGAAATCGTCGATTTGAATAGCGGCAATCGCGTTGTCACGGCAATAGAACTACTCAGTCCGGCCAACAAACAAGACGAACCGGGCCGCGTCGCCTATCGTCGCAAACAGCGCGAGTATATTGAAGCGGGTGTGAATCTAATAGAGATCGATTTTATTCGCAGTGGAACTTTCATCGTCGCTGCTCCCGAAGGACGAATCCCCTGGGACCTGCGCACTCCTTACATCGTCTGCATTCGCCGCGCAAACCGTCCCGAACAAGCAGAAATTATTTCGATTGCCATCGACCAAGCCGTTCCAAATTTTCGCATCCCGCTGCGTCCGACAGACTCCGATGTGATACTGCAATTACAACGATTGTTGGACGAGTGCTATCGTCGCGGTCGCTATGCCACGCTCGACTACTCGAAACCGCCTCGCCCCAAGCTCGACGAACAAGCCACCGTTTGGGCCGCAGAGCTATTGAAGTTGCGAACCTAGTATCAGCTCGACGCGCCAGCGAGTGAGTCGCCTGGATTTTACGCACCGCTGCCGCCTAAAACATGGAACTCGCGCAACCCACTCGCTGGCGCGTCGAGCTGATAATCTACTTCGCTTTGTTCGGAGCCGGCCCCTTCGGATTAACTTTGGAGTTTCCTTGTTTATCGGTCGTTTGTTTCTCATCCGACTTGCCACTCTGCTTGGTGCGACTATTTCGAGCGTGAGCCTTTTCGTCGACAGACCCCAGCGGTTTGGCACCAGTGACTTCGATCGCTTCAGCTTGAATCAAGCCCTCTGGTGACTTGAGTCCCGTCAACTTGATCTCATCACCTGGCTGACAGAAGAGCGGATCACCCGCAGAGACATTGATCTTCACGCCTGCTTCGGCTTGCACAATCACGGGACGATTTCCCGCGAAGATTTGTAGCTTGTCACCTTGAACAGCCCGCAGCATTCCAACCACTAGATAATCTTGCACGCCACCGGCACTCTGTACTGGTTCGGCTCGATTGGCCTTAGCATTTCTTCCTTTAGTGGTGTCTTCCTTGGCAGAGTTTCCTTTTGCAGCCGTTTCGCGAGCAGCGTTGACTGTCCCTGGTTTGGCCGCGGGGGTGGTCTTGGTTGCGGGCTTGTTGCTGGCCGCTCCCTTTCCAGATGTGGGCTCTACTTTATCTTTCTCGATGGCGGGATAGATACCAGGCGTTTGACTTTGCCGCATTTCCAACGACATTCGACGCTCGCGGGCTGGACGAAAAATCTCCAACTCAGCCAACGGTGCTTGAGGAGTCCCCGCCGCATCAAAGGGAGCAGTAAAACGGACCATGAGACCAGGGGTCAATGCCGCAGGCTCAGCCGTCCCGATATAACTGAACGTAGTGTCTTCTCCGACCAACACCACCGACTCCTGTCCATCTTCGGCCTTGAACTTAATCTGATTACCAACAATCATTTCAAGCTTGCCACTCAAATCGACTTTCTCCAATCCATTTCCGATCGCATCCTGAGCGCCTGCCCTGGAGCCAGTTAGACTAGAAAAAGTTAGCCCAGCTAGTACCATGCACACAAGTAATTGCCAGCTTCGTTTCATCGACGCACCTGATCCCTGACCATGTCCCTGTTGGCCTACGAAAGTTGCCAACCTGCTGAAAAGTAGCGAACGCTAGTGCAGATTATACCCAGACTTACCATCAACCGAGACGTTTACCCGCGCCGAATACCGGTGATAATAGACCCGAGTAACAAACATGAGCTCCACTCCATCCCCAGTAACTACTAAATCGCTGTCGAAAATGAAGGAGCGCGGTGAACGGATCAGCATGTTGACCGCCTACGACTTTACCATGGCCTCTCTCCTAGATGAGGCAGGTGTGGATGTGTTGCTCGTGGGGGATAGTCTGGGGATGGTGGTCCAAGGGCACAACACCACGCTACCAGTCAGCCTGGGCGACATGATTTACCACGGAAGGATGGTCGCCCGCGCCGCCCAACGTGCAATGGTCGTCGTCGATTTGCCCTTTCCCCATGGACACCTAGGAGTTCTCAAGACGGTGGCCGTCGCAGCTCGCGTCATGAAACAGACCGGATGCCAGGCCGTGAAATTAGAAGGTGGTGCCGAACAAGCCGACACTATCGCCGCGCTGGTCAACGCGGGGATCCCCGTGATTGCTCACGTCGGTTTGCGCCCCCAGAGTGTCCATGCACTCGGAGGCTACCTCGTGCAGCGCGACGCGGAGAGATTGCGTCGCGATGCCTTGGCCGCGCAAACTGCCGGAGCCTTCTGCGTGCTCATGGAGTGCGTCCCCCAAGAGTTGGCAAAGCAGATGACCACCGAATTGAAGGTCCCCACCATCGGCATCGGTGCCGGACCTGATTGCGATGGGCAAGTCTTGGTGACGCACGACCTACTCGGCTTGACCCTCGGACGTGTCCCCAAGTTCGTCCGCCAAACTTGCAACCTCGCCGAACAAATTCGCCAAGCCGTCAACGACTATAACACCACCGTCCGTGACGGCAGTTTCCCAAGTCAAGCCGAATCGTTCAACTAGCAACTAGCAACTAGCAACTAGCAACTAGCAACTAGCAACTAGCTTCTAGCTTCTAGCTTCTAAACTTATCAGCCGGGATGGTGATGGTCCCCAAGTCATTCATACCAGCCTTCAAATCAACATCCATCTTGCCGCTTCTCCACTTCTGCTCCTTGCCATTAACTTTTCCCACGTCGACGGAACCACTCGAGTTTTCATGCCGTAACACGAACGTCAACTCACCCAACGGGAGATTATTGATTTCAATCACCCCAGCTTCATCCGAGATACCGACATAGGGATGCTCCTGAACAATGACAAAAGCTTTCATCCAGGGGTGAATGTTGCATTCGACTGGCATCAACGTCGATTCTTCCGAATTGAGTTGCTTAGCCAGCTTCTTGCCACCCGCAGGAATCAAGAAATTTTCCGATTCGTTCTTGAAGTAGGTGAAGTTCGCATTGTGTCCAGCTTGATCGCTGTTAAGTACTTCGATTTGTTGGCCAACTCGCACAAATAAAATATGGGGTTTGAAAACACAGCCGTTGTTGTCGAGCTGGATGATGCCGTCGACTGGCTTGAGCATATCGGCGGGGACTTTATCTTTCGATCCCTTTTCAAGCATCAACACCATGTTCTGCAGCTCGCCATCCTTGCCGACCAGCATGGCCTCGGACAAGATTTCCAGCGGAGCGCAAAACGGATCTTTGCTCGAGTCGACCTTTGCCCGCGCCGGTGTCTTACCGTCAACCACGAACTTAGCTCGCAGCGTTGCCAACTTGGGATCAGTTTGTACAAACTTACCGCGTGGAGCGGCCTCTTCGGTCATTTCCATCGCGGCCCCATCTTCAGCAGCAGGCGCTTCCTCGCCACTCGGTTGTTCGGAAGGGGCAGTGGTAGCAGGGGCGGTCGAAGCGGCGGGAGCGCATCCCAGCGCACCTACCAAGGTTGCCAAACATACGAAGCTGAATATTTTTTTCATGTGCATCTCCAAAGTGAATCTAGTGTTTAATGTGCGTTCTAGTGTTGAGCATCGACAGCACTAATTTGGGCTGTTTGTGGCTGGTCGCAATCTTTGATTATAAGCGATCGAGCGGCTTCGTTCCACTTCCCCCCAACGCAATCAAAGAGAAGCAGCTGCCCTAGGGCGGCGTCAACGCTCGCTCCACTCGCGTTGACTTGCCTTGGGCTAGGTAATCTGCTGGTCCTTCGGCCCGTCGAGGGCTTCATCTTTTTGCCGCACATCTTTTTGTCGGAAAATACTTGCGGGTGTTAGTGAGCGAACTCCAACTCAGGCGTGCTCGGAACCGAAAAGTGTTGAAATGCGCCGACAAAAAAATGTTCGGCAAAAAGATAAAACGGGATATTTTCGGGTCGAGCATGGTCTAATTCATTTCGACATCAATGCAGCGCTGTCCGATTAGCGACTGGGGCACCCCTGGGCTTGTAAAATCTCCCCGGCCTGCTCGATTTGCTGACGGTTGATATCCAAGTGGGTCACCAAACGGATATGCTGGGGGCCGAAGGGCAGGACACCCACCCCCTGTTCCAACAGACGCTGGGCGAACTGGGCCGAAGTTCCCAAGCCGGGGTCGATGCGGACGACGACGATATTCGTCTGCGGGGGTGGGTCGAGCTGCAGTCCCTCGGCTCGCTCCACCGCCGCCGCTAACAGCCGCGCATGCTCGTGATCTTGGCTCAGTCGCTGACGATTGTGCTTCAGAGCGAACAGCGCCCCCGCCGCGATAATTCCAACTTGTCGCATCCCCCCGCCGAACAGCTTTCTCGCGCGACGCGCCTCTTTAATGAATTCGTGTGAACCGGCCAAGGCGGAGCCTACCGGTGCCCCCAGCCCTTTAGAAAAACAAACACTCACAGAATCGAAACCAGTCGCCCACCGACTCGCCTCAATCCCGGTCTCAGACACTGCATTGAACAACCTCGCCCCATCCAAGTGCGTCGCCAGCGAATGCTCCTTGGCCCAACCACAGATTTCCTCCACAGCCTCCAACGGCTGAATCGTCCCACCACCGCGATTGTGCGTGTTCTCCAAACAAACCAACGACGTGCGAACCAAGTGGTCTCCAGTTGGCCGAATCTTGCCATGCAATTGTTGCGGCTCAAGGATGCCGTTCACCCCCTGAATAGTCCGGGCCACGACACCGCTGAGCTGCGCAAAGGCGGCTTGTTCGTAGTTATAAACGTGGCAATCCGCCTCGCACAAAAACTCATCGCCACGCTGGCAATGTAGCCGAATGGCGATTTGGTTCGTCATCGATCCGCTCGGCATGAATAGCGCCGCTTCCTTCCCCAGCAGATCGGCCGTGAATTCCTGCAGCTCCTCGACGGTTGGATCGGAGCCGATGACATCGTCCCCCACCTCAGCCGACGCCATCGCGGACCGCATTTCCGGGGAAGGTTGGGTCACAGTATCACTGCGCAAATCGATTGGAATTTTCATGGTACTTCCGAACTACAAGAGATGAAAAAGTGTCCGTGGTAGGGCATGTGAAAACCGTTCACGGTAAACGTGGGAATTGAGACAGAGTAGAACCATTGTCTCAATGGTTCATGGCCGCAGAGTAGAACCATTGTCTCAATGGTTCATGGCTGCAGAGTAGAACCATTGTCTCAATGGTTCATGACATCAGACTGTTCAACACTGTCAAAATCTCCAACAATTGGCGACAATTGCTCTACTCTGAATCCCGAACAATTGGGGACAATTGTTCTACTCTCAATAAAGCATGAACGGTTACGGCGTTTGAACCCCTTTGCGAGGCGGTAAAACTGGGCTACCGTTGACAGTCTACCCAATGCACGCCGGTAGTGGCAGTCCGCCTCAAGCTTCAGAAGATCTGCGGTTAATGAATCCGAGCCCAACCCTTCAAATTCGTCGACTCGATGGCACGGCTGTCGAACAACTGGCTGACTCCTTCGCCGATGAGCTGCGGCAATTGCGTGAGCAACTGAGTCCCTCCGGGAACATCGTCAGCCCCAAGGGTCGCGCGTTGACGGAGCGCGTCTTCGGCCAGCCATTGCCTCCCGCTGCCGTGGTCGAACGCATCTGCAACGAAGTTCGACAACAGGGGCTCCCCGCTCTGCTACACTACTCCGAGCAACTGGATGGCGCTCAACTCGACCCACAGCAGCTTCGCTTGCCCGAAGAGCGTTTGGCCGAAGCGCATCGCCAAGCATCGCCGGAATTCTTAAAGGCCATTCGCCGCATCCGCGATAACATTCTCGCTTTCCAAAACGCCATCTTACATCGTGGCGTCTCCGTGCAGCCCACTGCAGGCGTTCGACTGGAGCAGCGTTATGTGCCACTCAAACGCGTAGGCGTGTGTGTCCCCGGTGGTGCCGCCGCTTATCCATCGACAGTTTTGATGACCGTGGTTCCAGCCCAAGCCGCCGGGGTCTCCGAAATCGCGGTGGTAGCTCCACCAACTCCCTTTGGCGCCTACAACCCAGATGTACTGGCCACTTGTTACGAACTGGGAGTGCGCGAAGTCTATCCAGTCGGCGGAGCCCAAGCGGTAGCTGCTATGGCGTACGGCGTCGCCGGACTTCCCGCCGTCGATAAAATCGTTGGACCGGGAAGCTTGTTCGTCGCTCTTGCCAAGAAGTTCGTTTACGGCGATGTCGACATCGATTCCATTGCTGGACCCAGCGAAGTGGTGGTGATCGCCGACGACTCGACCGATGCGGCATTCACCGCCGCCGACATGTTGGCACAAGCCGAGCACTCCCCCGGCGCAAGCCTGCTGATCACCTGGGACGCAAGCTTAGCCACGCGCGTCGAACAACAACTCGAACAACAACTATCCAAACTGAGCCGCAGTCAACTGACGCGCGACAGCCTCAATGCGTTTGGTGCGTTCATTTTAGTTCGCGACGCCGCACAAGCTTGCGAGATCACCGACTTGATTGCCCCCGAGCATTTACATATTGCTTGTCGCGAACCACGAAAGCTCTCTGAGAAAATCCGCAACGCTGGGGCGACCTTCCTAGGTCCCTACAGTCCCGTGGCGTTGGGGGATTACGCAGCGGGGCCGTCGCACGTGTTGCCGACAGGTGGCACCGCCCGCTGGGCTGCTGGGCTATCAGCCAATTCATTCTTGCGCAGTGGTAGTGTTATTGAATACTCGTCTAGTGCCTTGGCCGACGTCGCCGCCGAGATTGGCTTGATCGCTGATAAAGAAGGGCTGACCGCCCACCGCCACAGCGTCGACATCCGCCTGAAGTAGCCTGACGCTCCGCGCCGGTTTCCCTATCCCCAACTCCCAAAAAACAACACAGTCACCGTCCCCTTGAACAACCCAATCATGCCTGACCTCGAGCAACTATTCCGCGATGAAATTCGGCAGATGCAACCCTACGTCCCCGGCGAACAGCCGCAGGGTGGCAAGTTCATCAAGCTCAATACCAATGAGAATCCGTATCCTCCGTCCCCTCGCGTCGCCGCTGCCATTGTCCAAGCCGCTTCGGCTCGCCTGGAACGTTATCCCGATCCGCTCGGGACCGCATTTCGAGTGCGCGCAGCCGAAGTGTTAGGGGTCGATCCCGATTGGATTCTGTGCGGCAACGGCAGCGACGACATACTCACGATCCTCACCCGCGCCTTCGTCGGTGCCGGAGACAAGCTACGACTCCCCTACCCCAGCTACATTCTCTATCGCACGTTGGCACAATTGCAGGCTGCCAATCACGAAGAGGTGCAATTTCAACCTGACTTTAGCTTGGGTGATGATTTTGTGCGGCACGACGAGCAATTGCGACTGGTGTTTCTCCCCAATCCCAATAGCCCCAGCGGTACACTGATTCCACCCGCCAAGATCGCCATGTTGGCCGAACGACTCACCTGTCCTCTACTGATCGACGAAGCCTATGTCGATTTCGCAGACAGTCACTGCATCGACTTGGTCAAGAGCAATCCACGCATCATGGTCTCGCGAACGTTGAGCAAATCGTACGCGCTTGCTGGCTTGCGTTTCGGTTTTCTGGTCGCTCAACCGCCGATCATCGCCATGCTCCGCAAAGTTAAAGATAGTTACAATTGTGATGCGCTAAGCTTGGCTGGTGCCACAGCGGCGATCGACGATCAAAAATGGTTGCAGGACAATCGTCAAAGAATCATCGCCACTCGCCAGCGAATGAGCGCGAGTCTGCGAGAACTTGGCTTCCAGGTCACCCCGTCGCAAGCCAATTTTGTATGGTGCACGCGGACAGACCGACCGGTCCAACCGTTGTACGAAGCGTTAAAACAGGACCAAGTGCTGGTACGCTATATGAATTACGCCGGTTGGGGCGACGGCTTACGGATCAGCGTCGGCAGCGATGACCAGATCGACGCCGCCTTGAGTCTCCTGGCAAGCTATATTCAATAGTGGTACATCGCAGATCCCTCAATTCACGTCCTCTAAAGCGACTCCCATGACTCACTCGCGCACCGCCCAGATCGAGCGCCAGACGGCTGAAACGAAAATCACGCTGGAGCTCAACATCGATGGCTCGGGAAAAAGCCAGATCGATAGCGGCGTCGGTTTTCTTGACCACATGTTAACCCTCTTCGCCAAGCATGGGTTGTTTGATTTGAACGTGTGTTGTGTCGGTGACATAGAAGTTGACGCGCACCACACGACGGAAGATATCGGGATCTGTTTGGGCCAAGCCTTCACTCAAGCCTTAGGGGACAAACGTGGCATCACACGTTACGGAAGTATCGTTTTGCCCATGGAAGAGACACTGGTCACAGTTGCCATCGATCTGAGCGGTCGCAACTACGTGGTGTTCAACGCCCCCATCCCCGCCCCCAAGATCGGCCAGTTCGATAGCGAGTTGATTGAGGACTTCTGGTATGCCATGGCCAGCAACGCGTTGTGCAACTATCACGTCTTGCTGAACTACGGACGCAACAGCCATCACATTGCCGAAGCCATCTTCAAAGCTTCCGCCCGCGCTCTCCGCATTGCGACCACCATCGATCCCCGCCAGTCCGATATCCCCAGCACCAAAGGTAAACTGTAACTGTTTCGTTTCTGTGAGCTTTGGAATCCGCGTGCCATGAAACCGTTCCTGCGTTGGTGTTTAGATTGGTGCGTCATCACCTTGTGGCTGGTTAGTCCAGGCTTTAGCCAAGTGATTCGCGTGGCACCCTATGATGCGACTTCAACAGTGAAAGCGGCAGCGGAGTTTGTCTGCACCGGGACCCAGGACGAACTGTCGATCAATCATGCGATTGATCGGCTCTCTGAAGTGCATCAGGCGGAAGTCGCCGGGACAAAGTTTCTTGACCTGGATGTCAAACACCACGAGCAATGGAAGCCAACAGATTCAGGGTCGACGATCCGGCCTGTCGTGTCCGATGATGGAACTGCTGCGCTGCGTATCCAAGGTGCGGACGCGGCGTATCCTGGGCTAGCCCAGGAAGGATTAACTCTCGATCTTGCCTCCTTCGAGTCGTTTGAGTTGCTAGTACACTCGAATGCAGCCATCAAAGTACGAGTGATTCTACAGGATCAAAGCCAACAGCAGATTCGCTATCACGAGAAAGTTCCCTCTCCCGGCAGTTGGCATCGACTACGCTTCTATCTCAACCAACCATACCGCGGCGCGGCAAACCTGTCCGAAATCACGTCGATTGTGATTCAGGCGACGACCGAGTTGCAAGATTGCGAGTTTTCGATCGCACGAGCCTCTTTCATGCGTGGTATTAAGCTCGCGCATGACCGAATTCATCCCGCTAGCATTGAAGTGACTCGCGATAAACAGAAGCTCGAACAAGGGGTCGATTTTGAAATTGACTTGGAGCACGGAAAACTTTGGCTGTTCGACAACAAACCCGCCAGTGTCAGTTATCGGCACGGTGGTGGCACCGTTAAGCTCGCCCCCGGGAACTATCGAATCGAGGGCGCGTCGGGAATCGAACTCCGCTCCTATTGCGAGCTCGACTTGCATGGTGCCATTCTCACTACGGCGGATGCGTACAGCGCCCGTGGACAATTGATCCAGACCGTCCCCAATGCTTCTCACACAAACATTGCGATTCGTGGTGGTCAACTGCGTGGGCAACGCATGAAATGGCCCCCTGCGATAAATATTAGCGGGATCGTGCTCCGCGACACGCACAATGTGATCGTTGACGGCTGTGAAGTCGTCGATTTCAACAGCGCGGGGATCGACATTGTGAACACTCATTCCCGCGACGTCAGGCTACCGCTGCTGCGGCGGGTAACCATTGCCAACAATCGCATTGTCCGCTGCGCTACCGAGTACGTTGATATCCGAGATGACAAATATGGCGAAGTCGGCAAGGGTTCCGAGCACAAAGCTATGCTGCGATTGGCGGGCGTTCGAGATTTTGAGATCCGCAACAACCGCATTGAGGATTCTTTCGGGGACGCAAAATGGGTCGTGGGCTGTGAAGACGGAATCATCACCGGAAACACGATCGAAAACTCCCGTATGGGAAGCTACTTTGTAGAAGGCTCCATCCGAGTTATTGGTACCGCCAACTTAATACGCAATGCTGGCTCGCGGGCCGTGACCATCGAGCGTGGTAGCCACGAGAACACTTTTTCCAATAATGCGATACTCAATTCTTATCGCGAGGGACTATGGCTCATGGGCTGCAGCGAATGCCTCATCCAGGGGAATCGATTTGAGAACAACGGCTGGCGGAACTCGGAAGCTCTCGACTCGGCCATCAAGATCGAGTGGCTGAGTTCGTTTGCCACGAAGAAGGCAAGCTTCAATTTGATCATGCACAATGTCATCAAGACCCAGCCTCACCAGGCTCAGGCGATCTGGATCGCGTCGGGCGAAAACTCGCGAGGCAACATCGTCTCCGATAACCTAATTATTGGCGCAAAAGTGGCCGTGCGCGACGACGGAGTTGACACCGTTCAGGAGAGGAACTCTGTCAAGTTTCCGCGCGAACTCAACTCCGACAAGTAAGTTTGACCTCCTGCATGGCTCACGCCACGCCATATCCGAACGCCATATTTGAAACTGTCAAATGGTCATTTTTGATGCTACAATCGGAGTTATGGAAAACAATCCTGAATGTCGCATCCTTCGAAAGATGACTCTGACCGAAGAGTCTGAACATAAATTACCGGTCGGAGCGAGTCCGGCGGATCGGTTGATGATGATGTCGCCGACTACCTAAGAGCATAAGGCGTGTTTCTCAAAAACTAGGCCCCCCACCATTTCCAGCGCTCGAAAATTGCTTCAGAATCCTCGATTCACGAAAGTAACGACGGGCTAGTCCAATGACGACTCAAGATTGAATCGAAAGCTGCTAACAATTTGCCAACCTGCGGCTCACTAGAGATCCACGAACACTGGAGTAACTGACATGCGTCGTCGTCAATTTCTGGGGACGAGTGCCGCTGCTGGATTGTCAAGCTTATTGACCAATCTTGACGCGGTCGGCAAAGATGCGGCCCGCTTCCCCGCCCCCACACCATTGTCATTCGCGGATGAAATTAGCGGGCTGAAGATTACGGCCATTCGCGCAGTGCAACTGGTGCCAGACCGACCGCTACCTACCTACGATCTTGCGCCGGGTGCATGGAATACAACCGACGTCGAGATAGCCAATCCGCTTTCGATCTATCCTCGCTTCAAACCTCGGCGTTCCCTGTTCTACGCCGATGATCTTGGTCCTACCACCGTCATGGTTGAGACGGACAAGGGGATCACGGGAATCGGTTATGGAGGACCAGGCACGGCGTTTGTCGCCGAGCGTCATCTGGCCAAGTTGTTGCTAGGTGAAGATCCCTTCCAGCTTGAGCGGCTGTGGGACATCATGTGGCGCGGAACTGTCTATTATGG
>JBGSJT010000010.1:0-9304 GCA_041741715.1 Pirellulaceae bacterium | reverse complement strand
TCGAGTGATTGACTACGATGCGTCGGTGGGTCGGATCAGCATCTCGTTTCATCCCAGCGGAATTCAATCGTTGGAAGAATCGCTTGTTGCAGAGGCCGTGTAGTGAACGATCATCTCAAAATCGAAGTTAACATTTCGTTCAACCTACCCACGATTGAAGACGCCGAGGCCGAGTACTCGCAATGGTCGCAGCGTTTGAAGCCAAAACGGTTTGCACTACTCGGCGGCGAACCGCTTTTCAATCCGCAAATCGCCGAACACATCGAACTTGCACGGAAGCATTGGCCTGACAGCGAACTGATGCTCGTGACAAACGGTTTCTTCTTGCATCGGTTCCCAAACCTGCCAATTGTGCTTCGCGAGAACCGCTGCCGACTCGAGGTCAGTCAGCACGGCACGCACGAGGCCTACGCAATACGATTCCGCAAAGTGCGAGAGCTTGTCTGGCGTTGGCAGCAGGACTTTCACGGCGTGCAAATCCGCATCCGACAATCGCACGAAGGTTGGATGCGTCAGTACAACGTCGTCAACGGCAAGCCAATGCCGTTCGATTCTCAGCCAGCCGCAGCATTCAAAATCTGCATGCAGCGGACTTGCGCGCAACTGTTCCAGTCTCGCCTTTGGAAGTGTCCGGCGCTTGCCTACTTGGCACAACTCGAATCAAAGCTGCGACTCAGCGACATCCCAGAGTGGCAACTCTTCCGCGACTACCAAGCGTGCCCGCCCAGCGCCACCAACGAAGAACTGCAAACGTTTCTCGAAACCCAGTCCATTCCGCAGTGTGGGCTCTGCCCCAGTAAACGCACTGCGTTCGTTCACCCCGATCCTATGCAAAGGAGTCCATTGAAATGACCACCCCTTTCAAACCCGCGTTGCCTCCATATCGATTCGTTCCGCCATTTGACCCGCCCGGCAGCGAGTCGTCCTACGTCCCCGACGGTGAGGACGATGACGGTCCATGGACCTTTCCCCCGGTGCCCGAACCAGTCCCGCCGGTGTGGCCCGACGACTACCCGCCCGGCACGCCCGATCCTGGCCCGCGTCCACCGTGGTGGCTCGAAAACGTGATCTGGCCCCCGCAGCCCGAACCGCCAGTGGTCATCGGGTCGCCACCGCCACTGCCCGACATCATCTGGCCGCGGCTACCGCCGGACCATCCGTACCATGTGCCACCCGGTTACTCGTACCCCGACAATTTGCCCGAAGGGCATCCCGGACACTACTATCCCGGCATGCCCGACTACCCCGTCGTCCACCCTGGCAGTTGGGGCGAACACTGGCCCAGTTACCCTGGCATCCTCGACAACTGATCCACTTGGTAACCCAAGGACTCGTAGCGCAAGCCAGCATCAAGCTGGCTTGCTTCGTTTGACCGCGCCGGTATGCGATTCGTAGAAGGGGACGTACAACTACCGCTTCGTAATTTAGCATGTCAATTCAGAACGAAGGAATCGAAAAATGGCTAAGAAGAAAGCAACCGCCAAGAAGTCGACGGCAACTCAACACTCATCCACACTCTCGGTGTTCTACACATCTTTAGGTTGCTCCGGGACCAAATCTGAGCCAGCAGTTGGCCATGATGTGCATCACTTGAAGACCCAGCCATAGCGATTGCGGGCCCGGCGGTCCTGAGTTCTTCCGATCCACATAGCCGCCTAATTGTGCTATCAGCTTTGTCATCTCCATCAGGCCAGGGGCCTTGCGCGGTGGTGCGGTACGATTAACCATCTGCCAAACGCTCTTCCATTCCGCTTCGCTATAGACATGATCGCAGGACTCACTGCTGTGAGTGCGACTGACTCGGCACACATAGAAACTGCGCCAGGCGATGATGAGATACAACGCCAACGAAGGAAGAAAGCGGTCGATGTGCTCGAAACGACGCGACTCAATTTTGCAGCCACTCTTGAGCACTTTGAACAGCAGCTCGATCATCCAACGCATCAGGTAATACGCGATCACCAGTTCGACTTGCTTGCGAGTCTGGATCGGTAGGCTCGTCAGCAGCAACCACTGCACCGGCTGGACGCCGGCGGGTGGATCAATCTCTTGAACTAACACCGCGCCCACGCTCACACCATCACGGTGGAAGGCTCGCGGATCATTCAGCGTGACTTGCCCAGCGTGCACAGAAACATCCACGAGCCTCGCATCACGATCCGCTTTCCCAGGACGTTGTTTGAGCGACTGGCTTCCCCACTGCTCGCGACTTCGGATCGAAAGCTGCTGACGATATAACGGTTTCTTGCTGCCGAGCTGGTCTCGCACCTTGATCGAGGCATCTTGTTTGCGGGCTTTGTTGACGACCCGATCGACGTCAGAGCGAATCACCCAGTCAAAACTTTGTTGCGTGGTGCAGTAGTCAATCACTTCAGTGATATCGCATTCGCGGTCGGCCAACATCACGAGTTGAGTCTGCTGACAATGTTGTTTAATCTCCCCGCAGTGCTCAGCGGTTTGCAGCCAGCGAACGGTTTCCTTTTCTTCAAAAGGCTTGCGAGCGATCTGGACTCGTTTCTCGCTGGAGCCTCGCTTGGCTTTTGATTTCTCGTCTTTCGGCTCTCGCGTCCAAGCTTCCGCCGAAAGCGTTCCCAGAGGTGTACCGTCGGGAGTGAAAGCATGCAGCAGGTGCAGCAATGCCCCTTGCTTGTTGGCGTGATTGAGAGGTCCGGCGCCGATGACCTGCGAATCAGGTCGTGTCAAATCAAGTTCGGTGGTGTCTTGAACTAGCAAGGCGACGTTTTGTTTGGCGACACGTTGGTAGCTGGCATCAATATGTGGTTGGAGGACGTTCTCGAACTCGACTTTATCGTTATCAAAAAAGCGGTAGGCGGCAGTCATCTCGGCATGATCATGACAGGCTGCCGGAATACTTGCGGTGGACGCTTCGGAGAGGGTGTCGATCAATTGAATGAGACGTTTTTCGAGTCGTTTATCTCTGAGATCGACAGATTGCATTTCGTCCATGACCCACTGGCTCGCCATCGCAAAGGACCTCCCTGTATTCGCAAGCCAAGCAACCCATGCTCAGCCGAAACAAAACGAACTTGACGGCATCAACCGTCGATCACCAAAATACGGTAATTGCCAAAAGATGTGTAGAACAACAAGATCCACACTCGGTGACATCTACAACCAAGTCGCTGCCCGCGCCGACACACAAGGCGTCAAGATCAACGTCGCCGAAACCAAACGCGTTCTGGCCTGTTTCTTCGACGTACTCGAAGACTACAAGCCCGCCGAAGCATTCGACTTAGTCGCCAAGGGACTGAGACGAGCTGGCACTCGGCGTCGCTAAATTGTCAGCAAAGCAGGTTCTTTCGGCGTTCCGTAAACTGGCTCACGACGACGAGGCGGCGTTCTAGCCGAGGTTCGTTCTGAGAATATCGTCCGCCATACCCGTTAACCCCACCGGATGAAGAACCACCGCACATACCACTGGAACGCTCTGGTTCAGAATCCAGTGAAGGCAGCGACGACTATCCCAGCGACAAACCTGGGCTACGAACGCCATGGTGGCCCGAAGACTGGAATTGGCCGCCGCCGCCCGATGAACCCGTCGTCTAAACGTCTCCGCCGATTCACATCTGGCCGCGCCTGCCTCCGCATCACCCGTACTACGTCCCACCGGGTTACCACGCACCCGACAATCTGCCTCCGGGACGTCCTGGTAATCCCCCCACGGCGATCGCATCAAAATTAGGTAGGGAACAATAGTTTCTGATGAAAGTCGGCGGTCCAACCGGCTAATTTTCGCTTCCGCTCTACACTGTGTTTGGAAGTGTTTCGTTTCAAGAGCGTCGTGATATACCGTCGTGTGAACGTGAAGTTTGCGGTTGCGTTTCCCATTCGAATGCGACTCGCATCATCGTGGAACACAACGTTCAAAACCCAGTGCATCGATTCAACGCTCCAGCGACTTCGAACACTCGTGGCAAACTCACCGACCTTCGCTTCACCGCTGAGCAAGAAGTAACGCACTTCCACGCGGCACTCACCGCCTCGTTCGATCTGAGTGCTCGTTTGTACAGATGAGACTCAACCGCTTCCAATACAGAAACGCGAACTGGAAGCGAGAAGTGAAAGAAATCTACAAAAGAAAGTAAAGTTGACGATTAGCGGTTCATCATCCATACTTAAACGCAATTTCGGTTTACTGAGTTGGCCGCTCTTTATTAAGTGGACGAATGCCTTTTATTGTCGTCGATTATCGCGAAGTCTACCACGTCCTTCTTAACGAAGAACCCGTTCCACAAAACTGCCGTGGAAAGTTTGTATTGATTGCGCGAGACAATGAGCAGTTTGCTGTGTTTTCACCTGAGGGCATGTCAAGGTATCACGCAAATATTGTCGATCGTTTCTTTTCCTTGAGAGGCATTAACGGCCACTACAACAAGAAGGGGGATCATTTCGAACCACGCTGCTTCGATTGGCAAATTCACGGTGGCGGACACTGGGAACTAAATGAACCAGAAGGTACGCTTGCGATCTTTGGCTGTTCCGAAGCGTACGGAGAAGTAGACTTGCAGGACCTCGCCAACCTACTACGCAAGTGCGGTGGTGTTGGCAGATGCGAACAAATCGTCGTTGCATGAGTGTAAGGCGTCAATTAGAACGGATCGGATGCCGCCATTCTCCGTTGCGAATTCTAGTGACTTAAAGACATCCGAGTGTGTCCAACAAGCGATGGAAAATCGCCTAAATCATAAACTCTATTGCGAGTCATCTTTACCAGAATATTTCCCAATTTTCACGGACCCAAAAGAGCCACGAAGCAAGACATCGACATCCACCAGGTGCTTTAGTCTCGACTGTGTGTCACGATCGATCCAGCCTAGAATAGCATTCTTCTCGGACAAGATTTTCAATTCGGCAATTTCGCGTTGAATTCGTTCACTCCCAGATTTCACTTCCGCTAACGCATCGCCATTCACGCCTTTGAGGATTCCAAAAATGTACTGGTAGTTCTGCAAGTCGTCGATTAGGTCTGTATCGACGAGAGCTTGGATTAGCAAACCGATACTCCTCGCCGAACTCGGCTCGTTTTTAATAGAAATCAAAAGCATATTGGCAACTTCATTAGCATTGACATTTGGGTTTTCAATCAACGACAGTCTGGCGAGTCTATCATAAGGTGCCGAAACAATATCGGGCCATTGTTTAATACTCTTCTCAAAAGCCTGTCTGCAAATCGCTTTCAGCGAATCAAGCGAAAGAAGATCGTCGCGGAGAGGAATGGCACTGAGCTGTGGATGCTGGCCGATCGAGACCCGAATATTTAGCTGAAAGTACGCCATTTCGCCTAAAAGTTGCAAACTTAAAAACGTTCCTCCGGATCGGTCAACGAATTTCGCGGCTGTACGAACTTGATCATCAATCGCTTCAACTGCCTTTCTCAGATCCGCTGGATCGGACAAAGGCTTTCCCAACTCCAATATCTCGATCAACAAGAGGCGGTCCGCCCCGCTGGAAAAGGCTTCGTATATCGTCTTAACTTCAAGTTCGTCGACCGAAGCATCGAAAATGCCTTGCGGTTGTGGACTGGCG
Source organism: Pirellulaceae bacterium (assembly GCA_041741715.1). Classification (GTDB taxonomy): domain Bacteria; phylum Planctomycetota; class Planctomycetia; order Pirellulales; family Pirellulaceae; genus Aureliella. The sequence continues at coordinate 3,757 of JBGSJT010000010.1, read as the reverse complement.
GTTTCCGATTCTTTTGCGTTGACAGTGGATGAAGCGATTGCAGCATCCAATGATGTTTGTCCACATACTCTAGAAACCAATTCCAATGCTTGCTTTTGAGTTTGTTTAACTAGAGCAAATCTGGCTGCTGCTTTCTCACGACTGCCATGAACATTCGGAATTGGATCACCGCTAGCAATCATCCGCTCCGTATTTGCAAGCCACAGGTCAGAAAACTGTGATTGCTTCATGGCTACTGATGCCACTTCTTGCTTTCCATCTGCGTCCAACAAGCTGAACGCCGCTTCAATTTGCATTGGTAGCGAAGGATCGCTAAACGTCTCAGGAAAGTACAGGCACTCGGTCAATATTTTGACGAACGGCTTTTCAGTAGGATTTCTTCTTAACGCTTCGCACCAATCAGGAACGCAGACACTTGGTTCTTTGTTCGTCAACGCTTCCTTTATTTTCGCACGAGTGGCAAATACATTGGGAAACTTTGGATTGAGTTCGATTGCGATGTCGAGATCAGTCAACGCCTTGTCAAGCTCAGCCTTCTGATCGGGCGTAGCTGGCGAAACAGAATCTACACCCGCAGCTATCAGTTGTATACGATGTGCCTTTAGCCTTGCGTTTCCGCGCTCGAAGTGCGCCAGAAACGAATTTGGCATAGTGTCAATAGCGTGAGTAAACGAATCGATGGATTGTTCGACCAACGAAGAGATTTCTCCCACCGTCCCGTTCGCGATTGATGAAAACTCGAACTGGCCTTTGAGAATCCATGCAAATGCAAAACTTTCATCCTGAGAAACGACGTCTTCAAGAAGCTTTCTTGCTTCGTCAGATTTGTTGCCTTCGTGCATCCAAATACCGGCTTGAACAACCTTTGCCAACAAACAATCTGGATCGATTGCCAACGATTGATTGACTTGTTGTTGCAGACCATCGAATTGCTCAAGGCCTAAGTTTGCGTACGCACTGCAAGCCACAAATCGAGAATCACCAGGATCATTCTTACTAAGTGCCTCAAACAAATGACTCGCTTCATCCAGTTTATGCCTGACGAGCAATTCAAATGCTTGATCGTATGATTGCTCTGTATCGGCCAATGATTGCGGGTCTAACGCATCTATGGCTACAACAGGAGAATTCGCAACTTGTGGCGTTTCGTGCGATTTATAACAACCAGTTAGACCTAAAACGAGAATGGCTGCTAAGTGCAACTCGACGGCTTTGAAATGATTCATTAATTTTTAGTCTTTGTACATTTGATACCACGAGCACTTTCAGACCGTGTCGGTTTCTTTCAGGCTCTAAAATTCGAACGACGCGATACCCGTTTCTTCAGTCGGTCACGGTCCAGGCGGCCCAGAAAAGCGGATGGGCTGCGCCGAATGTTTCTCGATGGTATTTGATGGCTTCCAACTGGGCATTTCTCAAGGCGTCAGGAGTGCCTTGCCCGGAACACAGGTTGTCGAAGAAACTTGGCATAATCAACGAGGTTTCTCGATCAGGCACCTGCCACAGAGACGCGACAACCGACTGTGCTCCAGCCAGCTGAAAGGCTTGCCGCACACAGGCGACGCTCTCGCCGCTTCGCGAGTCACCTACGCCGGTCTCACATGCGCTCAGCACAACGAGCTCCGTACCCCGAAAATCCAAGCCCGTTATCTCAATACCTGTCAAGATTCCGTCGTCACCCTGAACCGTCGCCTCAGGTCGATTGGAACCAGCCATCACCAGCCCACATCTCAGCAATGGGTTCTCAAGGGGAAAACTGCCGTCGTCGTTCTGACTGAATCGAGCACTGCGTTCGATGAGTAGCGGGTTGCTATCGCTTTTGGCCTTCTGTGCCGGAAGGAAAAAACCGTGGGTAGCAAAAACTGCTACCTTTGGATTAACCAGGTCTTTAGCAACGCATTCTAGTGCGAAACTGCGAACGAAAGTTTTTGGTTTTGCAGCGCCAAGCTTCTCAATATAAGGTGAAATGGCTTCAGCCTCGCGCTCAGTCGAAGGCAATGCAGGCCATTTCCCCAGCACCGATGCCCCCGCAATACTTCGCATCGTTCTAATCGTGGGTTCCACTGGCTTCAAAGAAAGAGTCGCAATTGACGCACTTTTCTCTTTGTTGTCGATGTCGTAGTTGGGATTCGCGAAAACCACAGACTGAGCCCCCGCATCGGCGGAATGTTTTGCAGTGCCGATCTCGCGGCTACTCACCACGAACTGCAATGAGTATTTTTCAATAAGAACTATTTCACTTTGATCGAGTGGCAACGCACACCAGGGCACCAACCAAAGATTGCTTTCTGGAGAAAGAATCAGACTTTTTGAATCGATGGTATGCAAATCGAGAGGCGCCCAGATCAAATCTCGTAGCTTTCGCAAACCATTATTCAGGGCAGCTGCGGCGATAGATTCACCTTTCGTTTCAACTATGCCATTCTCGTCGCCATCCGACTGTATCCGCATGCGAATCCGACGTATCAATAAATCGATTGCTTCAGCCGGACCAAGGTCAACAAGCCTTACACTTCCCCTGTTCAATGGAGGAACGATCCATGCCACATAGCGATCCTTGCCGACAATATACTCATGCTGGTCGGCTTGAAACTGCGCCGGCGTGACCCGTGAAAAGTCAACAACTACCGTATCGCTTGGAATCGACTTGCGAATAGCGGAAAGTTTCAGCCAGCCTTCGGCCCTAACAGGAAATCCAAAGTCGCGGGTGAGTTGTCTAGTAAGATTTGACTCTTCGTCGATGAGCTTGTTTAGCATTAATCGATGGTCTTGCCGTGTATCGTCTGTATTCTCGGTCAACGCGAGACTAGACATGTATTGTCGCACCTCAATTAGCCGCTTTGCAGTCACGTTGTTTTTCAACGCCAAATTGAAGACTCGAAGTTGCCTCCCGACAGATTGCTGAACGATTGATTTGCTGTTAGCAAGCCATTCATACGAAGCGTCCACCACGTTTTGTTGGTCCGAGTGAGCGAGCGCAAACGCCATGCTTTGGTTAACGCTAAGCGAAAGCGTGCTGAAGTAGGCATTCTGTTCAATTTGTGGCAAGCCGGGAAAGACATTTGCCATGCTCTTCGCCATTGCCTTTTGTCCTCTATCGAAGCTCTCCAAGGCACGTTCTGCGCGATTTTGCGAGGCGAAGAATGTACCTACTCCAAAGTGGACCGACGCGAGCTCAGTACTCGACTCGTTCAATGCGGTTAGTAGTCCACTCTCGGCGTCTGTGAAAGCCTGTTCCGCTTCACTCGTATTACCAAGGTAGAGATTGGCTAGCGCGACTTCGTAAACGGCAAATCTTGTGTCGGGATGCTCATTGCCTAATGTCGATCTCCGAATGGCTGCGGCTCGCTTTGACGTTTCTACTGCGTCGCGATACTCGCCTGACTTAAATTGCAGTTGACTAAAAATACTCAGCACCGATGCGACACTGGGGTGGTCCGGGCCATTCGCGGAAACAAAACTCGTTAACGCTGACGACAGATCTGGAACACACTCTTCGTACTTGCCTTGCATTAGAAGGCACGCCCCTCTATTCAACAGCACGCCTGCGACTGTGGGATGCTCTGGCGGCAAAATCTCGCGATATACAGCAAGAGATTTGTCGTACCAAGAGACTGCTGTCTAGCGACAATTGGTTTTCCCTATCCGCGACAATTAGATTTCCCCTGTTGAGTTGAATTGGTTCTGGGTTTCACGGCTGTGCGTTTCCCAGGCCAGCGACAATTAGAATTCCCCAGCTTGGGGTTTACTTGCATCA
>JBGSJT010000009.1:0-5650 GCA_041741715.1 Pirellulaceae bacterium | reverse complement strand
TGGTAGCACCACTCTATTGCATCGTAACGCCAAGCGACTTGACGAACGTTGCCGCCATACGGAATTCGTAGCATTCCGTTCGGCCCCATTTCGCCAAGCCTACACTCGCACCACTCAATTTCATCCGTATCTCCAGAGATTCTAGCTTGTATTTCTATGGGCGTCAGGCATTGGTCGGAAATGAAGATGCAGTTACCCAGCAATCGAATTTGACGTTCACCTGTTTTCTCCGCAATCTCGGCATAGATTCCGTCGAGGCTATCATCAGTCAGAATATTGATCTCGTGGAAGAGTTGGGAGACAAACCCCTCAAGCGAGCTAAGGCATGATTGAAGATGTGGCGACGAAACGAATGAGCCGTCGATAGCGACACCTTCTATGGCAAGCCGAATTGATTGTGCGGCATTCACTTCTGAGGGTACTGGGAAAGCTTGGGCTCCAAATTGAACTGAGCCAAATAACGGCCGGGATCAGCGGGCGGCGGGAGTTGACATTGACTTCACGAGAAACCACGCCACCGCCGCTACGTTGCATCCCATGGTTCGCCCAATTCGGTAAATGTCTTTCCCTCAATCGAGAAGCAAGACACCATCGTCTATTTTCATTATTGCAACGGCACGTTTGCCGTCATCCGCGTGGAGGGGCAATCCAACACGGGAATCAGCGCCGCCTACAAGAAACCAGCGTCCAAGTGGGGCTCTAGCAGCAGTATCGATCGACATCGGTGAACGATTACTCGATTTAAGGTCAATCTTGATCTGCAGTTCATCTTGCTCGTCGGTATTCAGCAGTGATAAGACCACCGACATTTGCCCGTAGCGAGATGACCCGGTGACATTCGCACGTTGTCCGATACTGACCATGCTAGAAGCCGAACCCGCGGGAACTAAGCGTCCATAGCCTGCCGCAGTTAGGCCCTCGCGAGCAGGTCCGGTGTAGGCGATGCGGTTGTCATCTTCGGACTCGATCAACCAAAGCAGATGGAAGGTCACGTCTTTGGTTGGTCCAGTGAATTTCGCGTCGTTGGGGGTATCTTGAGCGAGCGATAGATTGCATCCCAGAAATAGGAGGCAGAGAGCGAGTTGAGGTAGTTTCATTGGGAACCCATCCCGGAGCTTGCGGTTTGTTGTTTCAGAGCAACGTTTGACGGCGGAAACAGTGCAGAAGTTCCCTAACGCCAGTCTTGTTGGGCGAACGAAACCAATCACGCGGTTGCGGCGAGTGATCTGACCATTGGAAAACTCGCGACCCGCAACTCGCGCATTGGATGGTTACCCGCCGCCTCTAGATCCAGGTCCCGTTGGAAATGAACCTCGAGTGTACGAGAGGATATATCCCGAATGTACCAGATCGCCCGATGCGTGCGCATCGTCAATCAATGACCGCAGTTCATTTTCGTCGCGAATGCCGTATCGTTTGGCAAGTTGAGAGCCAGCGAATCTCGAAAGTCGATCCCAGTCAAATCCATCGATTTGCCCATCGTCGCCAAAATCGAAGTCAACCGACGTATCTGGCAAACGTACTGCGCAGCCAAATCCGTGAATGAAGTATTCGCCACCACCAGTAAGTTCGCCGCGTCCGGGAACGTCATAGCCAACCCATTCAGTCGTTGTTGCTGGACGAGAGATTCCAGTAGCTTCAAGTGCGGCGACCGCTCGGGCCACAGTCAATTTGTAGTCGTCGATCAGAGGACGAAGTCGCTCATCCATCTCTACCATGCTTCAGTTGGGTAACGACACCATGCTTCAGTCGGGTAACGGCCCGCGACACCCGGTGCGCGCGAAAGATTTTCAATTCAAAAACAGCTTGGCTCGCGTACTCGGGTGCACGCGGGCGGTTACCCGACGTTTGCGGGCCGTAACCGATCCCGCGACCATTCGGCTATTCCATTGTAACCGTCCCATCATTTGTCAACGAAGGTCACGGGGCCATCAACGGGGCTCCTCCGGTAGGACTCGAAGCCGTTTTCACCTCGTTGCACCAGGGTTTTAAGTGCGTTGCATGGTCGTTGTAAGTCGTGGCGTTACCGTCACTTATCGAGACACTAACGTTGGATCTGCATTGTACCAAAATTGCATTTTTGTTGCCAACAGTGTCACTGATTTGTCACTGAATTTTGTGCTGAAAAAAGTTAGGTCCTGTACCTACCGGAGAGATTTTGACAATTCTTGATTGTCAAAAAAGCCTGGAAAATGTTGATCGCTGCCGTTACCCCATTTTCAGTGACAAATCAGTGACATTTACAGCGAATCCACGAGCGTGGACTACCATTTGTGCATCGGCTCCAAAACGATTCAAGTAGCCTCAACTTCTACTTCGATCTCTGTCTCTAATTCGGACTGCAATTCCTCGACGGCAACCCGCAAGCCGTCGTAAATTGCTATTTCACGTCCGACAACCTCAAAGCTCACTGCCAACGCATACCGAGCTGCAGAATCAGGATCTTTGCTCCAGCCTTCATGTCCCATGACCGCGATGCAAAAGTCTTCTGGAAGCTCGTTCGACTTCACGATTGCCCAGTCCTTCTGGACCGTTCCGGAGCTTCGCTTCGCTCCATGAATATCTCCGTGGTCAGTACGTGCGCCGAGTGTCCAACGCAGTGTTGTTCCTTGAGCGGCACTATCGTCGGATTCCTGGCCTTTCAATGCTCGTCGGCGAAACGCCTCAATGGACTCGCCCAGCTTGCTACTCTTCCAATCAACCCATGTCGATAAGTAGCGGCGTAGGTTTCTTCTCGTGCGCCGTGGTTGAGCGACATACGACAAGGTCACTTCGACGAGGATATCGTACTCGTAACCCGGTCGCCGCAAGTCCTCTGGAATTGGGACCTGGAAAATATCGCAGTCGCTGGCACGAATTCTAGTTTCACCTGAAGAGATGAGCGTTGTGCGGTAGTCAGTATTCGTAGTGGCGCGTTCAAGGTCTGGAATTCCGTATCCCAAAGTTCGAATTGCGAGATTCGTGTTGACGCCATTCCGTGTCCACTCGGGCCATCGGGCAGACTGTACGATAAGTGCCCGATAGAGCAAACAGGATTCATCCGGAAGGACTCGTTGCAAATGAGCTGCAATGTGAGTTACTTTAGGTGCAGCGAACGAAGTCCCGATTTCGTCACGGTCAACCGCAGGCCCTGACCCATGAAAAGTCGATCGAACCAATTCTGGGTAGCAATCGCGCCCTTCAGTTGGTGTTGAAAGTATTAGAGGAGTACCGGGCGACCTCAACAGATCCCCGCCGAATTCAACGACCTCGGGCTTGATTGCATCCCAGATTCCGAGTCCTGACCGGCTAAAGCCTGACGGTTCTGCTTCTTGGTTTGCGAAGCTGCGCAAACCTGCTGACTCATATAGATTGTATGCAACGGAGCCCACAGAGATGGCTTGCAGACTTTGCGCGGGATTCGCGACACGAGCCGAAGGTTCAAGCAAGAATTCGGGGTATGTTCGCCCCGCGTTGAGATGATCTCGGACACCTGCATTCGGTACCGGTGCGGTGCTGCGGAGACTACCGGTGCTTTGAACAATCAAAACGTCGAAGAGCTGGCACAACGAATCGATCTCGGCGGCCCAAGCAGACATGTGTCGCAAACGGCAATGACTGTCAGCATTAATTGAGTGATTGAATATTCTCGTTTTCCGCGGCCCGCGATGAAAATGCGTCACTACCGCATGTAACAATTCTGCAGGGAATAGTGCTTTCGGCAGATCACCAGACGGATCGAGAATTCTCGCATTTTGAATCCAGCAAGGTAGTTGATAAGTGCCATCTCGTCGGATTGATTCACCGTAAAGCACGGCACCAGCTACGCGGGTTCCGTGCCCTCCGGGAGCTACATAATCCGCCACATCTGTGGCGGTTGTCGGGGGCGGAAGGAAACAACGCGACGTCGGCTTGTCGATGCCCGGCTCGAGGAGCAAATGTTCTTCCTGAATTCCGCTGTCGATCACGCAAACGGCAGGAGCATCATCGCCCGGTGGTTGTGGAGTCGTATACCTGTCCGCCTCGACGCCGGTTTCCGAATCGAGGTCGAGAAGGGTAATCTCATCTGGTTCGACAACTTCAAAAACGAACGGGAAGTTCAGGACGAAGTCCTTTAGACCCTTTCCGCTGACCTCGACACGCATAGTAAAACTGTCTGGCAATGTCACTGCGTCAGTCGGATCTGCGTGATAAATCTGACCGATTGAGCCTTTATAGCCCTCGACGATAATGCGCCGAACTTCGTCGAGACGTTGCTCCTGAATATCGTACCATGCATCGTAAGCTTCGGTGCGTCCATTGGCCCATTCGCTTTCCTTGCGTGCCCACGTGGCGTCCGTGTCGAGTTTTCCCTTTTCCGGAACAGTTGGTATCTCTCGTGTCCCCAGACAGGCCACACCAATATCCACAACATACTTGGCATTGTCGTCAATGTTGGGCCACAAACCAAAGAGACGTTCCGAAAGGATCAAGCGCAGGCGTTGATGCTGATCTGGATCGTCATCCAGTCGATGCACACTAGCGATTGTTGCCGTGCCACGCACTTCGCTTGCAAATCCAGTTATCGCAGTCAGAAACTCCGACAGGTCGATGTCATCACTCGCTACGATAACAAACCCGCTCTCTTCCTCCGACACAATTTCGAAGTTGAAGTGATGGCGTAGCAGATCGATATCAAGCCCCGGGTCTACTTCCAGAAGCAATGGAATTCCGGGTGGAAGGTCAGGCAGTGACTCGGTTGTACGACGCTCAAGCGCAGCGCGGCGAAGGCTAATGACCGATGACACACTCGATTGTAAGTTTGCACTGTGGGTGCCGCGATTCGTCCGATTGTCGCGGGTCCGATCAGCGACGGAACCACCACCACTCAGTTTGGCTACCCCTCTCTCACGAAGTATCAACGGGAGATGTTGAAAACTGTGTCCGTTCGGCATCGATTCCTACTTCGTCAGGTATCCCCGTCAGGGCGTTTGAGTTCGGCAATGGCAGTTTCAAAGTGCTCATGTTCCACAATGCGTTTTCCACATAAGACGGCAGTCTTGGCTGCGGCCTGAGCAACTCGAACAACGTATGCAGCGGACACGCCATCAAGCTTGTCGACTATGGCGTCCCATTTGATGGCCTGCGCACGTTCCACGCTCGACAGGGTTAGCGAGAGCAGTTTGCGAATCTCTTCTTTTCCCGGCAATGGAACTTGGAATACGTCGTCAAACCGGCGGAATAGGGCTTCATCTAGCGAGTTTTCGATGTTCGTTGTTGCCACGAGCAATCCTGGGGCGTCGTATTCTTCCATCAACTGCAACAGCGTGTTGACGATACGGGCAACTTCTCCAATGTCTTTTGAGGCGACGCGAGAGCGGGCAATAAAGTCGCACTCATCCAGCAGAAGCACGCATGGTTGCTCCCGAGCTGCATCGAATACGGCACGAAGATTGGATGCGGACTCGCCGAAATACGACGACACCAACGCATCGAACCGAACCTTCATCAAGGGCAGACCTGTATTCCACGCTATGCGCTTGGCTCCCAAAGTTTTGCCGCATCCGGGTGGTCCGTACAGCAGCACTTTCTTTCGCGGGTTCAGTCCGTAGGCAGACAACCTTTCGCGTGCTGCAAATTCCTTTTCAATTCGTTCGAATCGCTCATCGATATCCCGCCTCAGCACAATGTG
>JBGSJT010000008.1:0-2608 GCA_041741715.1 Pirellulaceae bacterium | reverse complement strand
TACCGACGCCTACCAAACCTGTCGCAACCTCCTCATGACCGACGACTGCGAGGCCAACTCCATGCCCGGCCTCGAAATCAACGCAGACCAAGTCAAGTGCTCCCACGGCTCCACCTCCGCACAAATCTCCGACGACGAAATTTTCTACCTCCAAGCCCGCGGCATCGCCCCCACCCAAGCCCGCCAACTCATCGCCCGCGGCTTCTCCGTCGATGTCATCGAACGCCTCCAAGACCCCGCCACCGAAGAACTCGTCCTGAAACTCATGGATGAAAAATTCGACCGCATCGCCCGGGATTAGACTTCAGAGTTCTAATTAGCATAGCGGATCGTGAGATCCTCTTCGGCATCGAACAGCGTTAGTGCTTCTCGAATACGTTCAAATTTGGCGATACTGGAAAGGTTGCTCTCGATGAAATAACCCTCATGAAGTTCGACAGCATTCCGGCAATCGTTCGCATTTTTCGACAATCGCAAGCGATCCCGCAGAGTCGAAGCGAAGAAGGGCTCGGGATTCCGCATATAGAGCTCACGCATAACCAGTAAGTAGAGGTCCGAAACCGTCGTTACCTCGTGTCGTTCGTCAGCAAAGATGGCGTATTCCAACTTTCGTCCAGTAGGGTCATCCGCCTCAAAGATGCTGACCTCCTCATTGCTTGGGGCATCGGAAAATTCAATATTGGGGTATAGCCAGATATCCAAAACGCGTTCGCTGAGTAAACGTGACCGCTCTTGGTAGGTTTCGAGATTCCAGGAATCAATGTCCTTTAGGTAGCGATTCAACCAGAGGCGGCTGAACATGTAGCCTTGCTCCTTGGCATCGTGATTCATCTGCTTTTTCTCAGCGAATGACTTGTTGCCCAAACTACCGTTGTTGCCGGAAAGAGTGAGGTTGCCGATGGTGTGCAGATAGGTCTCTGCAAAAGCCTGGTATGCTTCCGCATTTAAATCATTCTTCCATTTGGCATCAGGAGTTTGAGGGAAAATATGCTCAATGGTAATGTCGCTATTTCCATCCAATTGCACGATTTCCTTGTTGTTGTAATTTTCAAGACGTTGCAAAAAGTAAGTGCGATTCTTCGGTTTGATGTTGTAGAAGTCCTTCTCAATGACTGTCGCTAAAACTTCGGCGTTCTTCGGGAAGCGCTGCGGGCCTCTTTTCTTCATTATCGAACGCGCAATACTGGAAACGTAGTCTCCTGATTCGACATCCTCGTACAGACGCATAAATATCTTGTTCAGAGCATTAGTCGGCAGCCCCAGAATAAAGCGACGCCAGACAAAGCTCTGAATCAACTCTGTGACGGCCAGCAATTGGGACTTGTTGATGAGTTCATTCTCGTAATCGGAAAACACCTGCAAAAGGAAAGGGTAGGATACATTGATCTCCAATTGCTCGACATTGTGAAGCTGTCTGCGGATCTCTGTGTCACTTTCTTGATCCGGGTTGATGAATTTATGGTAATACCGGGACAGGATTTTGAGCTCTTCCAAGAGGGATTCCAATTCTTCATACCGCAAGGCTGGGAAGCGCTCTTTGAATTGCGCGTAAACACTGCTTTTGTTAGGAATCTTTTTAGTTTTGAGCGTCAGGTAGTCTCGGATGAAGTCCGAAACGCGGCTTTGATTGGTTCTGAGTTCTTTCGCGTTCAATTCGATCTTCTGCCAATACTTGACATAGATGTCATTTTGCTTCTTCCGGCTTAGCCCCATGAGGATAAAATTCCGAATAAGATCAGCCTGGGAAAGTTCCAGCCCGGTGGAGTTTAGACTTTCAAAGATGCGCTGCGCGTCATCCTTGCCACGCTCCAAGGACACCTCCACGAACATTAGTTTGCTCAAACCATTCAAAATGATCTCAATATTATCTTCGTTGATATGGCTTCTGAAAAAACGGAAATTGCTGATAATTCGAGAAAAGCCGCCGTTGAAGGAATCACCATCATCACCCGACAACAGGTGTTTGATTGCGCGATCATTGTTTTCGGTTGGGCGTAACTTCAACTTCTCTTCTTCAGCGGCAAATTTGTTAATGAGGTAGGTCTCGTGGATGCGCGTCAGCTTTTGCTGATCGCCCATTGATTTCAGCAAACGGTAAAGTGCGATGTAAATCAGCGTGATTGTGGTCAGCCGCTGTTGACCGTCGATAATGGAGAGCTCGCGAATCCCTGACGCGGAATAAACATCGTCGTGGATGTAAACGATGCTGCCGATGAAGTGAGCGGTGATTTGCTCACTGGCACCAGCGGCAAGAATGTCAGTGTGCAACTGCTTACACTGTGCTTCCGTCCAATCGTAGTTACGCTGATAAACTGGAATTACGAATTGGGTATCAGCTTGAGACAAAAAACGGTTAAGGTTGATCTCACTGGCTTTCATAGAGTTGTCAATTTCCTAGAGATGCGAAGGTCTGTCGGTTCAGGGCTTGCCGGAGCCGTATGGGGGCGGTTCCTCCTGCATTACATTGTCCTTTCGGGTGGCGTGGATATGCCCGTTGAGCAGGGCCAGTCGTTGTTCACGGGTTAGCGCGGCTAGCTTGCGGCTCGTTTGCTCGCGCAGGCGGCGCGACATTTGCACGGCATCAAAGGTCTTGGTCGTCGGAGTTGGC
>JBGSJT010000007.1:0-5377 GCA_041741715.1 Pirellulaceae bacterium | reverse complement strand
GCCAATTTCGTCGCCTTGGTACAGCGTCGGTGTGCCGCGCAGGGTCAGCAGCAGCATTGCTGCCACGCGAGCCTGCGCCTCGCCGATCCGCGCAGCGATACGCGGCGCGTCGTGGCTGCCGATGACCCAATTGGGCCAACCGAACTCGGGCAACGACAGTTCATAATCGGCAATCATTTTCCTGAGCGAGGCCGCGTCCCAAGCATTCTCAACGAGCTGGAAATTGAAAGGCAGATGCACTTGAAGTCGCTCCGGTGTACCGTACCATCGGGCATGACGCTCGTTGGGCAAACAAATCTCGCCAATCAGCACACGGTCGCCATAACGATCGGCCAGCTCGCGGAACTCGGCCGCGATTGCGTGCGCTTCCGGCTGGTCAGTCGAATAGCGTTGGATCAACTGGTCGCGCTGCGTGCGCTGAGGCGTCCAATTTTCATTGACCGGATTGTCGGGCAGCCCTTCGGCTTTGACGATGTGCCAAAGCACGTCGATCCGGAATCCATCGACGCCGCGATCGAACCAAAATCGCAGCACCGACATCATCGCTTTGCGCACCTGAGGACTGCGCCAGTTGAGATCGGGCTGCGAATGGAGGAAAGCATGAAGGTAATACTGGCCGGTCGTCTCGTCCCATTCCCATGACGAGCCACCGAAGTCACTGATCCAATTATTCGGTGGTCCACCGCCGGGTGCCGGATCACGCCAGATGTACCAATCGCGTTTCGAGCTTTCTCGCGACACCCGACTTTCGATGAACCATGGATGTTGGTCGGACGAATGATTTGGAACGAAATCGAGCAGCAACTTGAGTCCGCGTGTATGGACTGCCGCAAGCAAGCGGTCGAACCCCGCGAGGTCACCGAACATGGGATCGATGCCACAATAGTCAGCGACGTCGTATCCGAAATCCGCCATCGGAGAGAGATAAACCGGCGATAACCAGATCGCATCGATGCCAAGGCGGACAAGATAATCCAGCCGCGACTCGATGCCGGCAAGATCACCGACTCCATCCGCGTTGCTATCCTGAAACGATCGGGGGTAGATCTGATAGATCACCCCGCTTTCCCACCAGGGAACTTGATTTTGCCCTTCGCGCATAAGATTAATCTACTTCAGTTCGCCTGAGTCGTTAAAGTCACATCCAGTACGCGGCAGACGGAACGGGCAATCATTTGTTCTTCATCCGTAGCAATCACACGCACGGCGGTTTGGCCGGCTGAAGCGGAGATCAACGCGGCGTTCTCAGCGTTACGATTTTTGTCCAACTCGATCCCTAGGAATTCCAATCCTCTGCAAATCCGGCTTCGGACTGGTGGTGAGTTTTCACCAATCCCACCGGAAAATACCAATGTATCGATCCCACCGAGTGCTGCTGCGTAACCTCCGATCCGCTTCTTGATCTCGTAACAAAACAATTCGACTGCTTCCGCCGCTCGAACATCGTGAGATTCACGTTCGAGCAAGTCGCGCAGGTCGGAACTGGTTTCAGAGATGCCGAGTAGGCCAGACTGGAAGTTGACCATTTGGTGAAATTGTTGTGCGGTCATCTTTTCCGAGTGTGCCAAGTACCCAACCAAGCCGGGATCGAGATCGCCCGAGCGCGTGCTCATTGGCACACCCGCAGTTGGAGTGAAGCTCATGCTCGTATCAATCGATTTTCCGTCGCGGACCGCTGCGAGGCTTGCGCCGCTGCCAAGGTGCGCGAGAATAATACGACCTTGCGCTGCTTCGGCTCCTGCCGCGCGATCGAGTTCTTGCATCAGGAACTCGTAAGACAATCCATGAAACCCATACCGCTTGACGCCTTGTCGTTCGTATCGCCTTGGGATCGGCAGAAGTTGGGCGATACGCGGCAGATCGTGATGAAAGGCGGTATCGAAACAGGCCACTTGCGGCAGGTTCGGAAAGCGATGCTGAAACGCTTCGATTAGCGAAAGTTCTGCTGGCAGGTGCTCGGGATCAAACGGACTGAGCAGTCGCAACTCCTCGATCATGTCGGCGTTAATCCGCTGAGGCTGGCTAAACTTCGGCCCGCCATGGACAATGCGATGGCCAACGGCTGCCAAACGATCAGTACCACCGCGCTGTTCAAGCCAGTCCATCAGCAGGCAAATTGCCGCAGCTTGGTCCGGTACTGCCAATGGTTTGTTGGAGCTGTCCGCTGGCCCTGAGCCTTTCATTCGAAAGGATGCATCCTCAAGCCCGATCCGTTCAATGACTCCGCTGAAGATTTGTCGTAGCGGCGAGACAATTTGGTACTGAGCAAATTTGATACTCGACGAACCTGCATTGATGGTCAGAATTCGCGATTTTGTAGACATAGCATTTTATCTTTCACGAATACTCGATTAGGTTTGAACAGGAGAGAACGGAGTAAACGGAGAAACCGCCTTGAAACTCTTCACTCTGTTAACTCTGCGACCTTCTGTTCAATCTACTCGCAATTTGACAGACATAAATATCCTCTCCTTTAGCTTCTTAAAATCATTGAGGCCGCGTCGATGTTCCTGATTTGTACTCCGTGCTGGACGATCGCTCCATCAAGTGTGCGATGTAACCGAGGTGGCGGATTCGACCATGCAACGGATATGGCGGATTCCGCCAAGATCGACTGGTGAAACTCTCGATACCAGATGAATCGAGTTCGTTGGAAACTGATGGAGACTGATCGTTTCAAACTTCAACGAGCATCAAAATGAACTCAACAACAAATAGCAGCCATCAATCTGAGAAGCCGGTTTGGTTCATCACGGGATGCTCGACAGGATTTGGGCGGCAGATCGCGAAGCATGTGCTTGAACTGGGTTATCGAGTCGTCGTTACGTCTCGCGATCCGGACGATGTCCGTGACTTGGCCGAACTTGGGGACGCTTTGGTTCTTCAACTGGATGTGACGGATAGTTCACAAGCCGAAGAGGCAGTCAAAGCTGCCGAAGAGCGTTATGGTGGCATTGATGTGCTGGTCAACAACGCGGGCATTGGCTACTTCGCCGCTGTGGAGGAAAGTGACGAGTCGGAAGTGCGAAAGATGTTCGACGTGAATGTCTTTGGGCTCTGTCGCATGATCCATGTTGTTCTACCTGGAATGCGAAAACGCCGGAAGGGATTCATCGTCAATCTCTCTTCGATAGGCGGATTGCGATCCTTTCCAGCGCTCGGGTATTACAATGCGACGAAGTTTGCTGTCGAAGGTTTGTCGGAGGCACTTTGGCAGGAAGTGGAACCACTGGGAATCCAGGTCATGCTCGTCGAACCCAGCGGCTTTCGGACGGACTGGGCAGGCCGGTCAGCGAACGAAACGGAACACAGAATCGCAGACTATGCCGAAACGGCTGACAAGAACATTCGTCAACTGCGAGCGATCTCTGGCCATCAAGATGGTGACCCGGTTCGGGCCGCCGAAGCGATTGTGCAAGCCGTCGAATCTGCGAGTCCACCTCATCGCCTACTGCTTGGCAATGACTCCTACGACGGCGCAATGGCAAAGCTCGACGAGCTGCGAGCAGAATTTACTGCATGGGAAACGGTCTCACGTGGAGCCGATTTCCCAAAAGAAGATCCGGCAGCGCTGGTGTGATCCCACGCACGAATCACGCTGGCGTTCACAAACGACTCACGCAATTTGGAAGTGGTCATGTCAACTGAAACGGCAACTCAGATCAAAACTCGTCAGATCGAACTGAAGTCGCGGCCCGACGGTGTTCCAACGAAAGCGAACTTTCAGCTTGGCGAAGCGACGTTGTCTGCCATCGCTGACGGTGAAATTCTGGTTCAAAACGAATGGATGTCAGTCGACCCCTACATGCGTGGCCGCATGAATGATTCGGCCAGCTATGTGCCCCCTTTTCCGATCGGCGAGCCGCTTGAAGGCGGCTGTATCGGCAAAGTGATCGAATCACGTAGCAAGGATTTTTCTGTCGGCGACTACGTGCTCGGCAGTCTTGGCTGGCGTGAAAAGTGGAAGTCGTCGGGTGAAGGCGTTTCTATGATTGACCCAAAGCTTGCTCCCGTGCAAACATTTCTGAGCACGCTTGGCATGACCGGCATGACGGCGTGGGCCGGCCTGACACGCGTGGCCAAACTCAAGCCCGGAAGCACTGTCTTCGTTTCCGCTGCGTCAGGTGCGGTGGGCTCGATCGTTTGTCAGATCGCGAAGTCGATGGACTGTCGAGTAATTGGAAGCGCCGGCAAAGCGGAGAAGATCGCGTGGTTGCGCGAGAAAGCTCACGTCGATGAGGTCATCAACTACAAGGAAACTGAAAATTTGTCGGCAAAACTTGGCTCGCTGGCTCCCAACGGAATCGACGTTTACTTTGACAACGTCGGCGGCGAACACCTTGAGGCCGCACTCGATCACATGAATGTTCATGGCGTCATCGTATCGTGCGGCATGATTTCCACCTACAACGCGACGGAACCCGTGGCCGCACCGCGCAACC
Source organism: Pirellulaceae bacterium (assembly GCA_041741715.1). GTDB lineage: Bacteria > Planctomycetota > Planctomycetia > Pirellulales > Pirellulaceae > Aureliella. The sequence continues at coordinate 935 of JBGSJT010000007.1, read as the reverse complement.
TGTTCAAGATCATCGGCAAACGCGTTCGCCTGGAGGGCATGTTGGTCTTCGACTTCCTTGATCAGCGAGACGAGTTTCTTAAGGACATGTCCGGCTGGATCGAAACGGGTGCCATCGTCTGGGAAGAAACCATTACAGATGGACTGGAGAATGCTCCCGCAGCGTTCATCGGTTTATTCCAAGGCGACAACATGGGCAAGTCACTGGTTCGCATTGGTTGAGATAAGCGATGATTACTCGCCCACGCTTGAACAGGAGGGAACTGAGAAAACGGAGAAAGCGCCTTGAGCCTCTCTACTCTGTTGACTCTGCGACCTTTTGTTCAAATCAGAGAACTATCTTTCAACTCTATCAGACGAAACGCGTTAGCGTCCGGTTCTCGAATGCTGTAGAAACCGGACGCTAACGCGTGCCGGCTGATTTGGTTTGAGTTGTCTGGTCAAGAAACCGCTGAATGAGTTCCGACCCTAAGCGAAGCCACTGCCGCTCGGATGATGCTGGCACTGGCGTTGAATGCTTCGTTTTCTTCAGCCGTCAAACTTAAGGGGATCGGCGAGAGAACACCGTCACCTCCCAGCAAGTGCGGAATCGAAATCGTGACGTCAGGTATGCCTTCGGTGTGCGGCATTCGAGAGCAGATCGTCAGGATCGAACGCTGGTCGTTTAGGATCACATCAACTACCCGAGCCAATGCGCTGCCAATCCCGTAATATGTTGCACCCTTGCCTTCGATGATGCGATAAGCGGCACGCCGAACTTTGTCGTCAATGTCGGCGATTGCCGCTTGGTCCAGGTTGATGCCAACCACTTCTCCGTACTCGCGAGGCGATAAACCTGCGATGGTCGCATGAGACCATACCAACAGCTCCGAGTCGCCATGTTCGCCAATCACATAGCCATGCACATGTCGTGAATCGACGTGGAAGTGTTGTCCA
>JBGSJT010000006.1:0-1848 GCA_041741715.1 Pirellulaceae bacterium | reverse complement strand
CAAAGACCTGCCCGAACCCTCCTTCGCCAATTTGCTCCATGAGCCGATAGCGACCAATTTGGGAACCTGCTTTCTCTTCGATCCTGAAAGTCGATGTAGTGATCCACCGCTTCTCCCCATCGAGGAGGGGATCATGGCCCGGTGCTGCGTCGAGTAGATTTGCAACGCGTGCGCGCAGACCAATGTCGCTTCCACATTGGCGATCAAGAAACGCATTCCGTTCGTTACCCGGCGCGAGCTTTAACGCTTCAGTGAATATTTCAGTTTCGTTCATTTCTTAGCTTTCTGCGATTTGGTTGAGTCCGCCCCTAAACCGTACGGCCTCCGACTTACCAGGCGCAATCGGGCCTTGGAAAGCACCATCCCTTGCAAGAATAATTTAGAAAGTTCACCGCTAGTCATCCGCCTGGTTGGTTTCGGCTCGTAGCCATGCACGGCTATAGGCCCACCATCGGTCCGCTGTCGTTGGCGAAATCCCCAATAAATTGGCAGCTTGTTCTAGAGTCATGCCTGCAAACCAGCAGAGCTTGATCAGCTCCGCCTTTTGAGGCTGGATCGCTGCAAAGCGCTCGAGAGCCTCATCGAGCGCCAGAAGTCGTTCGTCCTGTTCGGCGTTCGCTAGAAGACTTAGGTCCCCGTCGATTCGAATTCGTTCACCACCACGCTTTGATGCGCTGCGTTTCCTGGCATGGTCGATCAGGATTCGACGCATGGCTTCTGCTGCGGCTGCAAAAAAATGCCGCCGATTGGCGAAGTCGATATCTTGTTCCGAGCCCAAAAGTTTGATAAACGCCTCGTGAACCAAGGCCGTCGGCTGAATCGTCTGACCAGCCCGTTCATCGGCCATTTGCCGAGCTGCGATGACTCTCAGTTCCTCATAGACGGTTGCGAAAAGAGACCGCAAAGCCAATGGATCACCCTCGTTGGCACTCTTGAGAATTTGAGTCACATCGGCCATCAGGCAACTCTCTACAGTAGGATCAAACCTCGATCAAATTAGTGGAGCAAGCTGAGATCTTGCAAGAATCGTGATTGTAGCATGATCCGCTTTCTGTCCGAGTTCACGGGCTAGTGGTATCGTCCGTCATCGCAAACGCAACTTGACTGGACTTTAGCGACGTCGTGGCACAAAACACTGTCGTAGAAGCATGTGTCGGGAATATTCGCATGCGCTATTGCATGGTATACTGAGCTAGGATCAGTCGAAACTTCTTAGACACGGTGAAGCGCTATGCATCCGGCAATGAGTCAACTTTCGCAGCTGCCTGTATCTGAACGCCTAGAGTTAGTTCAAGAGCTCTGGGATAGCATCGATGGAACACGTGAACAACTCCCGATCCAAGACTGGCATCGCGAATTGGTAAAGGCCCGATTGGCTGAATTCAATGGCCGAGAAATTGAGCTGGGGCTGACGCGCGACGAAGTTTGGGATCGCGTGGACGCCGACCGTGACTCATAGACTAATCTTTGAACCTCTCGTCGCCGAAGACCTGACCGACGCAGTCGATCACTATAAATCGATTGCGACTCAACTCGCCAATCGTTTTCGCCAAAAGGTAAATCAACGACTTGACGATATCGCCCAACGCCCAGAGTCGTTTCCGATCGATAAAGCGCCCATTCGGTTTGCAAAAGTTGATCGGTTCCCATATTTGATATTTTTCGTTTTCAAGCCGGAATTCGTTTCGATTCTGGCCATCGTGCATGGCGCGTCGGACCCAAGTAGGTGGCGGGATCGCAAATAGCACGCACGCCAGCGGAAGAAACTCCGCTCGCTTGTGATCGCGACCGCTGGCGAAACATCCTTGCTGGATGGAATGAACTCCCAGACTTTTTTCGGCCCAGTAC
>JBGSJT010000005.1:0-5922 GCA_041741715.1 Pirellulaceae bacterium | reverse complement strand
TCCAATGGCAGCGCCCCGATGCGACTGCGGGAACCGAGCCCAGTTGGCTGGTCGGCGGTCGCACGGCCGTCGAGGGGGTCGAGAACAATCGCGAAGTACTTTCACAGAAGTTCGAATTCGATTTTAAGCAAACGCCTTTGCAACAAGTGGTGGTTTGGTTGACAGAACAAACAGGGACACAGTTCTATTGCAACACGACGGAAATTGAATTGGGTGGTTTGGCAGACGTCGATTCGCCCATCACCGTGAAAGGAAGCGCCACCGTCCGCGAGATCATTCGTCTCGTGGGCGATCCTCTAGAATTAACCTACCGTGTCAACGAAAGCAACATTGAGATCACGACCAAGGATCATGCTAACGAAGAACCAAGTATGCGGTTCTACGATCTGTCGTATATTCTTCCCAACTCTGCGAACGTCGACGCGCTGCTAACTGCGATCCAACAATCTGTCGCGCCACTTGATTGGGATACCAATGGCGGACAGTCGACCATTTCGATAGTCGGCTCGATGATGATTGTTAGCGCCCCCGATACGTCCCATCAATCGCTGGAGATACTGCTACTGAACATCGCGCGGATGAATCCCCGCAATGCCGAGCAGAGGGTGAAGGTGGGTGTGAGTGGAGATGTGGAATTGAGTGGCGGTAACGCAGGAGGGATGTTTTGATGGCCATAACTTGCAATAACACGTGCTGGTGTGCAACACTAAAGCGACTAGATCGTCCACGCAATTGCCGGACTATTTGAGACTTTTCGCTGAGCACCTCCAACTGGTTCCCAGGCTCTGCCTGGGAACCCAATGCATTGCAGGCTCCGCCTGCCGGACGCGCGAGGCTGAGCCTCCAAGACAGTGCATTCCCAGGCAGGAGCCTGGGAACGAGCATGCTCGTGGTGGTGTCTAGTGAGAAGTGCCGACTATTTAGCTTTTATCGTTGCACGTATTTCTCCCAGCTCAACCACATTTTCCTCATTTCCAGTCCCCGGGCCCAACGCGGCGGCTAACAGAATGATAGGAATCACCAACAGGAGAAGGGCCGCTATTCCGGCTCGACCGAGTCGACGTGCCAATCGCCGCGAGTCGTCGAGAATAGCATCAATGCGAACTTCAACCGTGGGCCTACGCGCCATCGCAACGCTCTGCTTGGGCGGTTGGTATCGTCTTGGTTTTCTTCGGGCGAGACAGGATTCGCCCTAGGCGATTCAATTTTCTAAGCAATTGCATTGGAGCGATCAGGTGACTCGACCTCAAGCACTGCGGGAGGGAGTTGCAACCAGTGCGGCAAGGGAACCCGTGGTGTAATCAGTACTAGCAGAGGCAACCCACACATGCCACCCAGCACACCCGTCCAAATGCGGTGCGTAACGTTAGGATCTCGCAGCCGGAATAGGAAGATCGCGAGAGTAGCGATCACTCCCAGCAGTAGCGATTTTCAACTGATATCAATCCACCACGACAACCAAAGTGAGGAAAACTCGATCATGATTGGCCTCCACTGTTACGCTTGCGTTGTTCTAATTTTGATATACGTTGGGCGAGTTCTTTCAGCTTTGCAGACGACACAATTTCATCGTTCACCATGCCGACCAACAGATCCTCCACTGAGCCTGAGCAGAATTGTTCGATGATTCCACGCACCGCCTGTGTGGCCACGTTGCGAGATTCGAGCCGCGGTGAGTAAACGTACGTTCGCCCCTCGACGACATGCGTGACGTAGCCTTTTTCTTCGAGCCGTCGCAGGATGGTACGAGCGGTGGAGTCCTTCATCGGTTGCGACGGGGTACTCAATGTACTCCGCACATCGTCGGCGGTTATCGTCCTTCGCTCCCAAACCACATTCATAACGCGGTTCTCCAGTGGACTCAGCACGCTTTTCTTTTGTCGAGCCATCGTTCCTCCCGGTATGTTACATGTCGTACTGTTACGCATTGTAACGTACTGGCTCGGCGTGTCAAGGGAATTACAAGAGACTTCAATTGGTTCTGGCTGTTGCGCCCCAGTTTCTGTAGAATGGACACTGTCGTGTGTCGATCAAATCTGAGGTATTACCGATGCTCACTATTTCCGTTGAAACCGCGCAAGCCCAGCTAGCGGAATTGATCCGTCGAATGTCGCCGGGAGATGAATTAATTATTACCGATGGCGACCATCCGGTTGCTCGCTTGACGACCACGAATCAGATGCGAAGTTTGAAACCTCGCCAACCGGGAACACTTCGTGGCACAGTGACTTACATGGCACCTGATTTCGATGCACCACTTGATGAATTCAAGGACTACACGCTGTGAAGTTGTTGCTCGACTCGCATGCCGTGATTTGGTGGGTGGATCAGCATGGACTGCTTAGTCCGACAGCCCGTTCAGCCATCGCAGACCCCAATAACGACTTGCTGGTTAGCGCAGCAACCATTTGGGAAATTGGAATCAAAGTCGGCATTGGCAAACTAAAACTATCTCAACCCTATCTCAGTTGGATGAACTTCGCGATAGCCGATCTTCGAGCAACCACATTGCCAATAACTGTTGAATACACCGATGTCCAAGCAAATCTTCCCGATCATCACGGTGATCCATTTGACCGACTGCTAATTGCGCAATCGCTGTCGGACGAGTTGACGCTCGTAAGCAACGATAGCATGTTTGATGGTTACGGCGTAAATCGTCTTTGGTAAGGAAACAGTGAGCCAAAACTGCATCGTGGGGACTACGCGTAGAGTGCGACACAGCCGCCAAGCTGAGTCCGACTTCCCGCTTGGTCACACCCGGCAGGAGTGCCCCACTATAAAATCTGCCTGAAGTTTGGAAGAACTGAGAACTACTGGTTGAGGTGTCGCTTGAGAAAGTCGAATGACTTTTGGCCGTTAATAGTGTGGGGACCAACGAACCACTCAATGTCGGTGCGATCGCCGATATGTAACTGAGCCGCGTAGAGATGCCGCACCTTGGCGTATTCATAAGCGACCCACGAGTCGGTCCCGACGCCGTCGAAATGTCCACGCTCCACCATGAAGGGACGCGGACAGATGAGCGCGGCCATCTCGGCATAGTTAAAGGTGCTCCCCAAATTCCACTCAAAAATCTCGTACTCGCCGGTCCAAACATAACTGAAGTTATCCCGAGTCGAAGCATTCTTGACGACCCATTCGTTGAAATCGGCCGAACAAATGGAGAGGCTGTAGTCTGTCACCAGCGCGGGAATCCGCATGGCCGATTTACCACCGTAGCTGAGCCCATAAAACCCGATTCGCTGCGGATCGACATTAGGCAGGCTCTTGAGCCAATTAACGATCTGTTGATGCTGCGGCACGATGATGGAAAACAACGTCTTGCCCAACGGGTTCGCCTTGCGCTGCAAACTTCGGAAACGATCTTTGAACAAGTAAAGATTCTGCGGTGCGAAAACAATGTAGCCGCGTTCGCACAGTCGAGCGGCAAAGTCATGGTAAGCGCGATGGTCCCCCAGGAACGTATCGGTCGGTCGCCCCTCGAGTCCATGTTGACAGACAATGACCGGTCGCCGCTGTCCGGCCTGGAGATCGTTGGGCAACAGCAACGCACCATACGCAATGACATCGGGGAAGACATCGAGTACTACTTCGTAACCGGTCCAGCGATCATTGCTCCACGTCTGCCGCACGCGAGGATTGAAGTCTAAGAGTTTGTCATCAAAGTGACCGATGATTTCGTTACGAAATATCTCGCGATAACGCTCGATGGAAGCCTGATAGTTTGCCAACGAGTCGGTTCTGAGCTGGCTCATGAACTGTTCGCGGACATAGGGGGATTCACGGAGCAACAACTGATTGTGGCGGTCCAGTTCCTCAACGGCTCGTTGTTGCAGGGCCGCCTCGTTGAGGGACACCGAAATAATTCGCGGGGCGCTATCTAACCTGGAAACAGGGGCGGGAGGGTCGCCGATCAAGTGACCCAAAAAAGTGGTGATGTCCCCTGACTTGAGAAGCTCGGCGGGAGAATCGTCGGTGGTGTGATCGGCTTCAAAATCGTTGGTCTCAGTGAGTTGCCACTGGCCAGAATCGATCCAAGGCTGGACCAACGTTCGCGCGCGCTCCACTTCGCTCTGTCCTTGCGCAAGGGAGATTGGCTGGATTTGTCCGGGTGCTCCGCCAGCTTGACTGTTGAGTACTTTAGCTGGTGTTGGTCCGTGGGCGATCCAGACTGGACGGGGGGCAACCATGCTCAACAGTTCAGCTCCGCCAAATTGATCGAGCAGGCCAAACACATTGCGATCGATGGGCTCTTGCCAGAGTTGCTCTAGTGGTCCGAAGGAGCCGTGTAGCACCAAGCCATTCAAACGTTGATCGAGCGCAGCGCAGAATAGGGCGATGCGTCCCCCTTCGCCAACTCCGATGGCAGCCATGGGACGCGGAGATTCCTCGCGCCGGTTGCTGTCCCTATCGATCGTAGACTGCCGACTGCTGGCACGTAGCCAATCAATGGCGGCGAACATCTTCTGGACTTCGTAGCCGATCACATGCCGCCCCAGTACAAACGAGGGGCGATAGACAAATTCGCGATTGGTGAGCACAGAGCGACCGTTGCGCAGTTGCTCTTCGCGACTGATGAGCAGCGGGACCAGCACTCGACAATTGCGCTCGACTAACTGCAGTGGAAGTGAATGTCCGCTTGGCGTCTCTTGATTCAATCCGCAAAAGGCCAGCAGCGATTGATCGCAATCGGGGATGACAATGACATCGGCAACTGGCGGCTCTTCGCCAATTGGTTCCAGCAATAGACCATCCGCGTAAACAGAGACAATCGAGCGCTGCGGATCGGGATCCTCCAGTACCGGCCAACGTACTGAGTAGATGCGGCAACCATCGCTAGGACGCGAGACCAATAACTCAAGCATCGGTTCGGTTGGCTGGATGCGTTCATCGACGATTCCCAACAACTTGGCCAGCCGCTCACGGTTGGGTTGTAGTTGCTGAATATAGTTTTCAACTGTTGAGGAATCGCGCCGCCAATGTCGTTCGCGGAGCGTTACCGACTGTTCTGTTTTCTCAAGCAAAAAGGCATCGACGCCATCGATCAGATGCGAGGCGATATCTCCCGAGAGGGTGAGCGGTTGTGCGTTGGGGAGTGCCGAATTAACTTGCGCGTGACTGAGATGGCTGTTGACTAACAACAAAAGCCACCAGCCGCATATGCAGCCAGCGACATGGAATGGTTGACCGGATTGAATTGACAATCGATTGTCCTTCGATGTTTCGGTGACCGTTCAAGTCATCTGAAATAAGAGTTCTTCAGCCCAAATGCCAGAGAGTTTGCGCTGCTAGCAGCCGGGTTTGGGTTCGTCCTGGCCGTAGCTCATGTCATCTTTAGAACTGGCGAGCGAATCAGATTCTGGGCTATCGAGATCAGAGTTTTCAATATCGATGCAATTGGCGTTGGGAAGGTCGAAAATGGAATTCGCCAGCCACTCGGTTCCGGGAAGCTCTTCGGAATGCGACCAGTGGGCTTGTTCACCATAAAGCGGCTGATCGCAAATGGGACACTTGGGATCGCAGGCGTCGGGAAAACATCGCGACGCATCGGTACTGGGGGTGAGCCACAGCGCTTCGCATTCGTCGCACATGGCGTAAAAATGCGGCAGCCCGTCTTCTGAAATGCAAGTCCGAACGCGGCACAAACCGTTAACGCAGACCGGGCATTCGCCAATATGTATCCAAGGGGAAGGGGGGGGTTCAGGTTTCAGGTTTCAGGTTCCAAGCAATAAGCATCGTACGGAAAATAAGTGTCGCAATTGGAAGTGGACGAGGCCCGCGAGTCCCGTGTTCTGGGATTCGCAACTTCGTGGGGGGTGGGAGATTGAAAAAGTTAAAATGAGAAGTGAAAAATGCAAAATGCTGGAGAACCGATGCGACGCGGTGAGGACTTGGAAGTTCTTGAATCGAGATGTTGGA
>JBGSJT010000004.1:0-2481 GCA_041741715.1 Pirellulaceae bacterium | reverse complement strand
GAGACGATCAGTTTCCAGCGAACCTGGAATGAGATGTAAACTCATCTTCGTTTAACTGCGTCCTCAATCTTTGCTTTGACGACCCGTTGCGCAGGCGATGGTACGCTAGTTTCTCGACCTGTTTTTGTAACGAAAAGTGATGATGAGACAATCATGAACCAGGCTATCTCGTACATTTCACTCTATTCCTTGCTGTCCATCGCAACCATGGCGATGGCGAGTGGGCAAGATGCACAACCGACTTCGACGGTGGCTGGCAACACGGGATCGGACGTGCAATCGACGGGTCTGATAGCAGCCGTTAAGCGAGCGATCGTCAAACAAACCAACGAGTTTCGCAAGTCGAATCAGTTGGACGCCGTGCAGCGTGACGAACACTTGATGCAAGCCGCTGAAGATTTTGCAGAGTTCATGGCGCGAACGGATAAGTACGGCCACCGAGCAAACGGCATGACACCAGCCCAGCGTGCGGAGGCGGCGGGCTATGACTACTGCGTCGTCCGTGAGAACATCGCTTACCGAATGAACACCGGCGAGGTCACCGCCGACAGCCTGATCGAAATATTTGTCCAGGGTTGGATCGACTCGCCACCGCATCGTGAAAACATGCTCGCCGACTATATCACTCACACGGGTGTGGCAGTCGCGACAACGGATGGCGTCACGTACTACGCGGTCCAAATGTTTGGACGGCCCAAGTCGGCCTCGTTTCGATTGAAGCTAACCAATGATTCAGACGAGACCCAAACGATCGTCTTTGAAACCAATGACCAGAAAGAAGAAGTTGAGTTGCTGCCAAGGATGATTGTTACTATGACAAGATGCATTCCAACAAAGGTCTCGTTGGCCGGAAGCGACGAATTCAAAAAAATAGGGTCCAATACAATGCTCAGCGTGACGATCGATGGACTGGTGGACACTGATTAATAACGGTAATTTCCAAGACCGAGTCCAGCACACGACCGCGAAACGAACCACGTTTCGCAACGATAGAATCGGCATGAACCCTCTTTCCGTGGATTTGGCGGAACCAGTCGCGCTGTCAACCGTCGAACTTCAGCGACAAAGGACGGATGCGCAACCCAAGGTCGTAAACACGAGTGATGACCTACCGGAAACCTTTCTGCGAATGAAGGGCGAAGCTGTCGTCGTTTCCGCGGAGCGGATGTTCTCCGCCACAGCTCGTGTTTGGTTAAGGAAATCTGCCTTTGTCTTGATGCATGTCGCCTGTCTAGGCGTGTTCCTCACGGGCGTCGACGTGCAGGATCTTGTGCTGTGCGGTTCCGTCTATCTTCTTCAAATGGTAGGAATCACCATCGGTTACCATCGTTACCTTTCTCACCGCTCGTTCAAGACGAGCCGCGCCTTTCAGTTCGTGCTCGCCTGGCTGGGGTGCAGCGCCGCGCAGAAAGGGCCGCTATGGTGGGCAGCCCACCACCGGCACCACCACCGGAAATCGGACACGCCTGAGGATCGGCACTCACCTATCGCTCATAGCATTTGGCAAGCGCATGTCGGCTGGGTGTTGTCCCGCGACGCCGAGGACACGGACGAGCAGACGGTGAATGATTTGCTCCGTTTTCACGAGATACGCTGGTTGGACCGCTATCATTGGGGCCCGCCTTTGGCATTGGGTGTACTGTGTTTTGTGGCAGGGGGATGGAGCGGGCTGGTATGGGGCTTTTTCGTCAGCAGCGTTTTGTCACACCATGCCACCTTCCTGGTGAATTCAGCTTGCCACCTCTGGGGCCGGCGGCGATTTGCGACCGCCGATGCCAGCCGGAATAACTGGATCGTTGCGCTGGTGACGCTGGGGGAGGGATGGCACAACAACCATCACCACTATCAGAGCAGCGCCAATCAGGGCTTTCGTTGGTGGGAGCTTGATATGAGCTATTACCTTATCCGCCTGCTGGCGTTCGTGGGGTTGGTCTGGGACGTTCGCACGCCCCCGCCGGAGAAACTGAGTTCTGTAATTCCCTAGGCGGAAGCGCGCGCCGTTTCGCATGCTCGAGAGCGGATTACCTGGACATTTCATCGGTAGACTGGGTGTCGGAGGCAACCTTCAATAGATTCTCTCCATTGTTCAACGGCTGGACCTGCCGAGCCTGGTCCTTGATGACGCCGGCTTCGCTGGCTAGCCCGCCTTCCGCCTTCGTGGAAGGAGCATCGAGTTCATCACGCCGGGGTGGGGCAGGGAGCCGATTGATCGTTCCAAGAACGTGCGTCTCACCCAATTTGCCGTCGAGTATGGTGATGGGGATGCCTTGTGGAAAGACTACTTCTCGGGCCTCGTCGGGCATTGAAATTCCATGTTGCTGAAAGGCGAGCTTGACCAACCGGATCACCGAGGACCGTACCTTCAACCAACTGTGTTCCCGGCCGTTGAGCCAAAAGTAGACACGGAGGTTGATGGTTGCCTTCCCCAGACTGTCCGCCAACACCGAGGGCTCAGGGTCGTTGAGAACAGCCGGGTGATCC
>JBGSJT010000003.1:0-5092 GCA_041741715.1 Pirellulaceae bacterium | reverse complement strand
GCCCCAGTCCTTGTTCTAATCGTTTCCTATTTTGCTTTTAACTGGGGCAAGGAACTGATTTCGCAGCAAGTCATGGCCGCCGAAATCGCAGTTGAGGCAATGCCGATCGCACGACATCCAGCACCAGTCGCAAACACCTTTGACGCAGGCCGGGAAGAGATTCGTGCTCGAATCGTTCTTCACGAGCACGGGCTGGTACACGGAGGCGACTTGTATTCTTTTGGTGTCGAGCTTGAGAACCAATCATTGGGCAGTTCTGCATGGGTCGAGTTTGATGCTCAGGATATTAAACTGGAATTTACAGACGAGAGTGGGCGAAGCGTGCTGCGATCAAGTGTCGAACGAAGCGGCCCCGCTCTTCCCGTCTGTCAAGCACTCATTCCGCCCGCAGGTTACACAGTTTTTTCAACCCATGACCAAGGTATGGGAATCGTTGGTGGGCAAAAGCGATTCAATGCGGGTTACGAAGCATGGCATCTCAAACCTGGACGGTATCAGGTCACCGGGAGCGTACCGGCTCGCATCGCGTTTGCCCAGAAAGCTTTGCAAGAGAATGATGCTTTTGTGAAAGACCAACCAAAACTTACTCTGACGATTCCAACAGTAGAAATCGTCGTCGCCGAATGAAGAGCTGAGTCGTCCATGCGTATCAAACAAATTTCACTGCTTGGATTGCTTGCGATCACGACATGCGCCGCACTCGGTATCTCGCATATCATCACATCATATCGCCTTTGGCGTGCCAATACGGAACTTACGAATTTGCGGCAGCGACTTGAGCTAATCCCTGTCGAAGACCCTCGCCAAATCGCGGCGAGACAACTTCCCTCACCCGATCCGCACATCCGAAGGTGGTCAGTTCGAGTGCCAAACGCGGGTTCGCAAGTTCTCTACGCAAACTGGGGAACGAAACCGCTCGCTGAAATTCGAGACCTCCACGCAAGTTCAACTCATGCATTCACACTTGTCCCAGATCCGTCAACTCATGAAGCAATGATCGTGTTGCGAGTCGAAATGAACCTCACAAGTCCCAAAAATAGTGGGCTGCCCCCGATTTCTGTCCGGGTGATATGAGAGTAATGGTTAAGTAACAAGTAATGGATCGCTGTGCTGCTGGAGTGGAGGCGCAGCCGGAACGGAAGCAGCACAGCGACGCGCGAACTCCACCGGAGGCAGACCACACAGCGAACTGTGCGGCCGGTAGTTGTTGTAGTCTTCTTGCCATGCGGCGGCACTCGCTCGTGCATGAGCCACACTCTCGAATAACTCGACTGACAGGAACTCATCACGAAGCCGACTGTGGAAACTCTCGGCGTAGCCGTTCTCCCACGGACTGCCTGGCTCGATATACAGCGTCTGTACTCCTAGCTTCGCTAGCCAACTGCGAATCGCAGTGGCTATAAACTCTGGACCATTGTCGCTGCGTATGTGCTGTGGGACGCCGTGCATCACAAACAGCTCTGACAAGCGGTTGATGATGTCTTCCGAATTGAAGCTCCGTGACACATCCAATGTGATGCACTGGCGAGAGTATTCATCCACAATCGTGAACAGCTTCAAGGCCCTTCCATTCTCCGTCTTGTCAAAGATGAAGTCCCAACTCCAGACGTGACCGACCTGCGTTGCCCGCATGCGATGACATGCATTGCCAGCAGTCCCAATAGACCGCTTTTTCCTGCGTTTTCTTGGCACTTTGAGCCCTTCATGTCTCCAGATGCGGTAGATCCTCTTGTTGTTCACACGAAACCCCTCAAGCCTCAACAGGCGTGCCACTTGGCGATAACCGAACCGTGGACGCTTGCGAACGATCGCCAATACTCGAGCTCGAATTTGAGCGTCGTCAGCTCTAACTCGCTTGCGATAACGCAAGCTACTACGACGAAAACCACAAGCCTTACATGCCCGACGCTCCGAAACGCTTAGCTGCTCACGAACTCGCTGAACGGCCTCACGTTTCTGAGTCGGGCTTAGACGTTTCCCCGCAAAGCTTCCTTCAGGATCGCTTTATCAAGCTCCGCATCGGCTAGCAGACGCTTCAAACGCATGTTCTCGTTCTCAAGCTCCTTGAGCCGCTTGGCCTCTTCGCTCTTCATTCCGCCATACTGATTTCGCCAGCGATGGTAAGTCTGCTCGCAAACCTCCAGGACCTGCAGCACAGCTGACAAGTCTTTGCCAGTGTTCAGCATGACCTCTGCATCGCGTAACTTCGCCACGATCTGCGCTGGCGTATGCTTCTTCGAACCCTTCTTCATCTCGAAAGTCTCCTTGCCTCGAATCACGAGGCTCGCCGCTCGCTGACGTTGTTCGCTACTTTTTAGCAGCCGCTGATCATTTGCACTTTCGGATCGCTGCCGAGGAATTGCTCGTATCGCAGCCGACCCTTTCAGAGCAGATCAAAGACCTTGAAAAGGAACTTGGGACCGATCTGTTTGAACGAACTGGCCGTCGCGTTCGCTTGACGCAGGCCGGTGAAGTGTTCCAGGTGTATGCGATGCGAGCGCTGGCAGTAATTGAAGAAGGCCAGTCTGTGTTGCACGAGTTCGACGAGTTGCTGCGCGGTCGCTTGCGTGTTGGTGTGGTGCAAACGGTCGGCACATACTTGATTCCGCAGGTGATCGCGGAGTTCAACGCTTCGTTTCCATTAGTCGCGGTGCGTGTCGAAAACTTATCGGCCGACGATATTGAAAGCGGACTAATGGAGGGCACGATTGATTTGGGAATTACTTTTACTCCTGAAAACCCCATTCAATTCAATGTCGAACCGATCGGCGAAGAGCAGTTTGTTCTGGTGGTCTCGAACAGCCATCGACTTGCCTCAAGAAAACGCATTCGAATCTTGGATCTAGCTGATGAGCCACTCTGTTTGATGACCACCGATTTTTGCACTCGCCGCCTGATCAATGCTGCCTTTGCGGAAGCAGGTGTGAATTTGGCCGTAGCAGTGGAAATGACATCGATCGAATCCTGTCGCAACGTAACGTTGGCTGGCGGACCACCTACCATCATCCCTCAATTGGCAGTCATGTCGGTCAAGGTTCCGTGTATTCGTATTGAGCAACCCGTGATCAAAAGAACGCTTTGCCTGCTCAGTTCGAAGACACAAACGAAGCTCCGGTGTCGCGAAGAATTCGCAACGTTGGTTCGGGCGACTAAACGATGTGACTAGCTGACCGAACCAACGAATCGTGGGGCGTTTTCCTCAGCTCCACGGAATAGCTTCATAGCCGTTTTCGCAAAAGGCAAGTTTCCCCACAAGGGAAATCTCTGATTTTGGTGAATACTGACTAATTCCTCGAGAGTTCCTCTGCCCTCTGTATGGACCAGTTGGCGAATCCCTTTACTACTGCGGCGATCAAAACAACCAGTCGATGACGACGTCAGGGCTGTAGCTGACCTCGAGACCGAGATTGATGGACTTGTGGAGATGCAGTCCCAGTTCGGGGTGCACCTTCTCAATCGCTTCGATCGATCGCGAGATCGCTTTGCACACGGTCTTCCGCGAACGCTCGGCGTCGAACTTTTGGCGAACGCGGCCACCGAGGCCTTGGGCCGATTTGATCTGATCCAGAATGGCCTGGCGTTCATCGCTAAGCTTTTCGTGGCGAGCTGGATCGTTGAAGCTGGTCGCTTCCTCAAGCTCTTCGTCGATCTCCTGCAAACGATTGCGGTAGCCTTTGAGAGTCTCCATGTCGACCACTTCGCCGATGGAACCAGTCGACGTCTCTTCGGCTAAGCCGGCCAGCAATGATTCAAGGTGCGTACAACGAAACGCAAGGTTGGGCTTGGCGAGCAGTTGCTCGATGTACCAGTTGCCGTTTGTTTCAGCCGTGATCTCGATCTCGCTGTTAAACGCAAGCATCCGATGCTTGCCTTTGCGTTGGAAGCCGCTCACGCCAAACATCCTTGACATCCATGAGCAGTGGCGATTTCTCAATAGCTCGCCACAGCTTGGTCATCCGTGTTCACTCCTTTTGCCGCCCTTGCACCAGTCTTCATGACAAACCTTCGTAGCTGCAGCCACTGCTCTACGTGGCGTGCGTTTTCATCGCGTGTGTATGCCGAAGAATTGCCGGTATACAACGACAGTGTGCGACGTGCTTTGACGTGACGATACTTGATCCGAAAGGTCGCACGATCCAGCGGCCCTTCGGCTTGAAAAGTTCCACCACGCCACTTGAGATCCGCGAAAAAGTCATCGGCACCATGGATGATGTAGCGATTGAACGGTCCACCCAGTAGAACGCGATAGTTGAGTAAGACGATCTCTTCGATGGCATCGATCTCGCCCGGTGACAAAGCATCCTCGCCAAGTTCCGAAAGGGGCGCGAGCGTATAACGTGAGAAGATTCCAAAATACTCGGGATCGTCGAACAACAAGTGGCCGAAGATTCGACAATACATCGGGTAGGAGCTCTTCAAGCTCGAATTGAGCATCAGCACTTCTTCGCTCAAGTCGTAGATCATCGAGTCCTTCCGAGCCTCGCGAAAGGTGACCGTATCCATGCCGTCGTCATCAATCGTGGGCTTGCGTCTGAACGGATCGCCGCGGCGGATACTGATCTGAATTTCGTCATTAACGATACGCGGAGTCATGAACAACTTGCGGCCGCGATTGTTTTCGGCAAACCAATCGCCGGCATCCTTGATGGCTAACTTCAATCGATCTTCTGTGATGGTGATCGGAGCTATTCCCGTCGACTGGACAGGTTGAAAGCACTCCATGCGTCTTGGCGTTTTCCAAGTCTGCCATGCATGCTGCGATTCGACCAGTTTGGAGTCAAACAGCCAAACCTGCATAACGACATCGGCCAGTGTGTGATTCTCATTTTCATCGAACGGCATTCCCGCTTGTATTGCGAGCTTGAGCAATGAGTCAGCCGCCAGGGGCGACGACATCTCCTCGACATAGAAGACCGCGTGGAGCAGCCGTTGCGGTGTCTTCATCGTTGGGTTGATGAGAATGTCCACCAGCTTCTCGATGGCGGCATTGTCGATCCGGCTTGGTTCTCTAACTTCGAGTCCACGCGTTCGAAGGTAGCCTTCGAACGGCATCAGGAAAGCACAAAGTACGGTCGGATTGATTTCTCGGATG
>JBGSJT010000002.1:0-2854 GCA_041741715.1 Pirellulaceae bacterium | reverse complement strand
AAGCGGCCACGAGATCGGGACCGCTGTCATTATTTACGGTGCTGAAGACATGTCATCACCAGAAGGCACCTTCCCGATATTGAGGAAAGTCAGCGACTACCATTCGCGCAGCTACGATGCGCCGATGCCGAACTCTCTGTTCATTACAAACGACGGGGTCGCATTGCACGGTAGCCCGATGTCGAAGCGCCGTGCTTCACACGGCTGTATCGGCCTTCCAGTCGAATTTTCCAACAAGCTCTTTGAGGCATCCAAAGTAGGAGACATCGTCGAAATAACGAGGTCGGATGATACGCCTCTCAACCAACGCGGAAGCCTTGATACGGTTAATATTCGTTAAGCAAAGCCTGCCACGATGTTTTAGGCTGTTAGGCCTTATTCCCTATGGATGGGCGAAGGAAACACCAATCTTACTATTGCGAAATCAACGACCAAGTTGGCGTTGATCTTGGCAATTGCAGTCTTCCTCCCTGGCATGCAGGGGCGCTTGGCCAGCTTCGAAACTCGTGTCCTTTACAGCCACAATCACGAACGGCAGGCCATGGGCATGCCTCCCTTGAAGTGGGATCGTGCGCTCGCAGAGCGTGCGCAGGCGTGGGCGGATTACCTCGCTACCAGCGGCAAATTTGAACACTCCCCCAATCTTCCTGGCAAGCCCCTAGAGGGTGAAAACATTTGGGGGGGCACTTCAGGTGCCTATTCACCCGAAGCCATGGTCAATCTTTGGATAGAGGAAAAAGATTACTTTGTTGAGGGAGTGTTCCCAGCCAACAGTTCCACGGGACGCGTTCAAGATGTGAGCCACTATACTCAACTCGTTTGGCGAAGAACCGGCGCAGTGGGTTGCGGCATCAGTCAGGGCAAAAATGAAGAAATCCTGGTTTGTCGCTACAGTCAGCCTGGCAATTTGATCGGCACCCATCCGCTACTGAGCTGAGAGTCGCAGGTTCAACAAGCCGCTAATTGGCCCACGCCTCGCAAACCGTTACGACAACACCGCTCAAAGGACGGATTTCCCGCAAGGTGATCCAAGTTTGATTTGTCGCCGTTGAAGAGGTTCTCGACACAGAGCACTTCAAGTCCACGACCGATACGCCGGTCGATTAAGTTTGAGCCAACAAAACCGGCACCGCCCGTCACCAGTGATCTACGCCGTCCGTACGAATTTCGGGCCAATCAAGCCTCCACTTTTTATAACAAGCGCATGCAATAGAAATTGTGCGGAAAAATGAGAGGGGATTCATTTGGTTTGTAGCTGGGGTAGATCAACAAATCTCTGACTGCCCTTTTCTCTTTCTACGATATTGGATCATTAACGACCTAACGGGGCAGCGGGCTTTTGCGAAGCCAAAGCAAAAGAATGGTTTAGCGCAGAAAATTACGTCGAGCGGGACCGGATCATGATCATAATGAGCCCGTCAACCTTATCTCACACTCTTGCTCGATTTCTGCTATGAGGGGCTGCGCAGAAAAACTGCGCGTTTTGGGGCCATGCAAGTAAATTGTTGTCCACTTGAAGCGCACGAGCGTCAATTGACACCAAGCCAGGATTAATTTCTGGTATTAGTGATGAAAGGATGGAGTTCCTTTGCCTGAAAACTCTTCACTTGGCGCACAATTCCCTGTGGCGACGTATGGGATTACACCGAAGCGTGAGCTCGGTCTCAGGCCGAACGCTCGTGTGACTTTTAGAGGGAACAGGCATGGTCTGGTCACCACGGTAGGTGCGGTGTCGATAGCCGTACTCGCCTTAACTGTAGGTGGCCCTCAAGTTCGCTATTTTGAAGGCAGCAATGCCAAACAGGGGCTGGCTGAGCATCGAGACGCCAATTCTGACAGGATCAACCCAGTGTCTTCGCCGTCTGAGACGCCTTCGCTTAACGCCGCTTCCGTTCGATCTTTGCCGGTCAGTTCAGCAATTGTCTCACTTCAGACTGAGTATCTTCCAGATCAACTGAGTGCCAAAAGCATGCCCAAGCGTGCCGCTAAATCGAGTGATGTACCAGCTGCGAATATGGTAGAGTTGCCGGAGAATGGAGCACTATCAGAGAACAACAGTCGCATTGGTCCGCCACAAGTTCTGCTCGGTTCCGAACCCAGCCTTGCCATTTCGGAACCAGAACTCACTTTGCCAGCAAGCAACGAGAGCGCCATCCTTGCAGACGTAGAAACTGCCGTCTTCCCGGACGCTGAGACCGTTAGGGTTGCGGCCGCTGATTTTGGCCCAGACGCGATATCGAAGGCCACCGACCGCATGATTGCGATAGATCCCGGTGATAAGACTGAACTCGCCGCGAACTCATCCCTTCCCATCCTAGACCTTGCCGCATCGGAGATTATCGCAATTGATCCGTCAGACGTGTCGCCGAACGCGGTAGCTGCCGAGCAAGGCAAAGCCAAAGGCGAGGAGCCGACATCCCGTATCGCGGCGAGGCAATTGAATTACCTGTCCTCACCGGTTCACCCGGCGGTGGAGGAATCCGCAGATCCTATTGGAAACTTTTCACAGCGCCCCGCCACCAAGGCGGCACGATTACCAGAGGATCGAGCAGTTAAAGCGCAACGAGATATCGGATCGGCGCTAGCCAGCCTTCAGGACCGCCTAAATGGCGATACACGTTCAGATCTCTCTACTCCTGAAGCCAACGCCCAAAGTGCAATCGCGGACGAATCCTTGGCTCTGCAACACGAATACGCGGCCTCACGATTTGGCGAACAGCCAGGCAACCTCGCCGTCACGGTTGCGAACGGTGAACTCGTATCCGTCCGGCTTGATGAACTGATCTCGTTGTTCGAAAACAATCTGGAAAAGCCTCTTTTCGTCTGGCTAAAATCGTCATCAGAAACCAGCAAA
>JBGSJT010000001.1:0-44842 GCA_041741715.1 Pirellulaceae bacterium | reverse complement strand
GCGACCGTTTCTTGGTTCACGATTTTCGGCGACAAAGTGCTGAGATCACACCGAGCACGGCTGGAACTGTTTGTTCAACGTGCGGTCGGTTGCATCGACTGCTGCGCCGTCGTTTCCGTACAAACTCGTAGCAGTGAATGCCACTGGCCACAGCTTCTGGCCCCGAAAAGTGTAGCGCACCCCCCAGTTACGGAAACGAGTCAAGCGGATTGTGAAGGACAAACTATGGCCTCAAACGTGCGTAACGCTGCGAAGCACGCGACGCACGGAACTGGACGAGATGTTCCACAGCCATGTGTTGAACGAGTGGCTAGGACACTCGGAGAGGGTCGCAGATGAGCATTATCGGCACGTCACGCCGGAGCATTGAGAGCGGGCCTCAAATCCGCACAACGCCACGCACAACATCTCTGCACGTCTAGGGGCGTCAGAGAAGCCCGTAGTCCGATACCGTCTGGGGGGGAACCATGAAAAAACCCCTGGAAAACGTGGCTTTTCCAGGGGTTGCGGAGAGTGGCTCAGTACGCCGTAGGGGAGTCGAAAAAGTCGCTGTTTCCCAGGGAAATACGCGAATTCCTGAAATCCGCACCACGCCACGCACCACAAGCCCGTCAAAAACGGGCCATTCTGACCGCTTATCCGACCTCCGCGAATGGTTCGCTGAAGCCGCTCGCGAGACCGTCCAGGATGTGGTTCTCCGCAACGAGCTAGTCGGCCTGCTCAATCGCATGAACGGCGACCAACTCACGGTCGCGCGTGCCAATCTGATTCAAATTTTGGACGCTGACCAAGTGTCCAGCTCGAACAGAGATTCTGTAGGCTGAATCCTCGACAACTATTGCGCTCGCAATATTCCTCATAGCCACTTCTGAATGACGCAATTGCGTTGCAAATGGCATCAGGTCCAAAGGTTTGCAGACAACAGCTGAAAGAAATGCTGTTCCGCGATAAAAATCATGAGCGACTGAAATAAGTATCTTCCAGTACGCACGGGAATTGAGGTTTTACTTTGTCCGTTGGCAAAATCGACTGTTGTAACGGCGTTCTCAAAATGGGAAGGACCAGGCTGGTTCAGGTTTGCGTTTTGGCTTGAGTGGTTTATTGAGTCGCTGCGGCGATTGAAGCAGCCACTCAAAGTTGTCGTCTGAGCCTTGTTGGCAGTCGTAAACTTCTACTGTTCCAACTATGACTCCGCGGGGAAGGCTGTCGAGATCAATATCGACTTCGGCTTGAATCTCTCTCTCGTCTTCAGCATCATAGCGTGTGGCAGTGGCGTAGATGTAAACGACACCTCGAACGTCAGTTGGGTAATTGCGATACTCGACTGTCTTGTCGCCGACCTTGATCAACTCAGCCCATGGCTGACGAACGCTCAAGGCTCGGAGCGATTTGTCGGCGGTACTTGCATCGCCCAGTTCGATTTCGCCGTCGCCAACTCGAATGGTTTTAACGGCTTCAGGTAGGTTCGGAGTTGCGTGGCTTGATCTACGAGTACCGATCGATGGCTTGAAGCTCTCGTCTGGCGAGGGAATCGTCACACGAACATCTTCACTCAGTACACTCGCAACTGCCGCATCGTCGCGCAAACGCATGGATGTGACTTCATCGGCGAGGCGGGGAGACAAGCACTCGGAGAACTTGAGTCCTCGAATCGCCTTCTCGTGAGCAACTGGACGCAAGTTTTCAGCCCCTAGCTCAGCTAGTTGCGTCTGAGCTCCCTGAATCTGATCGCAGTATACGTCCTCGGAAAACTTCAAGCTGAAACCATCGCTGGATACGGTCGATTTCAGATTTTGCGCTAAATAGTAAGCGAGCGTGGCGTTCGCTTTCGCGCCGGCAAACGTCCACCAAGACCAGCGATCGCCGGATTCCAGCAGCAGAGACGTTGAGTCGGCCTGAAGCCAACTGAAGTCATCACGCAATCGATCGATTTCTGTCTTGCATCGTTTCGACCAGCGGTCTGATTGATCAGAGCGACATAAGATCGATTGCATCGCCTTACAGATCTTGTGGGAGAGCCCTAGCCCCGAACCAGGCCAGCGTGTTCGACCGAGGACATCGGTTGGTTCTACGAACGCGATCTTACGCTGCCAGTCGATGTAGTTCACTTTCCAGGCGTTGCCACCCAAAGACAGAACGCGCGGTCCGTCCTGCTTTACCAGTAATGCCGATTCATCGACCTGGCCGATCTCCTGCCGGCCATGCAAAACGCGGAAGATGGGAGGCGTCATGAAGACTGAAAAAAGTTCCATGAAGTTTTGCCGACCAAACGTTTGTTCTCCCTTGGCTCCCAACCATAGCAATCCTGCATCGTCGGACAGGATCTCGGTCTCGATCATCCAGCGGACAAGCTCGTCGATCGATTCTTTGGGCAACTGGCTGAAGCCATAAACGCCCTCGATCCACTTGAACCAGTCCAGTCGCCCGACGCCACTTTCTTGCAGCGCCAGTGCCATCAGTTGCTGCGAGAGAATGTGATACGGTTCAGGTGGAGGAACGATTAGTTCGACGAAGCCGCTCTCCCACAGTTCTGTGAGAGCCGCCGCCTGAAGCAATCGCTCGGGCTTGGTTGCCAACATCAAGCAATTACGAACGGTTCTTGCCCGCCGGCCAGTTCGTCCCATGCGTTGTAGGAAACTGGCAACAGTTAATGGTGCGTCTATCTGAATGACGCGATCCAGGTCGCCGACATCAATGCCGAGCTCTAACACGCTGGTGACGCCCAACGGTGGGGGAGAGTGTAACATGTGCGATAGCGATTGTCGGCTAGGGTTAGATTCTCGTTAGGGAATGTTGCGATGCCCGATACAGCACAAGGCCTAGCCGAAGCAGCTGGCGTGGCGCTTCTCTGAAAAGCTCGGAGAAACCAATGGCGCTAGTATGTGGCGCGAATTGACGCATCCAGATCGATCGAGGATCAGGTAACGGCGGTAGTGGTAAACTTTGTGGGTGCAACGCGATTCAAGCTGTTTTGGGCACGCTTCGATCAAGGTTGCGACTATTGAAGATCCTGCGAACGTGCGTCGGCATAAGCCAGAGTTTGAACCCGAGCTGCCGTACTTGACTGCTTTTCCGAGTGGATTGGCGTTGAGATCGATCCTGGCGCAGTCCAACAAGCGGTTTAAATTGGCTTCCACTCAGGTTAATAGGTCATACGTCACTCGATTCGACGGCGATGCCGCCTTGGGTCAAATCTCTCGGTTCCGTAGCAGCGGTCCATCACGCCATGGCTTATGAAAGCCAAAAATGCTGCCCCAGGAGACGCTGACGTCTCTGTTCGCTCGATGGCTTCGCTGCAGCCAGTTCATTCTTCGGGATATACGCTCACGATTGGAACCAGCATGCCAGCTCGTCACGATTCGGGGGTGGAGTCCATAGTACTGGAAGCAAATTCTGAGCTTACTTGTGATCAGGTGAAGCGGATACTCGCTAACTCAGCTCGACGCGACGGGGCCGCCTCGAGTTTACCAGATGAAACGTGTGGAACTGTTGCGGTTGTTTTCGGATTGGGGCAAGAAATCGCAAGAAAGTTGATTTCGGAATGCTATGGCCAATCGAATCGTAGGTCCTACATGCAAGAAAGGAGGGCAGAGAGATGCCCGCACAAGAATTAACGGTCATGGGTACCAAGGCAAGCGCGAGATACGTCGGTCTGACGTATACGACTTTCAAGAAGATTGTGGAGGCGGGCGGTATTAAGCCGCTGGTGGGAACGAAGAAGTATCGCCGCGTAGACCTGGACAAACTCATCGGGAAAGGAGGTGGACAACATGCTGACGCCACGGGAACAAACTGAACTAGCCCACCGCATCGCGATGATGGTGGTGAAGATGCTCGACGCTCAAGGCGGGAGGCCGGCTCTGGTGGATAGCCACGGCCTGGCGAACGCACTAGGCGTCAGTGTGTCGACGCTCGATAGGTGGACCGCGCAGGGGCTCATCCCGGTCAAAATCTGGCTAGGAAACGTAAGACGATACGCGGTCGATGAAGTCATCGAATCGCTATCGAAAACGGGGAAGGTCGCAGGATGAGGCCGTACTACCCGATGCGGCCGAAGCCCAAGGCGGAGCCACCACCGGCACCTGAGCCACCGCCGCTCAGGCTAACAAGCGAAGGTACTGTCGATGAGGCAACGGTCTGCCGGGAACTAAACATCGCCGCCAAGCGGCTGCGGTGGCTCATGCGAATCGGACACGTTGTCCCAGCCGTACCCGCACGACGTGGGCGCGAAGAACGATTTTTTTTGTCGGCCATCCAGGATGCGATTCGGCTGACATCATACTTGTTTGCTTCAAACGGAGAGTGAAATTGAGTACTGCAACGATGGAAACCGAAGTAGAAACCACGGTCGAACGGAAGACATATATGAACAATTTACCGATGCCCCATGGGGCGTTCATGCGGCTGCGGCTGCCTGTCGCGATATCGGCGATAACCGAAGAATCTGACGGTAGGACGCTCATCAGTCCGCCTGTCGGCATGGAGCAATCAGCCGCTTATCGCTGGCGCGTTGCTCAACGAGAACTGTAAGCGTTGGTCGAATCGTGGCAGCCTGTGGATAGTCGTTCGCTGGCCGAGGAGCCGAAGCCGAGGCGGGACGTCAGGGGCTCACTGAGGGAGTGTCTGGCAGATCGAGAACATTACAACGTGGAGCAACGTGTTGTCGACTATCAATTGACCACGCGGCGACTGGAAGCCGAAATTGAAAGCCTGCTAGCCGTCGCCCTCGAGGAAAGGGCTACTGAAATATCGCCTTGCGGACGGACAATAAAAAGGAAAGGGACCAGATTTGGTCCCTTTTTTCGTTTTTTCGTGACATGTTTCCGCTCGAATCCAGTCGATAGCGTTGACCTTGTTTTGCACTTGGCGTCATTTCGAGCCACTTACCTATCAATCTTGGAGAAACCATGAGTACTGAAAATCCACTACTGACATGTCGCGATGCGGCAAAAAAGCTCGGCGTGAGCACAACTACCGTGCGGGATTGGCGGGAGAACCGAGGCTTACCGTCGATCCGACTGAGCAAGCGGATTCTATACCCCGCCAAGGCTCTCGACGCGTGGCTTGAGCGCCAACAAGAGACCGCAACCACCTAGCCAAACGAAGACAGCCGGCGGGTACTACTCCGTCGGCTGCTTCGCATTTTCACATTCTGCCAATCGCCGGAACCTGCCAGGGGAAGCGAAAGGCCAAACCAAAACATGAGGACCAAAGCAGTGGTCGACACGATTCTATATTCTAAGACTAATCCCACCGACTGCCATGCCTACGGCCAGCCGGAAATCACTCGTAAAAAAATCAAATGGCTTGACCCAAAGACGACGCCGCTACGGGTGCGGAGTCATCGGTCGCTCGATGCCATCATACGCAAACTGAAGGGCAAGCACGCCGAGACGATTGGCCACGAGCTACGGCTTGCGTTCGCCAAATTCTTGAAGTTTGGCCGTTTTGGAATCAGCACCAAACGCCTTGATTCGACGCACGGAGTTGAAGCCAGAAAAGCTCTCGTTAGGACGTTGGCAGTTTGCACCGAAGTTGTGAGACGCCATAGCCAGGGTGGCCAATCAAAACAAAGGGTTTTCACATTTCCAGGCATTGAAAAGGCACTTAAAAACCCCCCAACAGATAGAGGTAATGGTGGTTGCTTACTGGTTGTAGATAAGACTTGGGGTACTTGGAGGATGATTCCATGTGCATGGCTATCAGATCGTCATTCAAAGTGGACTGCTTACTGTTTGGCGCACGACCTGCCTCAAAACGTGGACATCGACGGGTCTACTGACTGGGGAAAAGCGACACTTGAGAGCCTTGATAAAATCGAGCTTCCCACTGTTTCCGCTTCTCGTAAACCGGAAAACCAAGAGCGGCTGAACAAGCTAACCCAAACAGGCGTTCCCAGACTGTTAGTTAGGCGGCATGGCCGGTTGTACCAGCCGATGACATGTTTGGTGAAAGTGGATCGTCGCAGGGCCACATTGGACGGGCTAGCGACTACCGAGGTAGATTTGCACGCTTCCTACGCAACGCTTCTGGCCTCGTGGCTCAAACCCGAGGATCGGCAGGAACTCATAGCCGAGTTGCAATCCGGCCAGTTCTACCTCCCGTACGAATCCGTTTACGCGGAGTTCGCTCGTCACACCACCTACGAAATGACTGGTCTGGGCTACAGCACCGAAGACATTGCGGAGCGGTTGCGGGGAGCCAAGGTGGAATGGCAACGACAATGCCTGTTCTCTCGCGACCACCGCCACCGCCCTCTGCTGCGCGAACTGGAGCAACGCCACCCCGCACTGGCAAAACTAGTTTCCGGTCTGCGACTCAAGCATGGGGTATCAGGGCTATCAGCATTGCTGACCCGAGCCGAAGGCAAGTTGTTTGTAGATACCGCGATTCCCACCGTGTTCGCCAAAGGCATTCCAGTAGTCGGAATCCACGACGGATTGATAGTGGCTGCCGATGACGCAGAGCACGTCAAACAGACAATCGAGCGTATCGCGTACCGGCAGCTTGGATTCATCCCCGGCATATCAATCAAGAGTTCACCGACCGTATCGTCATTACCAGGAGTAGTGCATTGATTCAGGAATATGACCCACGTCGCGAAATCTTGCGGCTATTTCACTCAATCCCGCTTGAACAGCGCCCGGACTTCTGGCGTCGCATGGGCAGCGTTCCCGTCGCTCCAGGTCTGTCGGCGATGAATCAGCTCAAGCAAGAACTGACATCCGCTACGGACGTAGCCGCACCTGCCGCAAAGGAGCCACCCAAGCCGCGTCAGGCACCGAGCAAGAAACTGGAACGCTTGCACTTCAAGACGAGCCGTTCACTCGACTTCCTGTCGCGTAAGGAGCTTGTCGCACAGACTGGCCACCAGGTTGCCGAGTGGCCGCTGGTATGCCTCAAGGAGCTGGTAGACAACGCCTTGGACGCTTGCGAGGAAGCGGACATTCCGCCACGTATCGCGGTCACGGTCTGCGATACAGGACTCACCGTTCAGGATAACGGCCCTGGCATACCGGCCAGCGTGGTCGATTCGGTACTCGATTTTGATGTGCGTATCTCCAGCCGTGAGGCTTACGTCTCACCTTGCCGTGGAGCCCAAGGCAACGCACTCAAGACCGTCGTGGCGATGCCGTTCTCCTTATGTGGCCACGGAGCCGTCATTATCGAGTCGCAGGGTATCCGACATGAGATCCGCGTGAGCGTTGACCGTCTCCGGCAGGTGCCGAAAATCGACCACCAGACCAGAGCTTCAACCGTCGTGACGGGGACCAAGGTATTTGTTCAGTGGCCAGATTTAGCTAGGTCAAACGACGATACTCAAGATGAGCGTTTTTTACAAAATGTAAAAACCGAGACCCTTTCACCTAGCTTAATCCTGGAACGGTCCAAGCACCGATTCTTACAAATCGCCGAAGACTACTGCTGGGTAAACCCTCACCTCACACTCTCCGTGGAGTGGGACCGCGATGGCTTCTCGATAGACGCATCCAACCCGACCTGGAAAAAATGGCTGCCGTCTAAGCCGACAGATCCACATTGGTACGGTGTTGAAGAGCTGGAGCGTTTGATTGCGGCTAACATCTGCCACCGCGACCGGCTTGTCCGTGAGTTCGTAGCGGAGTTCCACGGTTTGACTGGTACCGCCAAACAGAAGTGAGTCCTGGAGTCAGTTGGATTGTCACGTACTCTCATATCCGAACTTGTCTCCGATGAGGGTGCGATCGACCGAAGCATTGTCGAGCGACTTCTGTCCGCAATGAAGTCGGCGGCCAAGCCTGTTAAGTCCGCTACTCTGGGAATCGTCGGCGAAGCACACCTCAAGGCTCGTCGCGAGCTGGCGGGCGGTGACCCCAAGAGCTTCGCTTACCACAAATTTGCGAGCAAGGGGGATGGGATGCCTTCGGTAATCGAGACGTGCTTTGCCCATTGTCCGGCGGAGGATAAGCCGCGACGGATTATCACCGGAGTCAATTGGTCCCCAGGCATCATCAACCCATTTAGACAGCTTGGCGTTTACGGCACCTCGCTAGATTCAGTTCTCGAAGAGCAACGAGCCGGCCGGGACGAACCGACTATCCTGGTTCTGCACATCGCCTGCCCCAAAGTGCAATATTCCGACCGTGGTAAATCATCCGTTATTGTGGAGTCTTGAAAATGAAGTCTGATAAAATCATTGATACCCAAGTCGCAGTGCCGCCGCCCGCGAAGCCAACGCTCTCACGGTCCAAGAAGAAAGTCGTTGAGGAGGGAGTGAGCTGAGATGGCAGCCATAGCACATGATGGAGTAGGCTCGGGCAGGGTCGTCGCGATCGTCGACCGAACTCGGCTGGAGAAGATCCTTGGGAAGCTAATCCCCCCGCTTGACCATGGCATGCCTATCGAGATCGCCTTAAGAGCGGCGGGTTTATCCGCTACGACTTACCGGAGATGGCGAATATGGGGCAAGGAAGTCAATGAGCGTTGCGAGGCGAAAAACCTAGAGAGTCCAGACGAGTCGTTCAGTGACGCCGAGAAGGCTTTGTGGCTTTTCTGGTCGTCTATAGAAAACGCGATGGTTCAGGCCCTGGATCGCAACCTGCTGACGATCCAGGTGGCCAGCCAGAATCATTGGCAGGCCGCCGCGTGGTGGTGCGAACGTAGGTTCCCAGAGCACTTTGGGCGGACGCACAAGGTGCAGCACTCCGGCGACGATGCCAATCCGGTGGCGGTCAAGGACGTGACTCCACGGGTCAGCAAGGAAGACGTGTTGCGGAAACTGTCGCCATCCGAGCGAGCGACGATGCTCGAAGCGCAGCGGATCATGCAGCGCGCCACGCAGGGCGATGCCGATACCGTGGATGGAGAGTCCATAGAGGTAGATCCGCAGGCAGACCTATAGGAGCGATAGCTGGTGGCCAATGGAGTTGATACCGACCGACAACTTTGACCCGTCGTTTGACGCTTTCGGCGAACTGCTGTCGGATCACGACTTGCTGGAGAAGCTGTGCTGTGAGGACAGCCTGACTGTCTTTGCGGAGATGGCGTGGCAGCACGTCGTCGACGAGCCGTTCATCCAATGTCCTCACCTAGAGTTGCAGTGCCGCCATCTTGAGGCGGTAGCCAGATACCCCAGGTACTCGCCGCGCCGAGACGAGGATACCCGCCTACTGAATCGACGCGTAACCGAAGCCAAGTTATCTAAGGGCTGACGTCGATGCCTCAATTTTCAGTTACCGAACAATAGAACTGGTCCGTTTGACCGAATCTTCAAAACCTTAGCTTTCGGCGCACCGGTGCGAGTTGCCAGGGATCGCTCCCTAGCCTACGTTCGTCCACTTCGGCATCAAATCTAACTCGCGAAAAGCCGTTTCCTCGTCGCGCACGGGAATCAGCAAGACTGAAATTCGCCGTCAGTCATAATGGCAAAGTTACCGACATTAAAGCTGCATTGCTCAAGGGCAGCGATTTCCACATTAGTGTCGTCTCAAAATTCGTCGTTCCGCACGCCGCCTTGATGCAATTTGGCACCGAGGTGTCCCGCTCCACCGCTAGTTCGCTAAAATCAGCTTGCGACCGAGGTCGAATACACCTCCGCGAGTTACGACAATTCTCCAACTCGCAGAGGTTGGTCCAACCGCCGCGTCGAACTCAACTACCAAACTCGCTTCGGTCCTTTCGACCTCGGCAGATTCGAGCGCGCTCCGGACACGCCCTCATTGTGCAGTTGACCAAATCGCAGCAACCATCGAATTGGTGGCTCAGGTGGCGACAAGGTACGCTACTTTGGCGACTACGAGCTGCTGGAAGAGATCGCTCGGGCGGTATGGGAGTCGTCTACAGAGCTCGACAGGTCAATCCTCCGCCTGGCTCTCTCGCGCACCAGCTCATCCAATGGGCTCTTGTCTTCGAACTGACGCCGGAACGCATGAACCTCTAAATCGACCTGTTGCACTACTGGCTTTGCTTTACGCTTTGTCGTACTCTTAAACATGGTGTGTCACTGTGCTCACTTTGAGCCGTTGAAGTGTCATGACATCAACAGGATACGCCGCTTTCATTCTAGAACACAACCATTGGTAGTAGCTCCTTTTGGTGGACATGAAATGGCAAACGCGAGAACGCCAGGATACATTGATTCGAAACGCGGGTCCGGACTCATTTGGGTATTCAATGCCAGTATATGTAACACGAAAGGTGGGAGTCCACCGCCATCTGCACTAGATATGAATCCACGGGGGCGAAGAGGTTTGACGCGATCGCAGATGACTGAGGCGGATATGGCTCAGCACTATGCTGATTTGACATACCGCGACGCAGTAAGACTGACGGCGAAACTACAAGCAACGATCCAACGATTGATCCAATTGCAAACCCCGTTTGAGAATAGAAGTAACTACGATTTAGGGGGACAGGGTGTACCAATTTCGACGACGGTAAATGGTGAATTCGACGATGCGGTAGATGCGGGTTTGATCGTGCGATGCGAAGTGGAGACTGGTTGGGTATCGGGTATCCCATATCAAGTTTGGTATCAAGAACTTGCGCAATCCCGGAACTTCGTATCTGACGTCAACGCTCTCATTCCAGACTACTACGATCAATTACGCGAAGCTGAATGGGTCGACTTTTTTGCAACACTTGCTTCTCTGGGAGTGGAAGGTATTCTGTCCCGAATTGGGGTTGCGGCCGTAGCAGAACGGTCCATCAGTTCCGGTTTGTCCATAGGCAGTCGTAGCATCGCTTCACGTATACAGGGTCTAGGAGTAATCCTGCGACGATTCACAGCATCGCCAGCCACCAGGCGCCTGTTGGAAGCCGAAATCAGAACTGCACGAACTCTACTTATACAAAGTGAATCGAAAGCAATGCTACGAGAAGCAAGACAACACCTATTAAACGCTGGATTGAATCAAGAAATTCGAGCGGAAAATTTTCGCGACTACATTCGACAAATCCATTCTGTACATCGCGATTGGAATGCTGTGGAATACGTCGGAACAGAAGGCTCGGTTGTCTTCACGGGACCTACTCGAATAATGGTAATAGACCCTCTAGGTGGTATATGGTCTGGGCCGCCAAACGCTGTAGAAGTCGTTCATCAATTGCCAATTCGAGGCGGAGCCGGAAACTCGACATTTGGTACCGCAACGCCTAATTATCATGGCCTTGAACAATTATGAGATAAGAGCGGCGCGGATTGAAACGGAAATCTAATAACGACAGTTGGAGGTCGCGAGTCGCGCAGTCAGACCGAGAACAGCCAGTTCGCTTCGTGCACAGGGCGAACCGACCTGGGTCATGAACCAAGTTGCTGAGATGACTGAGGTGACGGCGACCGCTGCGGTTTTGGAGATTTGCTTCGTGCTTTCGGTCTGCATCGACCGACGCGTCGAAGCGGTCGTTTTGGGTAGCCGGTTGCGCGCGTCGGTCTTGTTCACCTCGGGCGCAAACCGCACTGAAATCCGTCTTGCCTGGGCGCGGAGGATGGTCCAACCGCCGTAGTTAACTGCGATCTCGATTCCAACCAAATTTGAGCTGGCGGATTCTCGCTAAGGAGCGAATGCAGCCCTTGACTCTGGTTCCGCGTCGACCCTCAATGCCACTATATTCGCCCTAAGAACTGTAATTCATTTCGAGTTGATACCTGCGGCCCGCCATCGCCTCAGTGTGAAGAACGACCGTCGTATTATTCGCCAGCTCCCGTTCATGCGGGCGATCCGTGGCATCATTCCGACTGCGCGGAAGAGCCTTGCGGCAGTTGCCGTTGCGTGACACAGCCAGCATCTGGGTACGTGCGCCTTGGACGATTCCCGCCATTTGAGCCGTCCCTTGCTTGTAATGGTTAGTCCACAACGCTTTGCAGTTAGTGCCTGCCTGAAACTGCGGTAAAAATAAAGGACATTACCGTGCTTGGATCGTTCACGAAGGCTTAATATGCATAGCACAGTAGCGAGACTGTTGGTGAAAATGCCGCTGGTCTGGTTAGTGGCAGCCGCCATGGGCTGGCTCGGACTCTACTTGATGTACGGGAGAACACCGTTTGTTCCGGTGCCAGGAGAGTTCTGGACAAATTACGTTTTGATCGCGTCAATCGTAATTTGGAGCGCTGCCAGTCTGATGTTCCGCCATCACCCGCGTTTTGACTGGCTGTTGTTCGGGTTTCTCTCGCCTTTCTTAGGCGCACTGCTCGTATCGCCTCCCGCATCATTGGCTTTTGTAATTGTTAAGGGATTTATCGCTTGCCCGGTCGGTTTGGCCACAGGCTTGGTTATGTACTACGTCAGCCGAATTGACCTACCCACAAAACTGTAGAAGAGCCAAAACAATCCGACTGTGGCGTACCTAAACAGCTTGACGGAACGCACTGACAAAAGTATTGTAAGTACATACTTACATACTTAGGAAGGAAGTCCTGTTGCCTCGACCGTCAAAGTCAGACGAGCGCCGCCGCGAATTGTTGCCCTTGCTCGCAGCAGCCTTCGGCGAACTCGGCTACCGCCGCGCAACGACAGCCCAACTCGCAGAGCGATGTAAGGTTCAGGAGAACATCCTTTATCGCTTGTGGCCAGACAAGAAAGCGATATTCATTGCAGCTCTGGACTACCTGTTCCAACGACGCATGGATAAGTGGAAGGCCGAGATCGACGAGACGTCCGCAGCTGCGTCGAGCATCAAACGACTGGTTGAAATGACCAGCCATGATTTGGGAGAAGACGGGCTATACCGAGTGATCTTTGCGGCTCTCAACGAAACTGAAGATGTCGATGTCAAACAGGCTCTACAGCGACTCTATCGCCGGTACCAGGCGCGAGTGGACTCCGAATTGGTCAGGTATAACGAGCTTTCCGGCAGCTCGCAGGCTGCCGAATGTGGCGACACGGCCTGGGCGTTGATCAGTCTGGTGTCCTTCATGAATATCTCGATCGATCTGGAACTCATGGATTCGCGGGAACGCAAGCGGCTGTTTTCAACGATGGCCTTCAAGCTAATCAACGGGACGATGTGACCGAATATTTTTTTGATTGTTTTGTAAGTGTGTGCTTACAGCTTCTTTGGGAAAGGCAGAATCGTGAAACTAGAAATTTCGCCAGCGGAATACAATCAGCGACTGACCAACCTGCAACAGGCCGTTGAGGCACAAGGTTTGGAACTGTTCATCGTCACCTCACTGGAGAGCATCTTTTACTTGACAGGCGCGGGCTTTGAACCACTGGAGCGACCGTTTTTTCTGCTCGTCGAGCCAAGGCGGCCGCCCAAGCTTCTGGTGCCCAAGCTCGACCAGGCACACTTGAGCAAGGCGGTCGGTATTGAACCCAAAAACATCCGTGCCTATCGCGAATATCCAGCGCCGCCCAGTGTCGGATGGCCGAGCCGGCTGCGAGAAATGCTGCCCGTACACGGAGTGATCGGCGTTGAGCCGACTGCCAGACGGGAAATAACCGATGAACTAGCAGACCATACGCTGCAAACCGTATCGCTGGTCGAACAATTACGTAAGGTCAAATCGCAGGCCGAAGTCGCCATGATTGCACGCGCGGCGCGATATGCCGATTTTGCAGTGGGACGCTTAATGCAGAACTCATACTTCGGGGCATCCGTCGCGGAAGGTTTTGCTCAGACCCGCACTGTTTCAGCCAAGATTATCCGCGAAGTCGACAACTGGGATGCCTTGACGACCAAAGTGCTGATGGCCACCTGGGCATCGCCGCGCAGCGCGATGCCTCACTCGGTACCCATGTTGCAAGATCGACTCACAGCCGGGCCCCATGTCGCACTGGTGCTAACGCGCGTCAATGGTTACTCGGCGGAAAGCGAGCGGACCTACTTCACCGCTCCGCCATCGCCGGAGGCCAAATCGGCTGCGCTACCAACAGGTGCTACGAGACCCTACGAATCGCTTGGTTGAGGAATTGCGATCGAACTATATCCAGGAGCTCGATCCCAAAGTTAGTAACACAACTCGCAATGTGTCTGTGCTCAGAAAAAACGATTTTGGACGCGGTGGCTATTACGGCCATTATTGGGCGGCATTCTATGATCCCGCTGCCGTTTCAAAGACAAAAAGTTGCCAGCTGCTTTTTGGTCTATCGGGAAAAACTCGCGAGTTTAATTTTGGTTTTGCATTTGGTATCAACTGTGACGCGTATGTCACAAAGCTCAACAGTGCGATCAACGCCAACAGAAAAGCTGTAGCGGATTATTTCCAAAGTGCGCCAGCTGACTTGCAAGTCTCCCAGGGCAAGCAGTCCGATGACGATCTGCGGACCCTAATCGCATCTGGTGAAGGCTCTGACGTTTGCGCTACTCAGATGCTTGAGTTGCGAAAAAGCTTCGCGATTGAACAAATTCCTGAGCGTAGTTCCGGCCTTGCTAATGAAATTGGAACGCTTTTCCGGTGGGTTTGACCGTTCTTTGAAGCATCACGCACAGGCAAAGGGAATGTAGCATCGATCGAACCCGATCCTGTCGACGATGATGTGGCTCCAGACCTAGAATATTCACCGCAGACTCTGCAGGAACTTAGTGATGAGTCTGCGCTGCCAATAGCAAAGCTTAAGGAAATTGAAGACGCATTACTTGCCAAACAGCAAGTCATCCTTACTGGACCACCGGGTACCAGCAAGACCTATATTGCGCAGCTCTTTGCCAAGTACTTTGTTGGCCCGCGCGACGGTCATTCGCAAGCGTACAGAGCGTTTAGTGGGGATTTTTTGGACGGGAGCGTCGTGGGCCCGTTAGCTGAGGAGGCGGCGCGTTGCGTTGCGCAGTCGGGCTTGCTCGGCTTTATCGCGACGTTCCACCTCACGATATGTCCGCACCGCTTCGGGATGACTCACCTTCCAGACATCCGGTAGCAGCTCGCTGGGCTTGGCAGTACTGCGGTTCAGATGCTCGATTACATCCCGGAGGTATTCATAGACATCCAAGTCATGGCGATGTGCACTAGCCACCAAGCTCATCAAGTTCGCATTGCGCATGCCCGCGCGAAGCGAGCCGACAAAGAGCCAGTTCTTCTTACCCACTGCCACACGCTTCATGAGACGCTCAACCCAATTGTTGTCAATCGGCAGTCGGCCATCGGTGACATACACATTCAGCGCATCCCAGTGATTGCGAACATTGTTCAACGCTAGACCAAGCTTACTAGACGGAAGCACACTCTTGGCCACGATACCGTCGAGCCAACTACCCAAACGTTCCAACACCACCTTCGATTCTGTTTGGCGCACTTCCGTCCGCGCGTCGTTGGTCCACTCCAACGCACGACGCTCGATGTCATACAACTGGTTCATCAGCGCCAATGGAATTGCGCTTACGCTAAGGTCGACATCTTTCGCCTCATAGATGTGTCGACGCGCATGCGACATGCATGCCATTCGAATCATCGAACTGCCAGGCGCTAAGACCACGCTTAAGTTACCAGAGTAACAATCGGCCATCACGTGTCCGCTGTAGCTTTCCAGCAACTCGGCCGGTCCATCACGATGCCGCGATACGCGAAAGTCAAAAACATCGTAAGGTGCGTCCGCGCCCCCTGAGTAAGCCCACATCTTCGCTCCCAGGCTCTTCTCGCCCTTACGTTGAGCCTCGTGCATCTTCTCTATCAAGCGCAGAGTGCGAGAGCACTCTTTATTGACTTCGGGGATTTCACTGGGCATGATCAGCGTTACGTTGGTATCGTCCATGCCCACGTATTGGCCGACGAGCAAGCGACGAAGCATGTGCTTGGGCAATTCTTCAATCGCTTCGGCCGCTAAGTCTGTCTGATAATCAATGGTCGAGCGAGTCGGTGTCCAGCCACTGGCGCTGAAAACATCTTGAAGGCGATAGTACGGAATGTGAAGTCCAAACTTGCCATTGATAATGGCCGCCGGGATGCTCGCATCGTACCTACCTTGCTCGCCCATCGCGGCTGGCATTTCTTCGCGAAATGCTTCGGTTTCCGGCGTTTCTGGTACTGCGAAGACGGGCTCCATAAACCGCTTGACGTAGATCTCCGACGGCTGGTGACACAGCACCTCTTTCGGCTCATAACGCAACAGGATCAATTTGCCTGCGTCGATCAGTTGCTGTTTGTCGGCGGGAATGGCAACGGCCACTTCTTCGCGGCGCAAGTGAGCTGGGAATGCGTCGCTACGCAGCTTAGCTTCTTTTTTTCTTTGAACGCGGGTGTAAGTGATCTTCTGGAGCGCTTCCTCGGCTTCGCGCTTGGCCGCTTCAAGCACAGCTTGAAGTTCTTTATCCTCAGGGAAGTCCAGTAGTTGCTGAGCAGGGTTGATGAACTTCTCGCTTCGGTTTCCAGCCAGCAGTTTTGCGTACGCAGCTTGAGCCTCCGCCAAATCTTTCTGGAGCTTTTCGTTCTTGCCAGCCAACTCGCGAATGAACACCGACTGAGTCACGATAACTTCGTGAGCGGTGTTCAAATCATGCGGTAGTTCATTCGTGCTTTGCATGCAGGTACTATAGCGCCACGCGTACAATGCGCAAGTGGTCATCACTACCATCGCGCACAAAAAGTGAAAGATTTTTTGTTCACGCTACGGCTGATGAACTCGCGCTGGGCAGCTCCGGCGCAACATAACGCGTGCGTCGCTTGACACTCGCTAGATCGATACCCGAGAGTAGCAAGTTCAATTCAGACGCGTCGATCTCAAGGTGCTTGGAATTGTCTTGCGGCTGAGGATGCTGCAGGCTTCCACGCTCTAAACGCTTTTGCCAGATTGCGATTCCGTCGCCGTCCCAGTACATCAGCTTCACGCGATTGCGGCGCAAATTGATAAACATAAATAGACCACCATTGCGAACATCCATTGAAAGATCGTTCTTCACGATTCCGAAAAGTCCATCGTAGCTCTTGCGCATATCGACAGGCTCGCGGTGCAGGTAGATCTTGATTGCCGGTGAGAAGCTGATCATCCGGCAACTCGTTGTGCGTGTTGGAGTACGGATTGCAGCGCTCCCAGTGCATCGGCAGGAACGGCGATCCGAGTCCCATCCTTGACGCATATCAAAACGCGCGCTGGGCGGTTGCCGCGAACGACGATCGGGACGAACGCCGAGCGTTGGCTGTCGGGCAAGTTGGCGTCAGGCTGACTGGCTGTCGCAACCTTGCGCTTCCAATAGTAGAAGGTCGCCTGGGTGCAGCCTGCGGTTTCACAGTACTTCTGGACGGACTGGTCGCTCTGGCTGAATCGTTCCAAACGCTCCTTCCAAAGCTGGAGTTGGATGGCAGTGTTAGCTCGAGGCATGTGGCGGTTCTCCTGGCGATTTGCACGCGTGACTTGCAACTACGCAACAAACCTACACCCCGATTAGCGACCAGGCCGCCACAAAATCGCCAGTCCCTATGTACGCTTACGGTTATCCGGGTCTTGCTCATTCTGGCAATCTCCTAGATTGGCCATTCTAAGCCCCAAGCGCGCCCGGGATCAGGTCACCACCTCATACGCCCCGCCTCTAGATGCAAGATGCTCTTGCCCGAACGCTCACACGGTAAATGTCGCTGGCAGCTAGGTCAGGGTTGGCTGGCTGCTATCTGCCAAATGACGGAGATAGTGACCGTACTCGTTATTGAGTTCCGCAGCCAATGATCGAAGTCTGTTGCGATCGATGAACCCTTGCAGAAACGCGATTTCCTCAACGCAGGCAATCTTTAAGCCTTGGCGTTTTTCAACGGCGGCAACGAAGTTGCAGGCGTCGAGGAGCGAGTCCTTTGTGCCGGTGTCTAGCCACGCGAATCCACGGCTAAAAACCTCGACGGTAAGCTCGCCACGCTGCAAATAGATGCGATTAACATCGGTTATTTCTAATTCTCCACGCGGAGAGGGTTTCAGATCTGCCGCTATTCCTATCACTTGATTGTCATAAAAATAGAGCCCGGGTATAGCATAACTAGATTTTGGCTGTTTCGGTTTTTCTTCAATCGAAACAGCTTTTCCATCGGCATTGAATTCGACAACCCCGTAACGCTCTGGGTCGGTGACGTGATAACCGAATATAGTGGCACCAGACCGCCGAGCGATAGCATTCGCCAGTATCCCGCGAAAGCCTTGGCCATAGAAAATATTATCCCCTAATACCATTGCAACTGGAGCCTCACCAACAAAGTCAGCGCCAATGATGAGTGCCTGCGCGAGCCCTTCTGGCTTAGGCTGTTCGGCGTATGTGAGATTGATTCCCCAGCGTTCGCCGTCACCGAGCAATCTTTGGAACGAAGGGAGGTCATGTGGTGTCGAAATCAACAAAATGTCTCGAATACCAGCAAGCATCAAGGTCGACAACGGATAATAGACCATCGGCTTGTCGTAGACAGGTATTAGCTGCTTACTAATCGCTTGAGTAATCGGATGCAGGCGCGTACCAGAGCCACCGGCGAGGATGATGCCTTTGTGAGTGTGAGATGGTGGGGAAGTCACGGATGCTTAGTGCCTAGTGCTTAGTTGTTCCATGTTCGAAGGGCATCGACGATTGCGTCATGGATTGGTTCTAGAGGGATGCCAGCATTTATGATTTTGGCGCTGTTCATGACACAATTGGAACGCGGGGTCTTGGCGGCTTTTGCCATGAATTCTTGCTCGTCCGAAAAGAATTCGAACTTTTGGGAGGGCCTGAGCTCCTGTTGGATCAACGAGACCACCTCTTTCGTGGTGACATGACCGGGGTTGGTAACATTGTAGATTCCAAAAGGAATCTGTCGCTCCCAAGATTGCCAGCAGGCCCAAACGAATTCATTCAACTGCGAAAGGGAGTTGGTTGCATTTAGCAACCGCTGGTAACACATCACCTTGGTAAGGTAATTCCTGGGATTGTCAATATTGTTAAATGGAATGCGAAGTCGCCAAATATAGTTCTGTTCGGCACCTGCAAGACATTCTTCGCCCAGAGCCTTGGTACCGGAGTAGAAGCTGCAATTGTTCGCTTTAAATGTAAAGTTGGGTATGTCGTCTTCGGTAAAGCCAGTTCCATCAGAACGAGTACCGGTGTAGATACAGCCTGAAGAAACGTGTCCCCAGGCCAAATTTTCGAATTCGCAGGCGTCGCGAATCACTCCTGGCAGAACAGTATTCCCATCAAGACATTCGGCTTTGTGGAGTTCGCAAGCGTCCACGTTAGGTTTGCCCGTGTACCCGGCAGCGTTGATGAGGAACTTGGACTTAGTCTCACGAATTAACGCAATGAGAATATCGCGATCGGAGTAGTTGATTTCGCGCCTCGTTACATTTCGGTACGGGACTGCATTGTTGTCGAAAAGCTCACAAAACGCACTGCCGATGTAACCAGATCCACCTAGCAAGAGAATCATGCTTCTAGTTGCCTCTCGCTAGTGAGGACACGCCGAGGCGGACTAACTGGTAGTCGCCGCTGAGAATATCTTGCCACCAACCTGCGTTATCGAGATACCACTCGACCGTCCTTCGAAAACCGGAATCGTGCTCCTGTTTTGGAAACCAACCAAGTTCCCGCTGGATCTTGGATGCATCTATGGCATACCGCAGATCATGTCCGGGACGATCTGTGACGAAAGTGATTAAGTCGGAATACGTTGCTAGTTCTTTGTCCTTTGTTCTTGGTGCGTGGCTATTCGTTGTTAAGTTTTGGTTGTGGGATGCTGGCTTTAAGTCGTCCATTATTCCGCAAAGCAACTTTACGAGATCGATGTTTCTTAGCTCGTTGTTGCCGCCAATGTTATAGGTTTGTCCTACACGTCCTTTAGTGATCACCGCCAGTAGCGCTTGGCAATGGTCCCCTACATATAGCCAATCGCGAATGTTCGCGCCTTTACCGTAAACTGGAATTGGTTCGCCTCGAAGACATTTTAGTATGACGACAGGAATTAGCTTTTCAGGGAATTGATAGGGGCCATAGTTGTTGCTGCAATTCGTAATCAGAAGCGGAAAACCGTAGGTGTCATGCCAGGCTCTGGCCAAATGATCCGATGACGCTTTGCTGGCCGAATAGGGTGAATGAGGATCGTAGGGTGTCGACTCGGTGAAAAGCCCTGTTGATCCAAGTGAACCGTACACCTCATCGGTCGAAACATGCAAGAATCGAAATTGCTCCTGAACGTGCGCGTCTAACGCCTGCCAATAGTGCCGCGCGGATTGTAGTAAGTTATAGGTGCCAACAATGTTGGTCTGAATAAACTGACCAGGAACGTCAATGGAACGGTCAACGTGGCTCTCTGCTGCCAAGTGCATGATCCAATTGGGCTTGAACTGCTCAATCGCATTGCTAATCGCTGCCGTGTCGCAAATATCGCCCACAACCAATTGATAGCTAGGGTCGTTGGCGACATCCGCCAAAGATTGAACATTGCCTGCATAGGTGAGATTGTCGAAATTGAGAACTTCATGTCCCTCCTTAACCAATAGGCGAACGAGATTTGAGCCGACAAAGCCAGCGCCACCCGTTACTAGAACGCGCGCGAGAGTTGATTGTGGAGAGGAGAGGGGCACGGGGGAGTTCTTGGTGCTTAGTGCTTGATTGGGGGGGACTACGTGCCTATCGGTGACAGAGGAGCAGTGCCAACCAGGGTGCGCACTTGCTGTTTCCCATTTTTCGTTCGCGAGCGTACGGCTCGACTAAACGATGCGGCCGGTTTTCCAGATTTCGCTGCTGACCTTTCGATCAGCATAGCCGAAACTCCTGACTCGTACTAAGTCCTTTAGAATCGTTCGAGTTGCTACTGCAAAAAAGGATCCTATCAAGGTCTAGTAATAGAATACAGTCAGACAGTTCGCCTATCAATGGCTGACGAGTTGTGATCGTGTTCGTTCAATGGCCGATCGTCCAAGTTCGCAAGACTCGTTGGCGAGAATTTCATTGCGACTTGCAGACGAGTTGCAGCACTTATGGAGCTGCGTGAAAGCTGCGAAACACCTTGTTCGGCCGGCGAACGTAGAGTTCATAATAGATGTCATGCACTTGCTTGCCGTGACGACGTGATGTTTGAGCAGCCGTCATGAGCTGGGCCATCCGTGTGGCACCGGCGTCGCTACGGCTTCCGAAACGGTGGCACAGGGGTAGATGTCGTCCTGCTGCGGGGTAATCCATCCCACTACACGGTCAATTCAGAAGGAGCCGGTTACCGTGCGATTGGTCCAGATGGTTGTGATTACCTGTACGCTGTGGAACTCTTGTCATTCGAGAATGGTGCCACCCGTAGCTTGGATAATGAACTTGGCGATGTTTCCCCTGCCCCAGCCGCCACATCCCAAAGGACGCCGACCTCCCGGGTGCCGGTCACCCATACGCAGATGCCCCATTGACCTCCAACCCTCTCAGCAGCAACGGAAGAACTGAGTAAGGTCAGCGAGGTAGATCCTGTTCAGGCATTAGCCCACGCGTCCATCCGATCCTCCTCTCAAGCCATATTTCCTGAGTGTTATCGGTGAGGAACGCCAATGCCCGCTGGGACAACTCTGGCAGTTGCTCTCGTTGAGTGGCCAGGTCGGTCAGCCGGTCGACGATGCGAAAGAGTTCTGGGCCGTACGCAACCGGTTCCAGGAATTCGATGCCCGAGTCGAGATCTATTTCTCCCACGAGGCTCAGCAGCTCAGTATTCACCGGTCCGTCCCCAAGAATGTCACATGCAGATCTGCGCCACGCTTACGCGCCGCAGCGACGGCCCCGGCTTGGCCGTCAACGCTCGAGGCGAGATAACCGGCCTTGGAGGCCCCGTCATTGTTAAAGGCAGTACCCTTTCACGGCCCAGATATGGTCGCCATCGGCGATGGCATCTTTGAGCCGCCGCAGTACCACAGCCACGGCACCACTACCGAAAACGGTGACCTGCGCGCGGTGGTCGAAAGCGTGGCAGTGCCCGTCCGGGGATAGGATCTCGCCTTCCTTGAAGATGTATCCGCGCGCATCGGGCAGGCTTTCCGGGTCGAGCCGCCGGATGGCTTCGGCTCCGCTGCGCAGATTCTGCCGATCCTGCGCAATGTCCGGCGGATCCGGCAGATGGGCGGCCATGCCAACTATGGCGATATCGGTATCCTGCAAGCGACTCTCAGACATGACTGAGTTCTGGTTGAGCCAGACTCACCTCCCTCAGAACCGTACGGGCGGTTTTCCCGCATACGGCTCGCCAGTTAGTGGTTTCCCGTAAGGGATTGAACGTATCCAGAGTGGGCTGTCCGTAGACTACGATAACCACGCTCTGTGAAGTAGGCATTGGGCCAACGGTGCGTGCGACATAAACGCTGCGGATTTCTCCGATGGCGTTTTAAGAGTTGCCTGCGCAATCGCTTGCGGACCATTCCGTCGTACTTGTCGAAGATGTTCTCGGGGTGCAACGTCAAATCAGCTTCAGTAACGAAACGTTTGACTTCCTCTAGTGCCGATTCCGCTTGCTCCTGACAACAACACAGGATCACAAAATCATCAGCATACCGTACCATCTCATAGCCAAGTTCAGCCATGCGATGATCTAGCTCATTGAGTTACAGATTGGAAAGGAGCAGGGATAGTACAGCCCCTTGCGGAACGCCCGACTCGGGTGTCCACTCGCGAAGGTCTTCCATAATTGACTGATTCAGGAAGCGTTCGATTAGTTCCAATACACCGCGATCCGAAATCTTGGATCGCACCAACGACATTAGGCGATCCTTCGTAATCGTGTCGAAATAGCTTTTTTAGGTCAGCATCGACAACGAAGACATGACCGGTTTCCAGAAGACCTTCGATGACGCGCAACGCATCATGGCAACTGCGTCCATGTCGGAAGCCGAAGCTCCGTTCATGGAATTCGTTGTCGAAGATCGGTTCGATGACATTGACCAAGGCCGTTTGCACGACTCGGTCTCGAACTGTCGGTATCCCCAACGGACGCGTTTCATTGCTACCGGGTTTGGGAATCTGGACTCGCCGCACCGCTTGCGGATGATAAGTCCGCATCTCCAACTGCTCACGCAATCGTTTGATTTCCGCGTTTGGCCGAATCGAGTTCACATTACAGTTACGGACTGTTCTTTCGTCTTTGGTTGCTCCCCACCCTTTCTGTTGAAAACGCAGTTACCATTGACTATGGGGCGGTAACGGCTTCCCCGATCGGGACTTTCACCCGATAATTCAATCGCCTTCACAGGCGCACTACAACGGACCTCCAGTCCGTCAAGATAGAACGACACTAGCGTACGGGAAGTCCGTCGTAAGGGTAGAACACAATCCTGATTATCAGACGTCATAGAGCACGCGGTTAGAAAATCGGGCGTCTCGGGATTCCTCTAATCCAGCTCTATGAACGTGGTCCAGTCAGCAGCTTCGCAATTACTCGTATGTCGGATTCCCCCACTTCGACATGGAATACCTCATTATTGGGACTTTATTGATTCTAGGAGGCTTGTGCATCATACCGCATTCCCGTCTAACCGCGGCGAGAAGGCGCCAGACAGCCCACTTTCGCAGTTAGGCGAGCTTCAGGTAAAAGCCAGAGTTTAGGGAACGCCCCAGTTCCGGATGGGAACTGATTTCGTGCGAAAGTAGAGGGATCGGCCACTCATCGAGGATCCGATACCCGAGGCCGGCAACCTCTTGAAGAAACTCGTCGCGATTGCGGATTTGATAAGGCATCCTCGCGGCGCCGAAATTTTCGAGCGTTACGACTGCAGGTCCGTTTCGCCAAGCGACTTTATTTAACAATAGGTGCGGTGGTAGCCTCACGAGTTGGCCGAGTAGTTGCGATAGCGGGATGTCCAGATACTGGAGCAGGCCCGACGCCAGACAGATGTCCGCCGTGATACCCTCAAGACTGTCGGTGAACCCGAGCTGGTCGAGGCCGTCCTGCCTTGCTCGCAGCCGCCCCACTCTGACGACTGTTGGAAGGTCGTACACTGTCCATGCGATATCCCTACCGAGGTCAAGATACGGTTGGAAAGCCCGATACTTGGTTCCCATGTGCCCACCTGCGTCAATGATTCGCCGAGCCTCTGGCAACAATCGACTCAACCAAAAAATGACAGGATAGTCCCACAGGGCGACGCGGCACATAGCTTCGTAGCTGATGTTGACCACTGATTCATCATCGTAGTTCGATCCCAAAGTGCTAGGAATCGACGCGAGCGCCGCTTCGCGGCTCCCATAAGCCCCAATGAATCTGTTCCGGAGAGGCAACACGTACTTCAAACGGCCAAACGGTATTCTCGCAACGCGGCTGAAAGCTCCCCATGACTGCTTGATTTGTTGTTGGGGCCAAAGACGCCTGGCCATCTGCTTAAGTTGCTGGGAAACCATGTTTGTCCTGAGTCTAAACGTTTCTTTCGTCAGTCAGACTCCGTGTATCCGATTCGCTGGAACTGAATACACGGATTG
This sequence comes from Pirellulaceae bacterium, assembly GCA_041741715.1. Taxonomy (GTDB): domain Bacteria; phylum Planctomycetota; class Planctomycetia; order Pirellulales; family Pirellulaceae; genus Aureliella. Next base: position 20,548 of record JBGSJT010000001.1, on the reverse strand, counting down.
CTAGGAGTCTTGTGCAGCAAAGGTTCGTCGTGACCGAGCAATTCTGAGCGGAAGAACGCGATGAGATAAGAATTGACCACCTTCATCGCCTCTTGTGCCGGAATTGTCCCAGCTCCGGTCAGGCGTCGCAGTGGCGTGTACAAAGGACTGTCGCAAAAATTGGAATGGCGTGAGTCGAGGAGTCGAATCCAAAACCCTCCAGCTTTCTCCATGGACTCGCGGATTTGCTGCGTGTCTTCAGCCAGAAATCGTAACCAGCGGCGATGCTCGCCAGCTGCTGCTTCGATTTCGCCAGTTTCTGGTATGTACGTCTCTTCGCTCAAAAAATACAGAAAAGGTATTCCTATCGGTTCGGCGTGAGGTTCATCAAAGTGAGCCCCGTCTAGGTTTCCGGCGGCGCGGACACGACGATCGTCTCGTGCGAGTCGGGCGGCAACGGCGCCTCCAAATGAATAGCCATAAACGGCGATACGCTCTAAGTCGATTCGGCCAGAAAATATGTCTGTCTGTCCCGGCTGCTGCATTCGCTCGAGTTGGTCCAAAACAAACCTGAAATCATCGGTACGGATTGAGATTTCCCCTCGTAAACCTTGAAGCGCAACGGCCCAGGCTTCGTCGCTTGAAAAGTCGAGTGGCGGCCCCAGAACCGTGCTTACGACGCGACCGTCGGGATATACGGTTTGTTCGGATGAGTAGGGATGGTTGATGGCGACAACCACGAACCCATGGCTGGCCAATTCGAGCATCTGGAACGTGCATTGATTGTGCCGCCCTGTCCAAGAGGGCGAAAACAAAATCACGGGGTACTCTGTCACCCTGCCCGCGAGCGACGAACCGACACTCGCGCAGGTGCGCACCAGAGCCAGACTCTCTGTTTTCAACGTGGTCTCTTGCCACATTCGGTAATAGTCTTTACGTCCAGAATCCTCGGACGGGTACCAGATCTGGATCAGAATTTCTCGATCACCGGATACACCTTCGTGCGGCTCGGATCGAGAGCGGTCGACGAGGTGTCGCGTGATCGTACCGACTTGAAACGGGCCAGTCGTCTTTGGGAACTGGAATACAGGCAGCAGACTCGACGCCGCGACGGCGCACAGAATCAACAGCAGGCCCACGGCAGTTCCCAGACGCCCGGGGTCTGCGAGTCTCGGATATCCACCCCAGATCAACAGCAGTATCGCCAGCAAGTAGGCCGGGGCCATTTGCCAACGAAGTCCTTCCCAGGCCGCATGCAAAATCAACAGCAACGCTGGCAAGAAAGCGAGCGGGTGGACTAGCGACCGACCGGCGAGCAGGCCGACAGCCAGCGGGGAAAGCACCAGGAGTATTTCGAGCGTTCGCACGTCAGCCAAGTTTCTCAAGCGCAACGGAGTAGACAGTGACCGTAGTCAAGCCTGGGATCAAACGATAATCAACGTCCTAGACAGGTGAAAGAATTAGGCGGTTGTGTTGCTTTCACTGATTAGATCGGCAAGTCGCTGGATCTCCGGTACGCGGAACATCCAACCATGGTCGCCTTTCATGCGGTGAACTTCCAAGCCGCAGTCGGCGAGCTTCTCCCAGCCGAGTCCGTTCTGGCGAAAAAGGCCCGTGCAACCGTCAGTAACACAACTGCGGAACAGCACGATCGGAACATCGACTGGAGTCGGCTGAAAATTGTCGCAAGCCTCGTAAAGCTTCATCCAATCCAAGCTGTTAGGCAACTGCTGCCGGAGCATCTTGATCTTCTTTTTCCACCGGAACATTCCTCGCTGACGGTAGTAGGCCAACGCGTCACTGGGGGACATACTGATCATTTGCAGAAGATGGTATACGAGTCTATCAAGAAGCAGGAAGAAACGCAGCGGTTGCTTCCACCAAACACGAAATCGTCGTTGGTATACGGGTTCGGCTCCATCAAACACGAATATCCGATGCACGGCCTTGCCGCGGCGGCGAAGCTCCTTAGCCGTCTCGAAGGCGACCGTCCCGGCGACGCTCCACCCTCCAAGGGAGTAAGGCTCGGACGCCTCCGAACCGCAGATGTCGTCGGCAAGTTTGTTGGCGATGTGACTGATCGTAAAGCACTCGGGAAGCTGCTGTCGCAGGGGATAGTCGACTCCAAAGACCGGCTGGTCTACCGGCAGCCAACGTCCCAGCGCCCGTCCGTTGGTACCACAATCAATTAGAAAAAGGGGTGGGCGTGCACCTTCTTTTTGGAGTGCCCAGACACACGTCTCTTCGGGGCTAGCTGTAATGGTTTTCAGGTGAAGTGCCTGCGCCGTCGCACGAACGGTTGGCTGTTGGAGAAAGCTCTGAAAAGATATCTTACGACCAAACTGTTTCTCTACTCGCAGCAGTAGCCTCATCATCAGCAGTGAATTGCCACCCAGGTCGAAAAAATTGTCACCGACCTTAATGCCGGATATGCCCAGCAGCTCGGACCAAACGTCGACCAGCCTCTCTTCGTATTCGTCGACTGGACCAGCATCCACTTCGTTGGCTGGACCAGCATCCGCGTGTTGATGCGGATACCAGGGCCGTGGGGCCGGGAGCGATGCGCAATCGATCGTTCCCTCCGCGGTGCGGGGAAGCGCCGAGAGTTTCACAAAAGTTGTCGGGATCATGTGATCGGGAAGGCGCTGCTGTATCAACTTTCGTACCGACTCAGTATCTGGTGGAACCTTACCCTTTCCAACTAGATAGGCGACCAGGCAACGCTCTGAGGAGTTCTCCCCGAAAACCAGCACGACGGACTCCCCCACGCAGGGATGTTCCTCGATAACCCGTTCCACGCTCGCTAGTTGGATCCGATGTCCCTTGTTCCAGACCTGACCGTCGCGTCTGCCTAGAAGTTCGACATCTCCTTCGGATAGTTTTCGGGCGCGGTCACCGGTCCGAAAAAGAAAACTGCCTGGCCTCCCCAATGGATTCGGTATGAATCGCTGGTGCGTCATTTCGGAACAGTTTCGATATCCGGCGGCGACGCCCAAACCCCCGATATACAGCTCCCCCGACACCCCGACCGGCACCTGCCTCATCGAAGGATCAAGCACATACAATTGCGTGTTGTCGATTGGCCTGCCAATCGTGGCGGAGCGAACGTCTGGTTCGACCTTTTTGATCGAGGATACCACCGTAGCTTCTGGATGACCATAAAGGCACCAAGCCGAAGACGATTGACTGGACAGAGCCTCCCCTAGCTCACCCTGCGGAGATTCCCCCGCAAAAATAATCTGCAATTCTTCGTTGCCCAAGCCTCCCGATTCAATCAACTTTCTCAAGTTTTCGGCGGGAGTGTGGAGAAACGTCGCTTGACTGGATTCAACTAAGCTCTTGAACTGTTCGCTATCGTTCGCCTCTTCTTGGCCAACAATTAAGACTCGCGCTCCGACTGAAAGCGGAAAAAACAGTCCGATTATTGAAGAGTCATTTAAGCATGGTGTGAGTGACAGGCATGTATCGCCGCCTGACATTCCCAATTCCTTCGCCATCGAATGCAAGAGATTCACAGTGCCGCGATGGGTGATTTGCACACCGCATGATTGCCCGTTGGCTTCGGTCTTTTGGATTACGCAGGCGATTGAATCTGGATCAACTGCGACGTCCAAAGGCTCATGCGATAATTTCGAGATAGCTGGCCAATGATCCTGAACACAGATCGTATTCACGCCCGCAACCTGCTCATCCAAATCCAGTTGGGAAGGTAGAACGGCGATTTCAGCCAGATCTCGGATACGCGTGCATGGGCTGCGGAGCGCCGTTCGAAGGATCTCTCGATAATCGCCCAGGAATTGCAAAATCGTTTCCCTGTCGAAGACTTGGGGATTGAACTCGAAGGAGAGACGAAGTCCCTCGTGCCCTTGAACGAGAAAACAGTTCAAGTCGTACAGCGAACCCGGCGATACGGAGGGGATGGGGGTAAACTTAAGTCCACCAGCTTGAATGGGGTCAAGGAATGCCTTTTGATATAGGAAGTTTGCCCCAAACAGCGGATGTTCAATCGCATACAGCTCGCCAGCCACGGCTTCGACCACGTTCTTAAATGGCACGTCCTGATTTTCGAGGGAGGCAGCGAGAGTATCCATTGTTCGCTGGAGCAATGTGCCAAACGATGGTTCACCAGTCAAGTTACAGCGCAGCACTACAGGATTGACAAATAGTCCAACCAGCTGTTCGAGTTCAACTGTTGGCCGGCCAGCAAACATCGTTCCGATCGGCAAGTCCACTTCTCCGCTGTAGCGATTAAGTAGGATTTGATATACAGAGTGCAGGATGATGTAAGGGGTTACCTGATGTTGCCTGGCCACGACCTGCAATTGAGTCGTCATATCCTCTGGCAGGAGCATAGTCTCGATGGCGCCAGCAAAGGATGTGTTTTTCGTCCGCTCCTTGGCTGGCTTGAGGTCCAGTCGCGGCAAGTCAGTCAATTGATCGCGCCAATAGTCCAGTTGCGACGAGTTGGCCTTCCGCTCCCGTTCGGCCTCCCATTTCGATAGCTGCTCCGCGTTGAACGGCAACGGTGAAAATGTCGGTTCAGCTCCAAGGACATATGCCTCATAGGCTGACGTCAATTCCCGAAGGATAATACCGCTCGACCAGCCATCACAGATGATCTGGTGTGCAGTGACCATAAGAATGTGGTCTTGCTCGCCAAGTTGTAGAAGACGAACACGTATAAGAGGACCGCGACTTAAGTCAAACGGACGATTCGCCTCTTGTCTTGCCCTCTCTTCCGCGACTGATAGCAAGCTGTCGACGGATATATGCCGCAAATCACCAAACGCCATCTCAAGGCGGCATTCCGACGAAACCAATTGTCGCGGTACGCCATCCATGGCCACGATCGTTGTTCGCAAGGCGTCATGACGGCGGAGGACGGCGCGAAAGGCCTGGGTTAAGCAATCGAAATCGAGACTACCCTGCAGACGGAAACGTATCGCCAAATTACAGGCGGCGTTGCCCTGATTCACCATCTGGTCTAGCCGCCAAACGTGTTCCTGTGCACCGCTTACTGGTAGCCCGACCATGGTGGCACCATTTGCGGGATCCGCAGCGGGATGTTGTCCGTTTTGAGAAGTTGAAGCGCGGGTCACAACCAGAATTATTCCCTTCATCTGAATCACAATTCACTATCAGCCGAGCCTCAGGTCAGAACTAGTCTCAGCCCTGAAGATTCGATGATCTGCTGGCGGTTCGCACCTGGCGAATCCGATGGAATGAGAATGTAGGAGGCGCCGACCTTCAGTGCAGCAACCATCGCAACAATCCTCCTCGATGAAAGAGCCATGCTGAGACCAATCAAGTCGCCGGACCGTACACCTTGCTGTATTAGGTACCTGGCGAATCGATTGCTACTCCTCTCAAGTTCCTCATAGGTCATTTGTTGGTTACCACAAATCGTTGCAACCGCCTTGGGCGTCCGTAACGCTTGATCGCGAATCAACTGATGCAGACATCTTCCATCGGGAACATCGATCGGGGAGCCGAGCACTGGTGCGGTGGAGGCGTCAGCCTCGACTTCATCCGCAAAGCGGAGACAAGAAACGAGCTGTTCTGCGCAATCCGGCATGGTCGAAAGCAAATTATCGAGGTAGCCGAGCCACCTGGAGATCGTTTTGCGGTCGAAGAGATCCCGATTGAAGTCACAGTCAAGAATAAGCCCCTGCTCAGAGTCCAGCACGTTCAAAAAGAGATCGGCGTTGATAAAACTCTTTGGGCACGGGTCGACCGAAGCGTCCAGGCCTTCAAACCTCATCGTGGGTCCCAGTTGTTCAAGATTAAACTGAACTTCCACAATTGGCAAGCGCGCCGGATCACGTGAGAAATTTAGGGCACGGACCAAGCTCCCAAGGGTATATTCCTGGTGGTCATATGCGCCCAATAACGTCTCACAGACTTCACGCAGAACTTGGCCAACAGTGGATTCCGGTCGAAATCGGGTGCGCAAGGGCAAGAAACTGACACAGTGGCCGACAAGGGACATGCCTTCGCTCGCGGACTGTCCCGCGACGGGAATACCGACGACGATGTCAGCTTGTCCGGTCAGGCGGTGAATCAGCGATTTGTATGCGGTTAGCACCGTCGCAAAGAGTGTACAGCCATGCTTCGCACCAAATTCCTTGAAACGTCGCCTTGTTTCGAGACCAATCGACTTTCGAACTGTGTCACCATGAAACGTCTTCGACACCCCGCGCATACGATCAGTCGGGAGTTGCAGGGGAGCCACCGGTTCACGGAATCGTTCGACCCACCAACGTTCGATCTCCGATCGTTTCTCGGAAGCCTGGTCCTGTGCCTGACTTCGCGCATATTCGAGGAATGACATCGCTGGCAGAAGTGCCCCCTTGTTGCCGCCGTATAGCTTGCCGAGTTCATCGACGATCACATTTACCGACCATCCGTCGCAGATAATGTGGTGCGCCGTCATAAGCAACACGTGGAGATCATCTGCCTGCCGGATTAGTCGAAATCGTACCAGTGGTCCTTCGAGGAGGTTGAACGGAGTCGATGCCTCTTCACGAATAGTATTCCTTAGTGCATTTTCGGCGGCGTCCAGAGACTCGGTGGTCAAGTCCGTGAACTCGCATTCGACCGACGTACGATCGTTTACACGGACCGTCAGCTGCTCGGGATCAAAGGTGGCGCGTAGTGCGTCGTGACGCGTTACGACCAATGCAATGGCCCGGTTTAATGCCGTTCGATCTAGCGGACCTTTCAGCCGTATCGTGACCGACTCGTTGAACGAACACGAAGCCTCGTCGCTGGTCAGTGAGGATAGCAAAATCTCCAGCTGCGATTCAGTCAAAGGAGCACTTGCCGCGTCGTTTTTTGTGTGGGCACCTGTCCCGCCCGACGGCGGCTCCTGTACGGTCCTATCCTCGGAGAGGAGGAATCCGCCCTCTCTCAACTCGGCCAAACTATCCGCAAACGCCTGGTAAATAGCTTCCAGATCGGCGTCCGAGTGTGCGGTCGTCAGGAAGCAGGGGTAGCCTTCGCGGATGTGGATTCCCTTCTCGCGAAGGTGATAAAACAACAAGCTGAGATTGGGGTGCTCACTCGAAATTTTGATGAAGAACCAAGAAGAAAAATGCTCGATCTCGGCTGGTGCGGCTTCTTGCTCGAACAGACTCTTGAGCCTCTTGACCAACGCCTCGTTTCGACGGGCGAGTCCGAACTGAAGTTCCGATCCATGCTGCTTTAGGTGGCGAAGCACAGCCCGCGCAGCCGCCATCGCCAAAGGATGCCGAACAAAGGTACCTGCAAAAAACGTAACACCCACTTCAGGAAATGAATCGTCCCCGTATTGCCACATCCCACCATCGAGTGCGTCCATGAACTCATGTTTTCCCGCCAGGACGCCAATTGGCATTCCGCCGCCCAGGACTTTCCCATACGTGGCCAGGTCGGCTCGGATGCCGAACAATTCCTGAATCCCACCGGGATGCACCCGAAAGCCTGTGACTACTTCGTCAAAGATAAGTGCCGTTTTGGTCTTCTCGGTGATCGTTCTGAGTTCTCGGAGAAATTCCATCGGCTGCAAATCCGGATGCCTGCTCTGGACCGGTTCGGCCATTACCGCAGCCAGATCTTCGGCGCAATTTCGGATATACTCCAAGGCTTTGGTGGTGCCGTATTTCAGCACGGTAATATTATCGACCTTGCTTTGGGGCACCCCCGGTGCAAGTGGAATCGAGTGCGATGGATCGCGAGGCGAGCTACTTGCTAATACCTCGTCGGAAATTCCGTGATAGGACCCTTCGAACACAACCACTCGATCGCGACCAGTTGCGGTCCGAGCCACGCGTAGGGCTGCCATCACGGCTTCGGAACCTGAATTACAGAAAGTCACTCGCTCATTGCCAGTCAGTTCGCAAAACAGCTCCGCACATTCTCCAGCCAGCGTAGTTTGTGGGCCCGTCTCGAACCCCTGCTGGAGCTGATGCATCACATCCCCGGTAATAACCGCGCCGTGTCCGAACAAAATGGGCCCGAATCCGTTGACCAAATCGATGTAGCAATTGCCGTCAATGTCCCACAGTTTGGAGCCTTTTGAACGGACGGTAACAATCGGGTAAACCATCTCCTTCCACTGGGAGCGAAACTCGGAGGCAGCCCTTGGATCGGCCAGAATGCTCCTGCGCTGTTGCGTTAGCTGCTTGGATCCTGCGGTTCTCGAGTTGTACCGTTTGATCAGCGTTTCGACATGCCTGGTTTGTTGCTCATTAAGTGCCGACGTTCCCCTCTGAATCGGTTTGAACCGCCCGACCGAACCGCCGGTGTCTTGCGATGCCGGTGAAGCCTTTAAGGCAGTTGCGGCAGGGGACTGGGACGACTGGGCAGGGGACGACTGGGCAGGGGCAACTGACGCTCGGTCATTCGCGAGGGAAGTTGCAATGTTTGTAGCGGCCGGTTTTGTCGGTGAGATTGCCGTACCGACGCCACGCAACGTATGGAGTTGAAGTTCCATGAGCGACGACATCACGCGAAGCTGCTCGCGCAACAACGACTGAACTGAGTCCACATCTTCATTTACAGGGGACAGTGCTACGGACACACCCGCCGGCGGCAGATGCTGAGCTTCCGACATCGAGTTGGAAGCGAGGGCGCTATTTGGCAAAGAAACTACCGATGCAATTTCGGCATGCGCCATCGCCGCCGGCTCGACGGCTGATGTTTGTGGCTCCTCGGCGAAGGCATCAGCGGGGAGTTTTCCATCAAGATAGGCAGCCAGGGTCCCTAGGCTCGACTCACTTCCCAGCAGCTGCCGGAATTGGATCAATAGGCCGAATTTCTCTTTGATCAACTTGGTGGCTTTTGTCAAGAAAAGCGAATCAAAACCAATCTCCACAAAACTCGTGTCCAACGGACAGCCAGCGAGAATGAGTCCTGATTGTTCTTCAAACATTTCAATCAGCGCCGAATGCAAGCGTTCGACACGCGGTCTTGGCCGAGGAGCTTGGATTAAGTTAACCTCGCCGATAGGAGTGTTGGCGGCGAATTCAGGCACAGCCGGTTTGTCCGCGTGCGCGCAGGGTGGTGAGACCGGGGAATTGTTCTGTACTTGGTCAAACCAGAATCGCTTTCTTGCAAACGGGTATGTCGGCAACGGGCATCGTCTCCTGCCAGGCTCGTGCATTTGCGCCCACTCAGGCGTGACGCCATGGAGCCAGAGCTTTCCAACGGCCTCAAGGACACCGGTCACTTCATCAAAGTCCGAGTCGCCGCGCAACGTTGTGATGGTAACGAGTTTCTTTTCTGATGTTTGATGTTGCCGCGTCAGCATGCTCAGTGCATTTCCCGGCCCTACCTCCAGGTACAGACGGGACGGATCCGCTGCCAGCAACTGGATGCCCTTGGAAAAGCACACGGTCTGACGCAAGTGACGCCCCCAGTACTCGGGGTCGGTTGCTTCGAGGTCGGAGATCCAGTTCCCAGTTATGCTGGAAACAAACGGTCGCGCCGGCGCGCTAAGTTCAAACTTTCGGACTACTTCGGTAAATGGCTCCACAACTGGATCGACCATCGTGGAGTGGAATGCGTGGCTGGTTGCCAATCGGCAGGTCGCGATGCCTTGGTCCTTTAGCCCTTGCTCCAATACGGAAATCGCGCTTTTGTCGCCCGATAGCACGTGCAGCTGCGGTGAGTTCGCCGCCGCCAGTGAGACTCCATCGGTTAGCCAAGGCTGAAGCGATCGTTCATCCAGGCGCACTGATAGCATCGCACCAGGTGCAAGTTGCTGTGTCATCTTGCCCCGAATAGCGACGATTTCCAGCGCATCTTCGAGCGAGAAAACGCCGGCCAGGCAGGCGGCCACATACTCGCCGAGGCTGTGCCCGATCATCGCCGCCGGCCGGATCCCCCAGCGCTCGAACTGCCTTGCCAGAGCGTACTCGATGGTGAACAACGCGGGTTGTGCCAGCCATGTCTCCTGCAAGTCAAATCCCGCCGACCCGTTCGACTTCAGTACTACTCTCAGATCGACGCCCAGAAGTGGCCTTAGAATCTCAACACAGGTGTCGACATCCGAACGAAATCGGGGTTCTGCCGCGCACATGCCCAGACCCATTCCGAGGTGTTGGGAACCTTGTCCTGGAAACAGGAAGACGACAGCTGTAGCATCGCCCTCATGCACACGCTTGGCATGTGTCGGCGGATCATCGAGGACCCTGATCGCATCAGCAGCATCTTTGCAGGCAAAGGCGAGCCGATGGTTAAACGCACGTCGGCCTGTTTGCAGCGTCAATGCGGCCGATCCGATGTCGATCTCCGGATATGCCCGTAGATGCTGGCTGAGATCGTTAGTTTTCCGCGCCAGCGCTTCTTCGGTGCGTGCAGACAAGACGAGTACTTGTTGTCGCTGCGATTTTTGCGATCGGATGGCCGGAGCTTCTTCGACGACCACATGAGCGTTGGTGCCGCCGACGCCGAACGAGCTGACCCCAGCCGCCAATCGACCTTCGACGGGCGGGCAGGGCGCCAGCCGCCGATTGAAATAGAAGGGACTGCCGTCGAGCTTAATCTCAGGATTTTCTCGCTGGAAATCAATGAAAGGTGGTATCTCGCGGTGGGCCAGGATATTCGTGGCGTTAATCAATCCGGTTACACCGGCCGCCGCCTCAAGGTGACCGACGTTGGCCTTCGCAGTGCCGATCGCGCAGTGGCCTCCCACACTCTTCGAAAGGGACTGGAAGGCATGCGTCAGTGCGCGAAACTCGAGCGGATCACCCAATGGCGTGGCGGTCCCATGTGCTTCTTGGTAAACAAGCGACTCGACGTTAACTTCGGCCATCGCCAGGGCTTTCGCGATTACATCAGACTGGCCGTTAGCGCTTGGCGCCGCGAAGCCAACTTTGCGCGCGCCGTCATTGTTGACGGCGAAACCTTTGATAACCGAGTAAATGTAATCGCCGTCCGCTAGTGCATCTTCAAGCCTCTTCAGTAGGACGACGCCGGCGCCGCTTCCGAAAACGGTCCCGCAGGACCGTGCTTCAAAGGGGCGACAATAGCCGTCTGAAGATCCCATACCTCCGGCCTGGTAGCGATAGCCACGATGCTGCGGGAATGTGATGGAGACACCACCCGCGAGTGCCATATCACTGTGCCCCGCAACTAGGCTTTCGCAAGCCTGACAGACGGCAACCAGTGATGTGGAGCAGGCTGTTTGAAGTGTCAAACTGGGTCCGCGCAAATTAAGCTTATACGAAATTCTTGTTGCAAGGCAATCGTTAAGAGTTCCAAGCAAGGTCGAGTAATCACCCAGGGGGTAACTGCCGACGAACTCTTCAATAAACCCGGGTGTACGGCAGAGATTATTCAGAAAATACGAGTTAATGCTGCAGCCTGCGAACACCCCGATTGAACCTGCGTACTTATCGGGATCGTAGCCCGCGTCCTCGAGAGCTTCCCAGCCGCATTCCAGCAGCACGCGTTGCTGCGGGTCCATTCGCAGAGCGTCGGTGGGAAGGATTCCGAAGAATTCGGCATCAAACTTGTCTGCGTCTTCCAGCACCGAGCGCGCTCGAACATAGCCAGACTCGTGTGTTGCAGAATCAATCGCCTCGAGTTCGTTTTCTGGAAATCGCGAAATCGATTCGATTCCCGATCGCACGTTATTCCAAAACTCCCCAACATTCCTGGCGCCCGGCCAGCGCCCGGCCATGCCCACAATCGCGATGTCGCATGGGCCACCGCTGTTTCTGCAAGCTGACTGCGATTTGGGCTTTGCGGCAGTTGCAGTTGAGCATGAATCCGTTGCAGCGTTCGGCTGATACCCATTTTCGACCGACCTTGATCCCCGGTAAGCAAGCGCCTGGGCCAGCGAGCGAATCGTCGGATGGGCGAACAGATCGGTTAGGCTAAGATCTATCGCCAAGGATCGCGTCAGTCTGGCGTGGACATCCAACAGCTGGAGTGACGTCCCGCCGAGATCAAAGAAGTTCTCATCGGTCCTCACGTCGTGACCTAGCACGCTTGCCCAGATATCGCGAAGTGCCGTTTCGATCGACACGATTTGCGTATCACGCGGGGCGGACAGGTGATTCGTTGTCTCGTTTTCGGCCATCAGTGGCTGTGCCGACGATTCCTCGGTACCGTCGGATTCGGTTGGAGGGCGAGGCGTGTCGGGGTCCGGCAAAGCCTGGCGATCGATCTTTCCATTGTTATTGAGCGGCAGTCTTTCCAGCCGCAGGATGCGCGAAGGGAGCATGTACGTCGGTAGATGCTTGGCCAAATGCCGCTTAAGGTCGGGCATCCAACTTTCGCTTGGCGAATCCAGCACAACATAGGCGACCAACTGTTTGTCGCCAGACGGCAATTGCCGACCCAAGACCGCGGCCTCGCGAACCCCCGGTTGCCGCAAGACTATCGCTTCGACCTCACCTGGCTCGATTCGATGCCCGGCAATCTTGACCTGTTCGTCGCAACGTCCCAGAAACTCGATCGTACCGTCACTTCGCCAGCGGACTCGGTCGCCTGTACGATAGAGCCGCGCCTCTGCGCTGCTGCTAAATCTATCAAGAACAAACTTCTCATGGGTCAATTCGGGTTGGTTGAGATATCCCTTGGCCACTCCCGCACCGCCGAGAAAGAGCTCGCCTGCTGCTCCTCGGCCAACGGGCCTCTGCTGCTCGTCCAGGATGTGAACAGTCGTGTTGGCTATCGGCGTTCCAATCGGTATCGATCCATCCGGCCGGTACCCCTTCTGCATCCGATGGCAACATGCGAACGTTGTGCACTCGGTCGGACCGTAGCCGTTGATCAGCACGCCGCCAACGTCCAACACGTCAAGCGCTCGGACAACGTGATCGGGAGACAGTACGTCGCCACCAGCAAGTAACTGTTTGATGGGAGCAAGGATCTCGGGCATCTCGTCAACAACCAAGTGAAATAGGCCCGCTGTGAGCCAGGCGGTCGTCACTCGATGCCGTTGAATGGTGTCTCCAAGCGTATCGATCGAGGGTAATCCCGGCGGTACTACTGCGACTTGTCCACCGTTGAGAAGCGGTCCCCAAATCTCAAACGTCGAGGCGTCAAACGCCAAGGGTGCCATGTGCAGGAAGATCTCGCCTTTGCCAAACCGACAATACGCAGTTTCCCGAACCAGACGAACGATACCGCGGTGCGTGACCATCACGCCTTTGGGCTTTCCGGTTGACCCTGAGGTGTACATCACACAAGCGATGTCGGTGCCGGGAAGCTCATGGCTGGTGTCGCCGGCGTTTTCAACGCGCTGCATACCGCTCGACACATTCATCTCAATGAGCCGCGTTTGCCCTGTAAAGCGGTCTAGCCGCGCCTTGTTTGCCTCATCCGTTACGACAAACGGTGCTGCCGTGTCGCTGAGCATGAAGGACAAGCGTTGGTCTGGGTAGGTGGGGTCAAGCGGAACATAACTCCCGCCAGCCTTCAAGATTCCAAGCATGGCGGCGATCGCTTGAGGCGACCGCTCCAGACACAATCCAACAAATGATCCCGGAGCAACGCCGGCATCGACCAACCGTTGGGAAAGTCGATCCGCGTGAGTATTGAGTTGCCCGTAAGTCCAGATCTCATTCAGAAAAACGATTGCGGGCGCGTCGGGAGTCAAATTGGCCTGTGATTCAAACAGGCAATGGACCGGAGTGTCAATGGTGATGTTGTCTTGAATAGTCATTGAACGTGAAATTCTTGCAAGTGAAGAACGCCCGCTTCCAGCGTCTTCCCTTAGTGCTGTTCGACAAATATTAGTGCTGTTCGATAAATAACTGTCGCCATTCCATAGACTTCTGTCATCCAAAACTGATCTTGAATTCCATCCACGATTCAGGCAACGCGTACTTCGTTCCTGTGGGTGACAGGCTGGGCTGGCACACTCCGTTCATTAAAAACGGACGGTGAAAACTTGTCTACTACCTTGGCGTCTTTTGGTGGGCCAAGACCCTTTTCCTCGGACGGTCGTAGGAATTAGTAGGAAGAAGCGGCTACGGAACGACTCGTAGACTAAAGGGCGGGACCAATCTCGCCGGGGGATGCTCGATTGTTCCGGCCTGGGTTCTGAGACGGGCGGGGGCGCCAACTTACCAGAGCTCAAGAGGTCTACTTAAGAACATTAATGCGCTCCCTCTTTAAAAAGTACCGTCTTGATCGTCCGCATGATCAAATACAGGTCCAGCCAAACACTCCAATTACGTATGTAATACATATCCCAGTAGATCCGCAGCTCGTACACTCCTCTACTGCGGCTGCTGACCTGCCACAGCCCGGTCAGCCCGGGTCGTACCGTTTTGTAGGCCTCGAACTCGTCGGGATAATCGTAGATGTAAACCGCGTCGTAGGTTGGCGAATCGATAACGGGCCGCGGGCCTACCAGACTCATGTCGCCATGCAACACATTCCACAACTGAGGCAGCTCATCTAAACTGGTGGCACGTAGGAACTTGCCGATCATAGTGACCCGTGGATCGTCCGACAACTTATGCTTGTGGTCCCATTCCGCCTTGGCCGCAGGATTGCGCGCCAGATAGTCATCCAGCACCTGGTCGGCATTCATCACCATCGTGCGAAACTTCCAGGCGGTGAACTCGCGCCCGTAACGTCCCACTCGCTTCTGACCGTAAAATATCGGACCACGCGAGCTGACCCGCATCAGGAAACACAACAGTGCCAATGCCGCCGAGCCCATAATCAGGATGCACAATGTCAGCAGGATGTCCAAGCCGCGCTTCACGGCTAGCTGCAACAAACTGGGACGTGCCCCACCGACTCGAATTCCACTGCTGTGTGAGATACAAAACAAATCGTCCCACAGGCCCAGATCCATTTGGCTGGAGGACAGCATGATACGATTGGGTATAGCGGCCAATGAACGGTTCAGCCATTGCGTCACATGTTGGCCGGCACACGGCGAAACGATGACCCAGGCCACCCCCATGCGCCGCGCTTCCTCGTCCGCCCGACGAATGTCATAGACAGGTACGGAGCTGTCTTTAAATAAATCGGTGTTGTCCCAGTAGTCCTCTGGATTGATCAGCACGCCGAGAGGCCTGAAGCCCTGGTCCAGAGTCGACTTCATCCGCCAATACAACTCGATACCGCGAGCCGGCTCGGCCACGATGAAAACTGGCGCGCCCCACCACGGAATATATTTGGCCAGACGCCGGGCGACGAAGCGAACCGTCATGGCAGTAGGCAGGCCAACCACGAAAGCCAGCGCGGCCGAAGCACTATAAAAGCCCCATAATGGAGGGAAGCAGAATAAGCCGATTCCAGCAAAGACAACCAAGCTGCATGCTAAAGCCCGCGTCAGCTGCCTGAATTCGACTGCCGACCCCATACCTAATCCGGGATACAGTCCGGCCAGGTGGGATATGGGAATAATTATCAGCGCGATCAGAAACGCTGAGAGGCGCTCTACTTGGGTGGTTTCCACGCTAAACAACCGTTCCAGTAATGCGCTTGAGCCGAACAAGCTTACGAACAATGAAAAGAAGTCCGCCACAATGAGGGGGATGGATGTGAGCAGCGACTGAATCGCGGCGAGATTGGCTAGGTGGCTCGCCGTCGAATCCAGTTCCGTGTTGACCCGGCAAAACTCGCTTAGCGTCTCGGCTGAGTGCCTATCGATTAGCCCCAAACGATGAAAGCGTGGGGCTTCGACCGCTTCCGTTTCCCGGAGACGATTTACTCCCGCAACTCCCATGTGTTGTGCAAGTTTGGTCATCAGACAAGGCCTGGGAAATTTAGAGAACCAACTAAAAGGAGGGACAACCAGGGAATGCTTATTGATTCCATGGCAGCGATTTGATTTGATTTGATTCGGTAGGAAGATGGAGGTGTTAGTCTACAACTTGTAGGTGGTTGGCTACAGGTTGTAGGAGGTATAATACTTCAATTGTGACTATTGTCAAGAAACAAGGCTTGTGCTGATTGGTGGGCTGTGGACTTGCGGATGCGAAAAAAAATGTTACGGTCCCTTTTTTGCGACGTAAGTTCCGCTTCAGCGGGTTGCAGAATTGCATTAACCGGACGAGCAAGGAACGGGAATTCTTGTAGGAAATTCGTGGAAATCCCCGCCGGATTTCGTTCATGTCGCGTCCATCTCTTCTTGACCTCACTTCCGGTCGTAAGCTCGAACGTTCGGACCCACTTAATGGGAAACGTGCCGGAAAGCTGCGGCTGAATCGTGCGCGGCGTCCGCATCCTCGACCTTGTCAGCCACTGTAGCAGGGGCTGGAGGATCGACCGGTGACGGTACTTGCGTATCCATAACATAAGAAGCTTGGCCTTGTTGGATCGTGTGGTAGATCAAACCAAGGTGATTCCGTTCGAAGGTGTGTCGATTCGAGAGCCGAAGCAAAAGCCGGAGAAAAAGCCTGCTTAGAAGCTGGAGAAATGAAGATCGACTATTGGGAACTAAAGAGTCACATATGCTTAAAACAACTTCTGGACCATATAGGCTGGAAAATAACTCGGACCGTGGAGACCAACTCGGCGGCCCTTGAGCAGATCATTTATGACCGGCACGCTTTGCACTCGCTGCCTCTCTCTGGTTGAATCTGCGGCGAGAGGCATTAGAATCAGGGAAAATTCTTGGAGTCGCTCGTAGTCGTGCTCGCAGCACGATTGACGACCATCAATTCCTCAGGAGGCTCGCCATGCCCGCTCGCTGGAATGATATGTTCGACCGCAATTTGCTCGATGCTATCCGCGAGTTTGGACGTTGGCAGGACGGCACACTGATCATGGAGGAGGACGGGGTGTTGCTCGTTTCGGGCGGCACCAGCTTTCCGATAGGCTTCTCAAACTGCGCCGTACGCACGGACCCGGATACCGATCCGGCTTTAGTCATCGAGCGAGCGGAAGAGTTCTTCAAGCCTCAAGAGCGTGGGTATACGGTATGGGTCCGCGATCATATCGATCACGACTTGGAAGCGCACCTGAAGCAGCTTGGCATGCGAGCGTTAGGCGCTGCGCCCTGGATGTTCTTGACCAAACGATCCTTGTCCGTCACACCGCCCGCTGGTGCGACGATCCGCATCACGTCTGCCGCAGAAGATCTACCCATTATTCGCTCGATTATCGCCGAGTCGTTTGGCCCCACAGGTACGCCAATCGAGGAAGTGAACAAGCTGTTTGCCCATCCACGGCGCGTATTCTCCCCCGTAACCCTGTTTGCGATTGCGACTCAGGATGGGCAACCGGCTGCGACCGCCATGGCCTTGCTGACGGGCCGCATGGGAGGCATTTACTGGGTGGGGACGAAACCGCAGTTCGCGCGACGAGGCCTAGGCACGCTGTGCACTGCCGCCGTAACCAATGCAGCCTTCGATCTCGGCAAACCCATGGTCGGCCTCCACGCGACACCCATGGGAAAACCGATTTACGAACGGATGGCCTTCGAGCACTCGCCGTCTGGGCACCGCTGGTACGTGATGAACTAAGGAATGAAATGGAAAGGGTTCAGAATCGTTCTTTGATTTGGAGTCCGATCGATGCCTCGAACGCCACGAGCCGATGTTGCAGGTGAGATTTATCATGCCCTTAATAGGGGTAACGGGCGCATGACTATTATTCGCAAGGATGCAGACTACGAGGCGTTTGAGCGAGTTCTCAACGAAGGACTCGAAAAGTATCCAGTCAGTTTGTTCGCCTATCAATGGACGCCGAACCACTGGCATATGGTCCTTAGCCCGCGAGAAGTTGGAGCGCTAAGCCGCTTAGGGAACGCGAAGCCGCTTAGGGATCGCTACTCTGCGAGCTCAAAAGTCACCTCCAGGTAACCCATGGAAAATTAGCCAATTTCGAGCGAGAATCTATGAAGTATCTGATGGTTTTGCCGGTGAAATTCTTTCGTGTTTCCAATGGCATCGTTGCCACTGAAGGCGCGTTTCGTAAGCATTTGAGTCAATTGGCTGACTCATTGGGTTCTAGTCTGACGGGTATCACTATCACAGCGCCTGAAATGTCTGTCGATAGTTATATCGCACGCAAGAGCTACGTAGCAGAAATAGATGAGCAAAAAGACAGACTGAACTATGTTCCGCTAGAGCCTGCAATCGTTGGTGCATTGACTTACTGGTTCAAATACCTGCCGAAAATTATCCCGACGATTTATGCAGAGGTTCGGTCCGCATCTGTGATCCATGCAGGCCCATCACAACTCTTCTATCCGCGTGAGTTTCTGGCAATCCTGATCGGCTGGTTGTCTAAAAAGAAGACGATTTTCGTCGTGGATATTGATTGGCGGAGATCCGCCTGGATGAACTACAAAGCAGGCCGATGGTCTCTTAAAGGCTACCGTCTCTCGTCTGCTGTTTACAATCCTGTACTAAGTCTTCAAGTCCGATTTGACCGTCGTTTCTGCAGCCTTGTAATGTTGAAAAGTCAGAAACTGGTAGATGATTATGGGAAGGGCAGGGCAAACGTCAAAAATATTCTGGACACGGCCTACTCAGCTGAGCATTTAATTCCAGATGCCGTGCTCGCCAAGAAATTGGCAAAACTTACGGAGGCATCGCGACCAATACGACTGATATATTTTGGGAGATTAACCGGTTACAAGGGCGTAGACAGAATGATAACCGCTATTCGATTGATTCGAGAGCAGTCAGGGCCGGCAATCTCGCTGACTATTATGGGGTTAGGGGAGGATGAATTATTGCTGAAGCAGCAGGTGAAGGAACAGCAGCTTCAGGATATGGTTACCTTTGTCGGCCCTATGGAATACGGCCCCTTACTTTTCACAGAACTCCTGCAGTTTGATTTGCTACTGGCAACCCCTCTTGCCCAAGACACGCCAAGAAGTGCGCTAGATGCTATGGCAGTCGGGATGCCGCTACTCGCCTACGATACTGACTACTACAAGGACCTCCAAACTCTGAGCCGAGCAATTAAGGTGGTGCCCTGGCTTGATGATCAGGCACTGGCTCAGGCCATATTGCACCTTAATTCAAATCGGGAAGAGCTTGCGACCATGTCTAGTGCCGGCGCGCAGTTCGCCCGTCAAAACACTCAAGAGATTTGGCTCGCGAAAAGAGCAGAATGGACGCTTAAATACTGCATTGCAAATGCAAACCAGGGTAGCAATGACTGAGCCTATCGAAGCAGTGGTCATCGGTGCCGGTGTGGTAGGCCTTGCCTGCGCATCGGCGCTGGCGCGTGCCGGCAAGGAAGTGCTCATCCTAGAAAGTCGTAACGCTATCGGTTGCTAGATCAGTGCCCGCAACAGCGAGGTGATTTATGCCGGCGTCTACTACCTGAAGGCTTCGCTGAAGGCGCGCCTGTGCGTGCGGGGCCGCAAGCGATTGTATGCGTTCTGCGAACAGTTCGGGGTAGCACACAATCGCTGCGGCAAACCGACTGTGGCCACGTCAGCCGAGCAAATGGACCGGCTGCTCTACCGCGCACGCGATCCCCAATCCTTGACTAAGCGAGTCTCCCCTGGTAGAAACTATCAGTTCATGTGCTGGTCTACTTTCTCCAGTCCTGCAATTTCGCGGGCAACGTCCTCGCGTGCGGGTGCAGAGGCTTGAGGTAGATTCGACGAGTCTCATGACTTTGGTAGTGTCCGGTGGCGTGGCGAGCGGGCATTCGAGGATAACCAGCCAGGGCCCCGCTGCCAAACGGCCCTGAGCGCAGCCAATCCAAGGCGAGGAGCGGTATCCCATGACGGAACCACAGTGTCCTGCCACGCCGGTGATTTTCGGCGCGATGTGGCGTCGACTGGAAGGGGACGAGGCCGCGCGCGTGCGCAGTGTTCATGCTGCCCTGGAGCAAGGAATCACCACCTTCGACACGGCACCTCTCTATGACTTCGGCCAATCGGAACGCCTGCTGTCCAGGGCGCTCGTGGGGTACCGGCAGCGCGCGCAGGTGTTGACGAAGGTGGGGCTGCGCTGGGACGAAAACCATGGACGGGTGCTTTTCCGCGCGGTGATCGACGGACGTCCAAGGGACGTGCGCATCGATGGACGGCCCCACAGTGTGCGCAAAGAGGTCGAGGACAGCTTGCAGCGGTTGGGGGTAGAGCACCTCGAGCTCGTGCAGGTGCATCAGCACGACACCAGCGTGCCCGTGTCAGAAACGGTAGGAGAGCTCGCTCGGCTGCGCGAAGAGGGAAAGCTCTCGCGCATTGGCGTATCGAATCATCCCCCTGCCGCCATCCGCCAGGCTGCGTCTGCACTCGGGGAGGTGCCGCTCTGCACAATCCAAGACCACTACAGCTTGTTGCATAGGCGCGTGGAGGACAAGGTGCTGCCGACCGCCCGAGAGGTGGGCGCTGGAATGCTGTGTTACTCGCCACTTGAGCAGGGGCTGTTGGCTGGTGCGCTCTTGGACCGTGAGCGCAGCCTTTGGCCCGACCGTGGTTGGCTCTTCTCACCCGAGAACGTGCAGCGCATCAATTCCGCAGTGAGAAGCTCGCTCTTGCCTATCGCTCGTGAGCGGAGGGTGTCCTCGGCCGCAGTGGCGCTCGCTTGGCTCCTGGCCCAACCTGGGGTCACCGGTGTGGTCGTCGGTGCAAGCGATGCCACGCAGGTTCGCGAGAATGCGCAAGCACTCGAGCTGAGTCTCAATCCCGCCGAGTGTG